>JABTTZ010000001.1:904722-1206297 GCA_015075625.1 Anaerolineales bacterium | reverse complement strand
C
Organism: Anaerolineales bacterium; assembly: GCA_015075625.1. NCBI lineage: Bacteria > Bacillati > Chloroflexota > Anaerolineae > Anaerolineales > Anaerolineales bacterium. The sequence goes on along the minus strand of JABTTZ010000001.1, from coordinate 1,206,296 downwards.
TGGACGAGCTTGTTCGTAATATCGCTGACCATGCGCTCACGGGCGGCAAAGCGCTGCGATTGTTCCAAAAGGCGGGCGTTATCGGCGCTCACTGCCAAACGTCCAGCAAGTTCCCACGCCAAAAGCCGCGTGTTTTCATTATAGCTGATCTGTGGCACTGTCCATTCTACCGCCCCAAAAACCTGATCGCGGAGCATGACAGGCACGGCAAAGGTCATGTTATCCCCAATGAGACGCTCTACAAGTGTTTTCGTCTCCACCGCCTGCCGTTGAATATCCGACCACGCTTCTTCTTTCGGGACAATCTGATTGCCGCCGCCCACCGCCCGTTGGCGGGTGTTGGCATAGCCCCGCCATGCCTCGCCAAGCAGACGGCGGTTCAACTGCTCAATTTCTATCAAGCGCGTTTGCGATTCTTGGAACAACTGGGCGTTCGTCAGGGCAATGGTGAGTTGATCAGCGATGCTCTGGAACAGCACAATGTCTTGGTCGGAAAACACGTCTACGCGCTTGCTCTGAAGATCAAGCGCCCCAATCACCCCTTCGGCAGCACGAAGAGGGAGCGCCAACTCTGCCCGTGTTTCGGGGAGCAGTTCGTTCATCCGGTGAACGGCGTCCCGCGAGGTGTCACGGGCAATGGTCGGCTGTGCCTCGGAGGTTGTCCGTCCAATGACGCTGACACTACCAACGGCAAGGCGGTGACCGCGTTCGAGGAGCATCTTTCCCGGTTCGCCCGTTGAGGCACGCAGCACCGCCCATTGGCGGGTGGGGTCAACCAGAAAGACTTGGGCGTGGTAAATGCTTTCAAAGCGCTCTCGAATCAGATCAACCACGCGCCGTAAAATGGTGTCCACATCACGAATGTTGGAGAGGATTGCCCCAATATCACGGGTTGCCTGAATATCACGAGTTCGTTCTTCCACACGCGCTTCAAGGGCGGTAATGTCTTGGCGAGCAAGCGTTGTTAGAGCACCAATCGAGCGCATGACCGATCCCACTTCATCGGTGGGAGCATTTGTGGGAATGGTAATCCGTTCGCCACGCGCTGCCCGAAAGCTCATGGCGAGCAAGCGCTTCATGGGCTGAATAACCAACGTCTCAAAGAAACCGCCAACAAAGATGAGAAGGAGCAAACTGCCAATGACCAACACCCCAAGCGTCAGCAAAAAGCGCCCAGTATCTTCTTCAACGCCGAGGCGGATCAACTGTGCCTCGGCAACAAGCGTTCGGTTGAGCGCTGTGAGCGGGATGATGTAGCCAGTCACCGAACGGTTGATGATGGGGCTGACATATTCACGGGCGCTGCTTGTCTCGCCGGCAAGCAGCGTTCGCGCCCGCTGTGCAGCATCCGACGCCGAGCCGATGATCTCGGCAAAGGGCGATTCTACTGTGCCATCTGAGCGGAGAAGGTAGAAAATGATCGTCCCCGTCTCTAGTATTTGCGGGCGCAAGCTGGAATATAGGCTGGGCAAGAGTGGGTCAGCACTCCCCGATGGATCAATGCGCATGACGAGATAGCCCAGAGAGGTTTCCTGCCCCCGCACGGCAATGGCATAGGTCAGTTCGGGGGCATCTGTTCCCCGCAGCGGACCGACATAAAGGCGACCAGAGGTTGCTGCCGAGGGGCGGAGATAATCATTAATGACAGGAAATTCAATATCGGACTCATCGCTTGTGCTAGGAACAGACACCAACGCCCGCCCAAAGGTATTGAGAAAGCGCATTTGCCGAATGCTAGGATCAGCGTTCAAAATGCGCTGAAACATGCCCTTGATTTGGAATTCAGAAGACTGCTGCGCGACGGCAAAACCATTGATGGAAAAGATGAGGAGCGGATCGTTGGCAAGCGTGCGCAGGGCAAGCTGTGAGCTTGTGGCAATAGTAGTCATCAAATCTGAGCGTTGGTTGGCGAGGGACTGTGTGAGTATCCCAGAGATTGGCTGGACGGCACGGCGGTATTCGTTTGCCGAATAGCTGGCAGGGAGGATCACCGCAATTGAGGCAAGAATCAACCCCAAGAAAATCTTCAGGCGGAGTGGTAGCGAGGCAATAATACGAAGCATGGCACCCTACCCTTTCCCCTCATCAAGCGTATCGAAAACGCCCAAGCGAACGCTGGCACGGGTGGCACCGAGCGCTTGTTGGAAGGTTTCGGTAGCGGCGGTGACGAGCGAATCAACGTCATTTTTCGATTGCAAAATAGTGGCGATTTGGTTGGCGATTTGTTCACGGGTGACGGCGAGTTGGGCGCGTTCAAAGAGACGAAGGTTATCCAGCGAGAGCGCCACCCGTTGGGCAATCGCCTTCGCCAAATCAAGACTCCGTTCATCCCATGCTTCTTTATCTTTGCCACGAAATTCCATAAAGCCAAGCGGCTGCCCCCGCGAAGTAATGGGGACAAGCAGCACGGGATCATTGTCCATGTGGACAAGGCGGGGTGTGGTTAGGTCGGGAAGGCTGAGTGCCACATTGGGCGAGGGGATGATTGAGCCATCCCTAAATTCATAGCCAACCTGCCGCCCGAAACGGTTTTCAAGGTAAATCCCCCACGCCTGCCCACCTGCCTCTTGTGCCAGTTGTTGGTTGTCTTGGCGCATTTTCCGAAGCTGATCGACCAACGCTGAGCGCTCATCAAGGATTTGGCTAAAAGCATCGGTAAGGCGGTTGGTGTGGACGACGCCAGCAACCTGCAAGGCAATTGATTCAAGCGCCTCCACATCACGGGGAGAAAAGGCATCGCTTTGGATGCTCTGAATATCCAAAACGCCAACAACCTGCCCTTTGTAGGCGAGGGGAATCAGGAGTTCGGCGCGGGTGGAGGGTAAGAATTCAGTGCGCTGCATGTCAGGATCGTTCAGGGTGATGAGCCGTGTTTTGCCTTCGGCAATGACGGTATTGATGATCGACGGATCATCGGGGATGATGCGCCGCCGTAAGGAACTGCCTTCGATACGTGCGCCCGTCCCACTAACGAGAATAACGACGCCTGATTTTTCCTCGACAAGGAAAATTTGGACATGGTAAAAGCCAAATTGATCGCGGGTCATCTCAACGGTGTAGGTGAGCAAGTCCTCTTGAGAGATGCCCGCCCCAATCATCTTGACGATTTCAGTCAGCCCGGTCAACTCGTTAGCAAGGGAAATATTGCGTTGGAGTAGGACGCGCTGCCCACCGGAAAAGGCTGCCGCCAAAACGACGAGCAAGAGCATGACCGGAATGCCAAAGATAACCGCATCAAAACTCGTGCCGGTAATCTCCGCCTCAATAGCGAGAACGCCAACCTGGTGAAGAATCACAATGATGGTGAGCAAGCCGCTCATAATCAAGGTTGTCGTGATCACGCCGCGCCGTTCCAAAAGGACACCCGCTGCTACCGGTGCAATGAGAAGCGTGATCAAGCTGACAGAGGCTGGTTCGGTGAGGACATAATTCGCCACTGTGTAAAAAATAGTCGTCGCCAAAAAAAGGATTTTTGCGCTGAGCAGCACGCGGCGGTAGAGGCTAAAAATGGTGAAGCCCATGCCCGCAAAGAAGGCGAGGATAATGACCAGATAGGGAATAATCGTGAGGGCAATAGGGACATTTGTGAAATAGAGAATATCTGTTTTGTCTTGCTCCAAAACAGATGACGAACTGAGCGAGACAAAAATCAGCAGCCCAATGATGATCGCCCGCAGCGCCCGTGCCTGTTGAAGGTCAAGCGGGTTGGTGTAAAAGCGCGTCAGGTTATAGCGAGACCCCAAACGAGTGGGAGGGGTGGTGGTAGTCATGGGTTAAATTTCCCCTTCCGTAGAGGTACTTGGTGGGATAGGCAGTGCCTCGGTGCTGCCATTGGCAATTGCCCCCGGTGCGCCCAAGCGAATGACAGCATGTGCCGCCCCAAGCGCCCGCCCTAGTTCTTGAAGGGTGATTTTCGCCAACTCATCAATATCGCCAATGCCTTGCAAGCGGCTGGAAATGGCGTTCACTTCCAATTCTCGTTGGGCAAGTTCCTGCGCCTGTTCAAAGAGACGTGCGTTATCGACGCTGAGGGCAAGGCGCTGAGAGACTGATTGCAAGACATCGAGCATTTCTGCTTGGCGGATGGTGCCATCCATTTCTACTTCGATAGCGCCAATGGTGCGCCCGCGTAGTTCAATGGGAACGGCGATAAGCTGCCGCTGCTGTCCGCTTTCGGTGGTGAGGGGGGTCAAAACGGGACGGCGTTTCCCCGCCGCTTGTTCCAAGCCGGGTGTCCAGCTGGTATCACGGGTGAGGCGGGTATCGGAAAGGGTGTAGCCGATGATAGCGGCATTGCGCAGTTTGAGATATCCCTCCCATGCCTCACCCGTCAAGCGCTGGTTCAGGCGCTGTGTATCACGCAGGCTTACCTCTGTTTCCAAAAGGAGGCGGCGCGTTTCGTTGAGTTGAAGACGGGCTTCTTCCAACTGCTTCCCGTTATAGACGATGAGGGCAACCTGTGTGGCAAGGACTTTCAGGGTGTTCACTTCGTCATTGCTGAAGGCGTTGGCGCGGGCGCTTTGAATATCCAATGCCCCAATAACCGCCTCGCCTACAATGAGGGGCAAGACCAACTCAGAGCGCATTTCGCGCAGGAGTTCGTTACTGCGTCCGAGACTATCATCCTCATAACTGCCCGTGATGATCGGCTCACCGCTGATCAGCGCCCGCCCCACCATGCTTTGTGAACCCATTGCCAAACGGTAGCCACGCTGCATGAGTTGTTCGCCAAGATCGCCCGTACTGGCAGCAAGGTTGGCATAGCGGCGCTCGTTATCCAGAAGGAACACCTGGACATGGAAAAAGCCAAAGCGATCCCGAATGTAATCTACTGTTCGTTGGAGGAGATCACCGAGGGTCGTTGCCTCGGCGGTGTTTTTCGCAACCTCGGCAATAGCACGCAGTTGGGTGAGCGTTCGCCCGCCAGCGCTAAAACCACGCCGTAGTTCATAGGCGAATAAGGTGCTGAGGATACCCATCACACTGAGTAAGCCGACAGAACTGACCAGCCGTAAGGTGTGTTGATCGGCGTGAACGGTGACGGTAGGTGAGACGATGATGCCACGTACTTGCAAGAGATGGGCAATGATGGTGACACCACCATAGATGACGGTCATCAGCGCCGGCGACCATGCCGTGCCAAGCACGCCCGCATAGAGGATGATCACAGCGGCAGGGAGCAGCGATCCGTAATCAATGCCATATGTACCGAAGAGCGTTAAAGCAAAAACATTCATAAAGGCGAATTGAGCGAGGCAGGCGAGGAATGCTTGCCCACTATGAATGAGGGCAATCAGAACAATATTGAGCAAAACGCCCACCGTAATGAGGGCGATGATCGTCTCAATGGTTTGCACCTGTGCTGCACCAACGGCAACGCCGATGATAGCGATTAACCCCGCACTGGAGAGCAGCACAGTGAAGATGAGCGTGATCCGAGCGCGAAGTTGGGCAATTCCGCCGCTGTAACGGAAACGGGGGACAAATAAAATGGTGAATACATCGGTCAATAAGGATTGCATTGTGTCCCTGTCCCTTGTGCCGCCCTCATCAAATTCTACCTGCTGGCGGACGCCCTAGAGAGCATCCCTAGAAAACCTCTAGAAAGACGAATTTAGGTCTTTTTTACCGGTGCGCCAAGGCGGATTGCCACACGGGGCGCTTGAAAGGCATCGGCAAGGCTTTGGGCGGCGGTTGCCACCACTGCCTCAACATTCGTTGCTGCCTGCATCCGGGCGGTAATTTCATTCACCGTTGCCTCACGCTGGGCAATACGCTGAGCTTCTTCCAACAAACGCATATTTTCCGCTGCTAAGCCGAGCCGCTCCACAACTTGTTTGAGGAGGGTCATTTGTTCGCTGGATACATTGTAATCGGGTGCAAGTTCAAATTCCATCGTGCCGATCACTTGCCCCCGAACGTTGATCGGAAGGGTGATTGTCTTGGCGGATTGACCGGGGCGAATGATCACTTGGTTGCGCCGCCCCGCCTCAATCATGGTGGGGGTACGCTCTGCCGCATCTTCCACCCGCCCCGATTTCGGATCGATGGTAAAGGCGGGGAGGGTGGTAATCCCGCGCAAGTATTCCGTCCATGCGCCACCCATCAATTCCTGATTCAGCCGCTCAATGGTCTGAAGGCTGGTATTCGCCTGTTCGTAAAGGCGTTGGTTTTCGGCTGCCTTTTCATGGGCATCGGCAAACAGGAGCGCGTTATCAATGGCAACGGCGATCTGCGCGGCAAGGGTTTCAAGGAGTTCAACATCCTCGTTGGCAAAGGCGGTGGGGGAGGTGCTTTGCAAATCAAGCGCCCCGATGGTATCACTGCCAACGCGCAAGGGAAGCACCAACCCTGCCCGCGACCCCTCCAACAAGCCGGAACGCCGGTACGCCTGTTCATCAACACTATCGCGGACGAGGACGGATTGCCCGCTGATCGTCACGCGCCCAACGACATTCAAGCTCCCCACGCCCACTTTTTGCCCCAAGCCCGCCCGTCCAAAGGTGCTTGTGGTGGCAACCAGTGTCGCGTTACGCCGATCTTTATCAACTAAAAAAAGCTGCGCTTCGGAAACATCCGCAAAAGATTCCCGAACGAGTTTTACCGTGCGTTCCAGAAGCGCCCCTAAATCCAAGCGAGCGGCAAGAAGCTGCTGCGCCAACGCCCCGCTTGCGGCAGAAAGGCGCACGTGGTGCTGTTCCACCTGTGCTTTTGTTTCTATGCTAATGGTTGCCAGACTGCGGGCGATCACAGCGTTGATCCCGCCATGAAGAGCTAGGATGGGAACAACCACATAAAGGAGCGCGAAGGGTTGGGTCAGGGTTGTAAAGGTAGGTGGCGCACCAGCCGAAAGGATGGTCAGAAAAACTGCGGCAAAAGTATAGACCGCGCTGAAATAGACAGCGCTTTCGCTGATGAGCAGCGCAGCAAAAGAGATGCCGACGAGCATGGCGGCAAAGCCAAGCGTCACACTAAACTGCCCCAACATCATAGACGGTAAAAGGAGGACGAGCCATGCCAAAAGGAGAGTGAGCGCTCCCCATGCTTGCTGCCCGCGTGAGGTGAGGATCACTCCGCTGGTTGCTGCCCCTAAGAGGAGCAGCCCGCGTACTATCGTCCCTGATGCGCTGAGGAGTGTGCCTTCTTGCAAATGCAGCAAGAAAGCAATCGCCGCAGCAAGAATCAGGGTGAGGAACAATATACCAGCGATCAGGTATGTCCCTGTCGCCCGACGCCTCCCAAGCGGGGTGGTGTAGTGCGTTAGGGGGAAGATACGCCGCAGAAACGCCGCCCATGCAGTAACGGCGGATGCAGTTTGTGTTTGTGTGGTAGACGGTGCGCTCATTTAAGTCCCCCATCGCGCAGCGGATCACTCCCTGGTGAGGTTGGTAGTTCCAACCGAACACGCGCCCGCCGCGCATTCAGCGCCTCGGCAATCTCTTGGACGGTGTTCAACAAGATCGTATTCAGGTCGCCCCGATTTTGAAAGCCGCTGCTGAGGCGGTTCATGAGACGTTCGGTCTCCGCCCGTTGGGAGGTTTGGGCGTACATGCGGGCGTTTTCAAGGGCGATAGCAAGCTGGTTTCCCACTTGCTCCAAAACCGCTAGATCAATGGCGATGTAATGTCCGGGTTCGCGGTGGAGGATGCCGAACGCGCCGACGACGCGCCCCCCGGCGATGAGAGGGACGGTTGCCAGCGCCCGCATCCCTGCGCCGGAAAACATGCGGTAATCGGCGTCGTCCGAGCCGCTGATGTCGTCAATGACGAAAGGTTCGGCGGTGCTAAAGACAAAGCGGAGCGCCGCCCGATCATTGGGAAAATCTGCCGTCACGGGTCCGCTATCCAGCAGCAGGTGGACAGTGAGGACGGGGCTATCGGGGTTGCGAAGCGCCACAACAACCATATCGGCATCAGTCAGGCGGAGTGTTTCTTCTTTGGCAATCTGGAAAATGCGTGCTTGGTCAAAGGTGCTGGTCACTTGCCGTCCCAGTTCGGTAATCCGCTCCAACTGGTGCGCCCGCCGCTTCAGTTCTTCGTAAAGGTGGGCGTTATGGGCGGTGATTGCCAATTGCGAGGTGACAGCGGCAGCCGCTTCGATTTCCTCTGGGGTGAATTCGTGATATTCGTAGTAGGAATCCAGCCCCACACTGCCGATCACCTCATTTTGGACAACCATCGGAATCACCGCGATGGATTTGATCCCCAACTGTTGCAAGAGCATCTGCTCTGCGCCCAAATCGGTGGCGGTATCCACATTGGGAATGATCACGGGAGCGCGGGTGGCAACCAAGCGTTCGTGAATGGGGTGGCTGCCCTGAATGCGCGTACCCACAATGGCATTGTCGGGAAATTCGGCAATCACCTGCCCCATCGTCTCCCCATAGTTATAGGCGACAATGCCAACGTGATCAATCTTGAGCGTTTCGACAAGGCTTTTAGCTGCCCGATTCAAAATTTCAGGGCTATCGAGGGCGCTGCTGAAATTACGGGTGATTTCATACAGCGAACGCATCATCTCAATTTGGCGCATGAGTCGTCCAGTACGCGGTCCGGGCATTTTGAGGTGACCGAGAAGGGCGGGTCCAAGCTGAACACCAATGAGGGTAAAGGCACGATCCAGCGTCACGGGATCGGCATCGGGGTTGAGGTACACGACAATGGCGCCGAGTGGATCATTGCCAACAAGGATGGGGTAAATGCGGGCATTAGGCATCGTCCCAATCTGACGGTTTCTGAGAACGGGCATGATCGGGGAAGATTCATCGATCATGCTTTGCTCGCCAGCTTCGGCGGGGACATTCCCCGCAACGGCAACGGAGAGCATGGCGTTGCCAATAACTTGCACAACCTGCACACCGCGTACCGCCAACGTGCGCAAGCGTTCGCACAGCATTGCCAAAAAGGAATTCAACCAGCCTTCCACAGGGGGCTGAGCAAAGGCTTGGCGGTTCAGTTGGAGCGCCAACGTGGTTAAATCGTCTAGCAGATCGCGGGTGTCGCTCATGATTTTAAACGCCCTTTACGAATATAATTTAAAATCTCGCCGGGAAAACGATCCACATCAATGGGTTTAGGAATATACCCATCGCAGCCAGCATCCAACGATTTCTCCCGATCCCCCTTCATGACATTCGCAGTGAGGGCGACGATGGGAATTTCGGTCAGTTCCTCATAGCTGCGAATCTCGGCGGTGGCTGTGTAGCCATCCATCCCAGGCATGTTAATGTCCATAAGAATCAAATCGGGCATTTCGCGGAGGGCAAGGGCGATTCCGTCGGGTGCGTTGGTCGCCTCTAGCATATCAATATCCTCAGCCATCAGGACGCGCTTCACAAGGCTGCGGTTATCGGGGCGGTCTTCGATGTAGAGAACTCGCGGCATGATGATAACCTGTTACCACTTATCAGCGATAAGGCACGATAAAGTGATTATAGCGTGTGACGCCTTGATCTTTCTAGGAAGGGATACTTTTGGAATGGAATGGATTGATTTTGTTCTAGAGAGGCTTCAAAAAGGTGAGGACGGTTTTCAGGAATTCTTGGGGGGATTCGATGTGAATGGCATGACCCACAGTAGGGAAAAAGACAAACTGCGCCCGTTCCCCAGCACGTTCGGCAAAGCGCTGGACATCGGCAGCGGGGTTTAACCTATCGTGTTCCCCCACCATGATCAAGAGGGGACAGGTTATATCCTCGGCATGGCTCAGGCTGAGATCGCCTCCTGCTGCGACAATTGCCGTGAACGCCTCAATCCACGCCGCTTGCCAGCCATCAATGGTCTGTCCTGGGTGGCGGGCGCGGTGGCTAGCTTGGGGGATTAGACGAGGCATAGCATCGCGCACCCATGCTCCCAAATCAGGGGCATAATAGCCGGTTGCCCCCCACGCAACGACAGATCGGCAGCGTTCTGGGCGGGTGATCCCGATCAGCAGAGCAATCTCACCGCCATCGCTAAAGCCCATCACATGCGCTTTCTCGATAGCGAGGGCATCTAGAAACTGACCCATCAGACGGGCATCGCGCTGGTAAAAGTCTGTCGGGTAGGTGCGCTCCGGCGGCGTGCTGCGTCCATACCCCGGGAGATCAGGGACAATCACACGGTAGCCGCCCGCCGCCAGTTCGTTAGCAAGGGCAAGGTGATCACGCCCAACTTCCAACCACCCGTGCATCAGCAAGAGTGGCGGGTTATCGGGCTTGCCGAGGGAGTCATAGTAAATCGTTTGCCCGCTTAGGTCAATTTTGGGCATGGTTAGGCAGGGTTATGGAGAGTAAAGCGGAAGGTGCTGCCCGCCTCAAGGGTGGAGTCCACCTCAAGGGTACTGCCCATCAGCGCTAGCAGACCACAAACCACCGGAATACTCAAGCCATATCCCTTTTGGGAGGTGACTAAGGAGTGATCGGCACGGAAGAATGGCTCTCCCATGCGGGCGCTGTCCTCAGGTTTCATCCCAATGCCGCTGTCGATCACGCTAATCGTGATTCCACCGCTTTCAGTGGGCATAAAGGTGATTTTAATCTGCCCGCCTTTGGGGGTATACATGGCGGCATTGCGAACAAGGTGCAGAATGGCTTTGGAAAGCCACATGGTATCAAGCGCTAATTCGGGCAGGTCTGGTCCGGATTCGACGGTCAGCGTATGCCCAAATTGATCGGCAAGCGCCCCCGCCCCCTTTTTGATATCCATGGACACCATGAGGAAGGGCGTCGGCTTTGGGCTGAGCTTGAGGACACCATTTTTGAGCTTGCCAAAATCACTGATGTTCGTCACCAACCCTTCAAGGGCGATAATGTTACTCTTGATGGTGTCGATGAACCCTTTTTGCATGTCGTTAAGCGCTTCGCCCGCCGTTTTGGAGAGCAAATCGGTATAACCCCGGATGCTCGTCATTGGCTTACGAATTTCATGCACCATAACAGAGTTCAGTTTCGCCGTATCGACCTTAAAGGCATCCAGACCGCCGCGCAAAACGTTGAGCTCATCGCCCACCGCCGCGAGGAGGGCATCCACCTTGGTTAGGCTGTCGCTTAGGTGGTCGGGCGTATTCTCGCTTGTTCCGCGCAGCGACGCGATGATTGCCCGCGCCTTTCCTAATGCATCGTGAGATTGATCGCTCATGCCGTGTCTTACCACCCCTCAAAAAATGGAATTGGGCTGTGATGGGCAAACTTTACGAACTTCGTCTATCATAACGCGGATATGAACACAGACAAAACCCATCTATCGCCACAAAGAGAGTCCCTACCTTGAACATGCTGCGCCAACCGAGACAACGCTTAGGAGATGGTCTACGGGGCTTGCCAGCGGCATTGGGCGTGACGGCATGGTTAACGGGGCTGATCGTTGTCCTTGTGGGTGTGTCTGCCTCGCTGCCCATTGTCTTTCAGGCGGCAAGCAATGCCGCCCTTCCCCCCGCCCAAACCGCCTCATGGATTTGGGCAGTGACCTTCGGAACAGGCGTGACCAGTGTCTTTTTGTCGCTGTGGTTTCGGCAGCCTGTTGTTGCCGCATGGTCAACGCCCGGGGCGGCGCTCTTGGTGACCAGCCTTGCCCATTACACCTATTCAGAGGCAATTGGGGCATATCTTGTGGCGGGCGTCGCCATGACCCTTTTAGGGGTGTCGGGGTTGTTTGGGCGGGTGATGCGTCTTGTGCCACGCCCTGTGGTGATGGGCATGTTGGGAGGGGTGCTGCTCCGTTTTGGGGTCAATTTATTCAATGTCTTGCCCACCGAACCCATCCTTGTCATTGGTATGGCGTTCGTCTTTTTTGCCCTGCGGCGGGTGAAATTTCGCGCTCCGGCAGCGGGGGCGCTCGTCGTGGGGTTGGCGATTGCCGCGCTTGGTGGGAAAATCCACCTAGAGGGGGTATCGTTCCTGTTGACGACGCCCGTCCTCACCGCACCGACCTTCACCCTTGAGGCGCTCTTGGGGTTGGCGCTTCCCCTCTTTGCGCTGGCGGTGACGGCACAAAATGCGCCCGCATTGGCGGTGATGCGTGCCGCCGGATACGACACAAACATTGATGAGGCAACGACGATCACCGGGGCTGCCTCGGTGGTGACTGCCCCCTTTGGTGGACATGGCATCACCCTTGCTGCCATCACAGCAGCAATCGCCGCCGGAGAGGAAGCACACCCCGACCCGACGAAACGCTTTGCCGCAGCATTTGCCTCCGGCGTGTGGTATATGCTTATTGGCTCGTTCGCGGCGACGATTGCCGCTGTCTTTGCCGGATTGCCCTCGGCACTGATCGCCGCCATTGCTGGTTTGGCACTGGTTGGTGTTCTGATCACGGCACTATCGGGAGCAATGGCAGACAGCGCAAATCAGGAGGCAGGGCTGGTGGCGTTCCTCTGCACCGCCGCTAATTTCACATGGATGGGCATTGCCGCGCCGTTTTGGGGCTTGGTAGCAGGGGTATTGGTGTATGCGGTGATGCAGTGGGGAAAGCACGAAAAACAGGGCAGACGCACCTGATAAAATAAGGGGACAGGGCATGGATCGCAGCATTGAACGGGCGAAACTTCGCTACCAGATTCGACGCTGGTTGGCGGAGCGGCGCTATGGACGGCAAACACCAAGTGGGACGTTCAGCACACCGGGAAAAGTGACGGGCTACACCGCCAGCGAACGGGGAATCACGCTTACCTGCCAGCAAGGGGTGCTGCGGCTGAGCGTGATCACGCCGGACATGATCCAAGTTCGCTTTCAGCCGTCGGGAAAGTTTCCCGTCCCCTTTTCCTACGCGGTAGCAAAGGTCATGTGGAGCGATGCCCCCTACACAATTGGCGAGACCGATGAGGCGATCAGCCTCTCGGCGGGGGAAATTATCTGTCAGGTGAGCCGCACCGATGCCCGCCTGACCTTCCTCAACGCTGCCAGATCAGTGATCGCGGCGGATGCCGAACCGCTGGCATGGCGAGAGGGCGAAATGACCCTGACGCGCACACTTCCCGTCGAGGAAGCCTGTCTAGGTTTGGCGTCGCAGCCTGTGGGGATTGATCTACGCGGGACGCGCTACCCCATTTGGAACACCGATCCGGTTGGCACAGCGCGAAAGAAACTCCCTAGCTATTTCACCATTCCGTTCTATTTGGGTGTTCAGGGTTCATTTGCCAGCGGCTTGTTTTGGGATAACCCCAGTCGGGGGTATGTTGATGTGGGGGCAGCACAGCGCGATCAACTTGTCTTTGCCTCAGAGTTAGGGGAGTTCCGCTATTATCAGATTGTCGGGCGGGACGCCGATGCCGTCCTTGCCCGCTACACGGAACTGACCGGACGAATGCCCATGCCGCCGCTTTGGGCGCTCGGCTTTCACCTCAGCCGTTGGAGCTACACCCCCGCTGACAAGGTGCGCGAAATTGCCAATGAACTGCGCCGCCGGAACATCCCCTGTGATGCGCTCTACCTTGATATTGATTACATGGATGGCTACCGCTGCTTTACGTGGAATCCGGTAGATTTCCCCGCTCCGGCAGTGTTGATTGGGGAGCTTGCCGATCAGGGCTTTAAGACAGTGGCGATTCTCGATCCTGGAATCAAGGTAGATCCCACCTACAGCGTTTATCAAAGCGGGCTGTCCGAAAATATCTACCTCAAATATCCGAATGGCAAACCCTTTATCGGACCCGTTTGGGCGGCGGATTCAGTCTTTCCCGATTTCACCAGCGGCAAGGCGCGAATCTGGTGGCGCGCCCACTTTGAAGCGATCCTCAAGCCGGGGATTGCGGGCGTGTGGAACGATATGAACGAACCGGTGATCTTCAACCGAGGGAGCAAAACAGAGATGCCCGATGCCGTGCGTCACGATTTTGAAGGGCAAGGGGCAAGCCACGTTGAAATGCACAATGTCTATGGGATGCTCATGGCACGCGCCAGCCGCGAGGCGCTGGAAAAAGCGCGTCCTGATAAACGTCCGTTCAATATCGTTCGGGCGGCGCACGCCGGAGCGCAGCGCTACGCCTCCAACTGGACGGGCGATAACGTCTCGGATTGGGATCATCTGAAGCTGGCAATCAGTATGACGGTGAATTCGGGGTTGGCGGGGTTGGCGTTCACGGGACCGGACGTGGGCGGCTTTTTTGGCGATTGTGAGCCGGAACTTTTCACCCGCTTTCTGCAACTAGCGGCGCTGATGCCCTTCTTTCGTGTTCACACCTCGGCGGGGACACGCCCCCAAGAACCCTGGGCATTTGGGGCGGAGACAGAACAGATTGCCAAGCGCATCATTGAACTGCGCTATGAACTGCTCCCTTACCTGTATTCTGTCTTTGCCGAATGTACACAGAATGGCAAACCGATGATTCGCCCGCTGCTGCTGGCTGATCCGGCGGATGAGGCGCTGCGGGGCATTGAGGATGCCTATATGGTTGGGGAGTCAATACTGGTTGCCCCAGTGGTTGAAAAAGGGGCAACAAAACGGGATGTGCGCCTTCCCAAAGGGCGTTGGTATGACTTTTTCAGCGGGGAAGGCTATGAGGGTGGACGGACAATCACTATCCCCGCTTCGTTGGAGACACTGCCCATCTTCATTCGGGCGGGGCATGTCATTCCGATGTGGACGGTGCAGCAATATGTGGGGGAAAAGCCGATCACCGAGTTGGCGCTGAACGCCTACCGAGGGGATGGCGAGATCACGCTTTATGAGGATGCCGGGGAGGGGTTGGACTATCAGAAAGGGGTTTACCGCTGGCTCTATTTCACCTGCAAGGCGACGAGCGATGGTGGCTTGATGCTCAGTTGGCGGCAAGCGGGAAAATTTGATCCCGGCTACAAGCGCGTCCGCTGTCGCATCTATGGCGTTGTTAGCGAGCCGACAGAGGTGCTGATTGATGATCGCAAAGCGCCTCTGTGGTATCACGAAAATGGTGTGGTCGAGTTCACCGCCAACCGTCCCTTTGAGACAGCGAAAATCGTTGGGCAGTCTGAACCAACAAGCGATCTAACGCTTACGCGCAACCCTCTGAAGGATGGCTAAGGCGGGGCGAGGTTGCCTTTCGCCCACCACATGGTACTATTTGGGGTATTCTACGAATGGGTAGGAAACGAGTGGCGACCACATGGCAAAGATATTGATCGTTGAAGACTCCCCCGATATGCGTCAGTTGATTAGTGATCTGTTGGATTCACTGGGGCATGAGGTGATCGAGGCGGAAGATGGCTTAGAAGGGGTGAAAACTGCCCTGCGTGCCTTGCCCGATCTGATCATCATGGATTTGATGATGCCCAACGCCTCTGGGGATACCACCTTGCGCTTTATGCGGGGGACGCCCGAACTTCAGAAAATACCGGTATTAGTTGTCTCGGCTCATGCCGATGTGGCAGCCATAGCGAAAAGTGTCGGGGCGGATTCGTGGATGGCAAAACCGATCCGCATTGACGAACTGAGCGAACGTATCCGCACCATGTTGGAGACGCCGAAACCCGCCTGAGCGGTGAACGTTACTCGGCTAAGACCGCCCGCAGCCGCCTCTCCAGTTCGGAGAGCAAAATCGCTGTTGCCCCCCAGACCTGCTGCCCGCAGATGAGGTAGTAGTGCTTCTCAAAGGTGATCTCACCCCGCACAAACGGCTCATGCCCCTTGAGCGAATCATCCAGCAGCACGGAGAGCGGCGCTTCAAGGATGGCGGCGACTTCCGCTGCATGAGGCTTCCACTCAGGGCGCAGGGGGGTGTAGCCAATGACAGGGTGAATCTCAAAATCGCTGGGCGGCACATAGAGCGATTCAAATTGCCCTAAGATATCTGCCCCGTTTGCGCCCACTTCCTCATCTGTTTCGCGGAGCGCCGTTTCGATAGGCGTTTCGCCCGCCTCTTGACGCCCACCGGGAAAGCTGATCTGCCCACTATGCGCCCCATGCCCTTCGGCACGCTGGATGAGAACAAGATGCAAATCGGGCGAGGGCGGGTGGGGGTAAGTGAGCATGAGGACGGCGGATTGTTTCGCCTTCCCCTCGCGCTCCAACCGCTGAAAAGGGCGCACGGAAGGCGCCATCCGCATCCGTGCGGCGATCACGTCGAAGTTGGGGAGCGCCAGGGCTGCCCGCAAAACATCCAATGTGATCGGAGGGATGGTGCTTGTCATAGGGTGATTGGGCTATACCATGCCCGTCGTTTACGAAGGGAAACGCCCGGGTTATCTTCCGCCAAGCGATCCACACGCACACGCCCCCGCGAGTCAATGTCAATCGTCTCGCCCCGCCGCTGCAAGCGGGCAAATTCCTCTGGCGAGAGGTCAGGGGCGGCTTCCCCACTCAGGCGGTTTACTGCATTTTCTTGGGCGCTCCCACCGTTATCGGCGGGGGGTGTCATTGCCGGTTTTGGATCGTCGCTCATGATGCCTCTGGTTTTGATCAGACCGTAGGATTCTGCCCTACTGTACAGCGAAGGTGTTTTGTTGACAAGGGGGGCGTCTTTCAAAGAACCAATCCTGGGATGCCCGCCTCACCCCTCTGCTGTCGTTGTCAGCCATGCGGCGGGGCTGCGGGGGATACCCACCACCTCCCACCGCTCCAGCGCCTCGATCAGCGCTTCTTGAAGGGTATCTTCAGCCGTGGCAATGTCCCCGATGCGGGCTGATCACCGCCGTAAGGATACGCCCGTATTCGTCTTGAACGATGCGCTCAATAACCGCCGCCGTCTCGGTCATGACCCCTCTGATTACTCAAAGACAACCAACGGACGGATTTCAACACAGCCCTCGGCTGCGCCGGGAATCTTTGCCGCCAGTTCGCTTGCCTCGTCAAGGTCTTTGCCATCCACGATATAGAATCCGCCTAGCTGCTCATGAGTCTCGGCAAAAAGACCATCCGTCGTGAGCGTTTTCCTCTCGCGGAAGCGTGCTGTCGTTGCCGTATTCGTATCATGGAGCGCCTCGCCTCCGATCATTAGATTCCGAGACTGTAGCTCTGCCCCAAAAACCTTGTAGTCGCTCATTTCCTTTTGGAAATCCTCAGGAGTCCACGCCTGACGGCTGGCTTCTTTTTCGTAGCGCAAGAAAATGTACTTCATGGTCGGATGTTCCTCACTGCCTTTGATTGGGCTTTATGCTGATGAAAACGGCAAGGTGCTGCCGTTTCTATACATACGTCGCGGGCGACCTTCCCACCATGACATAGGTCTTATCTCACTCATCTTCCTCTCATTTTTTGGGCAAACTCAGTCATCTCTGACTATGATTATAGGCGTTATCGATTTGCGCTCATCCGCTGCTGCCTCGCCTTGTGTCTTTTAAGGCATAGAGCAATGAGGCACATTCGTCTCATAACTAGATTCACCCAGGAGAACAGGATTATGCAGTATCGACGGCTAGGACATGCCGGAATGAAAGTCAGCGCCATTTCCTTTGGGGGATGGATCAATTATGGTGAGGGGAAGGTTGCTGAGGACACTGCCAAAGAGGTGGTTGAAGCCGCCTATGCCAACGGGATCAATTACTTCGATCTTGCCGATGTTTACGGGCGCGGCGAGGCAGAAAAACAGATGGGTGCGGTGCTGAAGAAATACCCCCGACACACTCTTGTCATTGCTACAAAGGTCTTTTGGCCCATGTCCGACGATGTGAATGATCAAGGCTTGTCACGCAAGCACATCTTTGAGAGCATCGATAAAAGCCTGCAACGGCTTGGGACAGACTATGTGGATATTTACTTTTGCCACCGTCCCGACCCGGACACGCCCATGATTGAGACGATCCGTGCGATGGATGATTTGGTGCGGATGGGGAAGGTTTTATACTGGGGAACATCGGTCTGGTCGGGGGCGCAGATTCGGGAAGCGCTGGATATCTGTGCAAAGGGTGGGTATTACCCGCCCCAAACCGATCAACCGCAGTATTCGATGGTCTGGCGCGATGCTGTTGAAAAGGATGTGCTGCCCGTCGCCGAGCCGAATGGTATGGGTTTAGTGGTCTTTTCGCCCCTTGCCCAGGGCTTATTGACAGGGAAGTATGACAGCGGCTTGCCCGAAGATTCGCGTTTTGCCCGCGAGGGGTGGGTGAGAGAACGCTTCCTGACCGAGACGAATGTAAACAAGGTGAAGGCGTTGAAACCGATTGCCGATGACTTGGGGATCACCCGTTCGCAGTTGGCATTGGCGTGGATATTGCGTCAGCCCGGTGTGAGCAGCGCAATCATCGGGGCAACGAAAGTTGCCCAGTTGGAGGATAACGTTGCCGCCGCCAATGTGACCCTGACTCCAGAGGTGATCACCCGCATTGAGGCGGTGCTGGCTTAGCGCCTATCCGAATTAAGCCCAGAGGGTCGTCCCCCGCTGCCCTCATGCCCTACCCTCGTCTTTCGCAAGGAGAAGGGGGAATGATGAATGGCATTTTTGTCTTTCAAGCCCCGTAGGGGTGGTTCTCTTAGCCCGCTGCTTTAGCGGCGGGCGCACGCCTTGCGCCGCTTGGTTCAGAACCCCTATCCCCCCTACCCCCTTTCCCTGTCTACGGGGAAAGGGGGAGAGATTCCTTCTCTCTGTTAGGGGGGCAAGCCCTGAAGGGGTGGTTGCTCCTAGCCCGCTGCTCTAGCGGCGGGTGTTCACGCACGGCAACCACACAGGGTCGCCCCGATAGGATAGATTACGGTTTGATGGTGAACAGCGATCCGCTGCTGCGCCCGTACACCTCTGGGGTATAGAACGCCTCGCCCGTCGTGGGGATCACCTTGAACGTCCCCGCCATGCCCGCCCGCACGGTGTAGGTGTATTTGTACGTCCCTTTGGGAAGGTATGTCGCATACAGAACGGTGCGGTCATCGCGCAGTTCGGTCTCGCTAAACCACCACCAGCCCCACCCATCGCGGAAGGGGTTATCCAAGCGCAGATTGGGCGGCTCGCCCACTGTGCTGGTGGCAAGGTTGGGGTTGATCGCCTCTGTTCCGGCGGGGATTGGGTCGTTGATGACGATGTAGTGTTGATCGCTTGGAAGGATGATCGTCAGCGTGACGCGGATGGTATCGCCCACCTTTGCTTCAGTGACGGGTGTCCCATCGCCGCCGACAATCGTGTACTGCCGCTCCACCGTGATCCCCCGCGATTCAGCTTCGACCAGTTCCACCGGCAGGTTCACCCGCATGTGCGCCGTGTAATAGAGCATCCCCTCGCCAGCGGTACGGTTGAAACGCAGGCGGTTCACCTCGCCCTTCAAGAGGTCGGCAACATCCACCGAGAGTTTCACCGATTGGCGAATGTTCGCGGGGGTTGTCGTCTCTGTGTCCGCCAGCGCCGTGTTGTTCAGCGTGACACCAAAGGTGTAGTTCCCGTTCAGTTCGCCCGTGTACTGCATGTAGTCCACCAGCGCCATGACCGACCACGCCGTCTCTTGGGTGGTTTCCCACATATCGGCTTGGCGGGCGATCATCAACCAACGGACGGCGTTGGGGATCAATGGGTTAGCGGGATCGATCTGGAGCAGCGCCTTCAGCGCCAGCGCTGTGGAGCGCGTATTCGTGTTCCAGTTGATATAGTCGCTGCCATCTTCCGTCCACGAGACTCCCGTCGCCGAGATCGACGCCCGATTGATCAAATCGCTGATCAGGGTATCGGTGTAGGTCTTATTTGCCGGGTCCATCTTGTGGAACGCCATCGCCAGATACGCCCGTGCGTAAAGGTCAAGCGATTCGCGCACCTCGTAGATTGCCAACGAGCGGCTGAAACTGCCCACATCTGCCATCGCCAGCGCGTAGAGCATGAACGCCTGACGGTTCAACTGCCAGCGTGGGGTCAGCCGTCCAACGTTCATCCGGGCGAGGTCGCTTTGCAGCCTGCCCGCAGCGCGGCTGATCACCTTATCTTCTACGGTGAATCCTTGTGAGCGCGCCTCGACCAAGCCGATCAGGGCATAGGCGGTGACCAGCGGGTTGCTCTCATCGCGCTTGAACCAGCCCCACCCGCCATCCGATTTTTGATCGTTGTAGAGCCGTTGGAGCGCGGCGCTGAGCGCCTCTTCCACTTGGCGTTTCAAAACCGGATCGTTCACGCCCAGTTTGGTGAACGCACCATAGGTGGCAAGGTTGGGCAAGAAGCGGCTGATCGTCTGCTCTGTGCAGTAGTAGGGGAAGTAGCGCAGCGCCTCCAGCGCGTCCAGTGTGCTTGCCGCCAACGAACGATCCAGCCGGATGTCCAAGCGCCCTTCCTTCACCTCGTAACGGCGGGGGAGCATGATTCCTTCCACAATCGCGAGGTCATTCGTGCTGAGCGCCCCACCCGTGCCAACTGTTTCCGGCACTTCATAGCGCTTGATGGGGAGCGTCTTTTCCTCGCCCTGCCCAACGGCGCTCTTTGCCGCATCGGTGAACGCGCCATCGGCGCTGCTGGCGAAGAAGGTGACGCCCACCGCCTCGCCCGTACCAACCTCAATGGGGAATTCAAAGCGTCCGCGATCCCCATCGGGAATGCTCAAGACGCGCTCTGTGCCTTCCAGCGCCGCTGCGCCGGTCAAGTCGATATGCACCTTGACCTCTTGCGCCGCGCCGGAATTGTTATTCACCACCGCCACCAACGTCGTCTTATCGCCCTCCACAAAGAAGCGCGGCGTCACCGGACGGATGAGCAGCGGTTTCGTGCTGAGGATATCCACCGTGTTCTGCCCAACAAGGGTGTTTTTCGTCTCGCCAATGGGGAGCGTCACGGCGCGGGCGTCCAAGCGCCATGTCGTCAGTTGGTCAGGCAGCGTCACGGCAACCGTCGCCTCGCCCTGTTCATTGGTGACGACGCTCGGCTGCCACAACGGGGTGTCGATAAACTTCTGGCGCACTTGGAAAATGCCGCCCTCCGGTCCGCCGCCGCCGCCGCCTTTCACTGTGTTCAAGATTTCCTGCGTCTGCTGGTCAACGCTCACCGTGAGCGAGGCGCTCGTGCGGATGCTCAAGCCCTGCTGCCGATAGAAGAAATCCAAGATCGGCGTGCTGGTATCGGGCAGCAGCGAGAGAACAGCAAGATCGGTCAGCCCGACGCCCACTTCGGCTTGGACTGGCTCGCCCTTGTAATCGGTCACTTTCAGGGTGTAGGTGACTGTTTCGCCCGGACCCGTCCGCGTTTTATCGGGGGTCGCTGTGATGTTCAGTTTCAGCCGCTCCACCTCAACGCCTAGTCCGATCAGCCCGACGCGGAAGGCAGGGACGGGGTTTGTCTCGTCCACACCCTTCATAATCACGACGGAGACGAAGGCGTTCGGGGCAAGGTCAGCCGTGATCGGCAGTTGGTAGACGTAGCTGTTGTTTGGGAGGCGGAGGACTTCCCGTTTGATGATGTCGCCACGCTCAACGGTGATCAGCGCTGTCGTCTCCCCTTGGAAGGGGCTGGCGATCAGGATGTTTGCCGTATCGCCAACGGCGTAGTTGTCGCGGTCAATCTTCAGATCGATGCGGTTGCTGTTCTGCTGCCGCCAGGGGACGTAGTTCGGACCCGCCACCCATAGGAAGGTGGAGGTCTTGATCGCGTTCCCGCGCGAGTCGCGGCTGGTGACATAGACTTTGTAGATGCCGCCCGCCTCCGGCGTAAAGGTGAACGTCCCTTTCCCGTCGGCGTCGGTGGTCACCTCCCCATCGGTGACGGGCTTTTCTTCCACGTCGTAGTTCCATACAGTGCGTCCGGTGGCGGGTTCAACAGTCTGCACACTGCGCCAGCGCCGTTCGACAACGGTCACGGCAAGGGGGGTGTTTGGCTGCGGGGCGCTCTCGCTGGTGACGGTGATCAGGTTCACCTGTTGGGGTTTGCCCGCCGTGCCGATGTATTCTTCCGGCGCTGCGCCAATGTAAAACTCGCCCTGATTGACGATCACGGTAGCGCGTCCGGCGATGATTTGGTCGCTCTCGTCGCGCACCCGCGCTTCAATGGCAATCGATTGGCTTTGCGCTGCCTTCCCCAAACTGGCGGGGAGTTCGATGACGAATTTCCCTTGCCCGTCGGTTGTCCCTGAGCCAGTGGCAATTTCTTCCCCATAGGGGCGGTAGGTTTCGCTGTAGCCTTCATCTTCGTTGTAGTCGATGAAGTTGTAGCGCCCCTTGCCTTTGTAGGAGAAGTAGTAATCGTCGCTGAAGGCAGACCATTCAACAGTGGCGTTGCTCAACGCCCCGCCAAAGAAGTAGGTGCTTTCGACAGTGACGCGGATCGTATCGCCCTGAACAAGCTGAACCTGCTCCGGGGTGAGGGTCACTTGGTATTCTGGCACGCGGTACTCAGCGATATTGACCCCCCGCGAGAAGACGGGTCCGCTGTATTTGTCTGCGTCGCCCTTCTGCCCTAGCCGGACAAGGACTTGGTAGTAGCCCAGTGGCGCATCGACGGCAACATCGGCGTGATCGGCAAACGTGCCAAAATCGGTGACAGGCAGTTCCTTTTCATAGATCACCTGCTGCCGTCCATCAACAACCTGCACCCAGACGGTTTTCACCGGACTGATCGTGTAGGTGATGTCTTTGCGGTCACGCAGCACACCTCGGAAGTAAATGGGCTGCCCCGGACGGTAGAGCGAACGATCACTGTAGATGTACATGGAGACATTCGAGGGATAGTAATTCGAGGGCTGCTCAAAATCCCACGAGGCGATTCCACCATCCCAATTCAACGAGCCAATGCCAAAGTGACTCTTCTCCCCCACAGCGGCGACCAGCCCCGTGTAAAGGTTGTCGAGCGGCTTTGGGAAGGCGAAGTAAGCAATGCCATCGGCATCGCTCATTGCCTCCCCAAGCGTGATCACGTTGTAGCGGGTGTCGTTGTTTGCGCCGTCTGTGCGCTCTACGTTGTAGAACGTGACCGACTGATTCGGCACGGGCTGCCCGCTTTGCAAATCGGTCACCCACGCCATGACGCCATAGGGGGTCAGCTTCAGGGTGAGGTTGCTCTTTGCCACGAACATGACATGGCGCAGCCCACTGCCGTAGGGGATTTCCGGCGAATTGAAGGTGAGGTAATACGCACCGGGGGGGAGGGCGGGCTTGGCAGGGCTTGCCTCGTCATACTTTTGGATATACGTGGGGTCTACAACGCCTGACGCGCCGCGTTCCCCGATGAAGTATTTCGTCCCCACGCCTTCTGCCACCCACCCGCGAATCGATTTATCGGGAGTGGCTTGGATGTTCCACCAGACAATCCCACTGCGGCAGACGGGACCATCTTGAATCATGAATTGGGTGTTCACCGGCAGTTGGGTAATTTTTTCGGCGTCCGTTCGGGCATCCTTGCGGACGTTCAGCGGCGTTGGATCATCGGGCAGAACAAAGGCGAACATCCCCGGACGCAAGCGGGAGGGCGGCGCCCCCTCACAGGTGATGGGGGCTGGCGGGTAGCTCTCGCCCTGATCGCTGATCGTCAGCATGTCATAGCGCAGGACATTCGCCGGGTTTTCAACCTTCACCGTCCATGAGCGCAGTTTCGTGGTTTTGCTCAGGTCGGGGGTGTACCAATAGCGCTCCGCCGTCTTAAGCAGTTCTTCTAAGGGCAGTTCGTAAAGGGCGAGGTTGATCTGCTCAATGTTGCGATGGGTGGAGAACAGGCGGGTGGTGGCGGCATAGGCGCTGTACAAGCCAACATCCGTTCCCGTTTTCAGGGATGCCTCGGAGGGGTAGTTCCCCGTTGACCACGTAAAGACGACCTTCCCGTTTTCGATGCGGTAGCGATCCGAGGCGGGGATAGTCACTTGCGTGCCGTAGACATCGACCAAGCCTGCCGGATCAAGGGTGACGGTGTAGGTCGTTGCCGGCTCGTGGCTGAAGGAAAAGTTGTATTCGTAATCGTAGGAGTAGTTCTCAAAACGGAGCTTGGGCTCGGGGGAGACAGTGATCCGTTTGTCAAAATCCTTGAAGTTTATTGGCACAGAGAACTCAAAGGAGGCGCCCGACGCCTGCACATTGTTCATGCCCTCTCTGGGGTAGACGCTGCGTAATTCAGGCAGTTCCAACGTGGTAAATCTGGAGCGGAAATCCGTCGCCATGTTCAGCGGGGCGCCGGTGGCGCTGCGGGCGCTGGTGGCAACCGTGAAAAAATAGGTGGAGGCGTAATCAAGCAGCTCGTCCGGCTCAAACGTCAGCCGTGTGTTGCGGTCATTCCACGTGATCTTGCCCGCAATGAGCGCCCCGCTTTTATCAGAGAGCAGTTGGAAGGCGTTCTCTGTGCTGCTGCGATCCATTGGCTGGCTAAAGGTGAGGCTGATCACCGGTTTGCGCGAAAGCCTGCTATTTTTATCACTTGGATAAACCTGAATGATCGCCGGACGAAGTGTGGTGAACTTGGCAACCACATCGTCGGTCAGTTCACTGCCAGTGACATCTTTTAAGCCCTTTGGCACGCGCACGGTGAAGGCGCTGCCGCCCTTCAAGCCATCGGGCTTAAAGGTGTAGATCGAGGTGCTGATCCATTCGCCCGTTCCGGTCACAGCCGGCTCAACGACGATGGGCGAGGGGAGCGCTCGCATCTCGGCAATGGGCAGCAGTGGCACAACGGGACGGTTGAAAATAACCGTGATCGTTGGCACAGTTTCTACGTCCGTCGTCCCATCAGCGGGAATCAAACGCACGACCTCAAGGTAGCCAACGGTCTGCAAGGCAAGGCGGAACGGCTGTTTCAGCGGCACGCCCGCCGTGCTTTTCGCCCCTTCGCTCAGCGTGAACACGTACTCTGCGGCACGTTCCAACGCGGCGGTGGGGGTGAAGGTGAGCGTCAGATCGTCCGCCCACGAAAAGCGTCCGGGAATCGTCGGACGGGTGGCGAATGCCGCCTCTGTACTCTGGCGATCCATCGGGACGTTGAAATAAAGGGTCAGTGGGTTATCTAGGGTGATTTCCGTCCCTCGGAAGGGGTCGGTTTCCACAACCTCTGGGGCAATGTCATCAGCGGCACTGCGGACGTGGAGGACAGGAGCGATGATCGCTAAAAAGAGGACAAAACTCCCTATCCAAAGGGATAGTAAGGTGTCGCGGCGACGCGCAAAACGTAGACGACTCATAAAGAAACTTCCTCCCATACATACCTAAGCATGAGTATAAGAGAGGTGCGAGTCCGCGCAACCGATTGATCCCCAGTGATCACCCTACGGGTGTTCGCCGCTGATCAATGGGGAAGTGAACGATGATAAGGTGATGTGGGTGCGGGGGGGAGGCAGGGAGGCGGGGAAACACATGGCGCGGGGTTAAAACGCCCGCGCTAGGAATAATCACCCCGTTGGGGCTTAAACCAGAATACAGGATGCGCCTTTGCCTTCAAGCCCCGTAGGGGGGCGCGGGGTTAAAACGCCCGCGCTAGGACTAATCACCCCGTTGGGGCTTAAACCAGAATACAGGATGCGCCTTTGCCTTCAAGCCCCGTAGGGGTGGTCACCCTCAGCCCGCTGCTTTAGCGGCGGGCGATCATGGCTGGACGGGGCGCGGAGGGCGGGAGGCAGGGAGGCGGGGAAACACATGGCGGGGTTAAAACGCCCGCGCTAGGAATAATCACCCCGTTGGGGCTTAAGACGGAATACACCGTGCGGCATTTGCCTTCAAGCCCCGTAGGGGTGGTCACCCTCAGCCCGCTGCTTTAGCGGCGGGCGATCATGGCTGGACGCCGCACGGGAGGCGGGGAAACACCTAGCGCGGGGTTAAAACGCCCGCGCTAGGCATGATCACCCCACTGGGGCTTAAAACGGAATGCACCGTGCCGCATTTGCCTTCAAGCCCCGTAGGGGTGGTCAGCCTCAGCCCGCTGCTTTAGCGGCGGGCGATCATGGCTGGACGCCGCACGGGGCGCGGGGGGCGGGCGCGGGGAAACACATGGCGCGGGGTTAAAACACCCGCGCTAGGCATGATCACCCCGTTGGGGCTTAACACGGAATGCACCGTGCCGCATTTGCCTTCAAGCCCCGTAGGGGTGGTCAGCCTCAGCCCGCTGCTTTAGCGGCGGGCGATCATGGCTGGACGCCGCACGGGGCTACGGTGTGAAGATCGTCGTGCGCACCTCCTCCAAAAGCGTCATCAGTTCAAGGACGGCGTTGTTCACCCCAAAGGTTGCCAATACCCCGGCTGAAAAGTCCGCCCGTGCGCCGGCGCCGGGGTCGGTCAGTTTTCCGAAGGGGTCCAGCAGCGCCGGATTGACCGCCCCAATTCCATACAGGTTGAACAATGGGAGTTGGTTTGCCTCGGCAACGCGGAACACCGCTGTGTTGTAGGTGGCAAGCGCCTGATCATCGGCGCGTCCGGGCGTCGTCACAAGGACGGGGATCATCCCTTGCTGTGCCAACTGCCCCACGAGCGCCGTCAGATCGTTCCGATAGGTATCGACGGGCGTTCCCGTTTGCATTGCCACACTGACGGTATCGATAAAGACGAGCGGCGACCTTCCCTGCGGGCATTGGATCGGCGTGCCGGCATTACACTGCCCATAGCGCCCTTGCAGCGCTTGGACGGCTGCCCCGTAGTTATCGAGGATGCTCTGGGCAAGTCCGGCATATTGATCGAAGTTCGCGCTTTGGCTGTAGAGATCGCTGATTCCTAGCAGCAGTCCGTTTCCGGTCAGGCTGAAATCATTCCCCGTCCCGCCGCTTTGCAGCCAGAGGGCGTGAATCCCGCGCATGATTTGCTGTGTCTGATTGTTCAAGCTCGGCTGTACGGCAACAGCACCCAGATCAACGATGTCTACGCTTGGCTCTGGGGTTGCCGTCGCCTGTTCGGGGGTTGCCGTTGGGAGCGGGCAGTTCGCCTGTGAGACAAGCTGATATTCCGGCACATTCAGGGTGATCACGCCTGGGATGCCCTGCACCGTGAGGACGCGGTTTCCACCCGCCTCCAATTGGAGATCACTGCCTCCCAAGAGCGGGATGCCGCTGCTATCAACCACCGTGTAACTGGTCGGGAAACTCATTGCCCCGCCGTTGTTGATCAGGACGAACGAGGCGACCAGTTCCGCCGTGCAGCTTGGCTGGACGCTGATCGCTGGCATGGGCGTTGCCGGGATGGGCGTCTCGGTGGCTGGTTCGGGCGTCACTGTCGGCGGTTCAGCCGTTGCCGTTGGCACGGGGCAGTCCGCCTGCGCAAAAACCTGATACTGCGGGATGCTCAGCGTCAGCACGCCGGAGACGCCCTGTACCGTGAGGACGCGGCTGCCGCCCGCCTCCATGAGCAGATCGCCGCCCGCCAAGACCACCGCCCCGTTTATGTTCGTTATCGTGAATGCCGTCGGGGCGCTCATTGCCCCGCCGTTATTGATCAGGACGAACGAGGCGACCAGTTCCGCCGTGCAGCTTGGCTGGACGCTGATCGAGGGCATTGCCGTTGCCGGAATGGGCGTCTCGGTGGGCGGGATGGGTGTCTCGGTGGCTGGCACGGGGCAGTCCGCCTGCGCAAAGACCTGATACTGCGGGATGCTCAGCGTCAGCACGCCGGAGACGCCCTGCACCGTGAGGACGCGGCTGCCGCCCGCCTCCATGAGCAGATCGCCGCCCGCCAAGACCACCGCCCCGTTTATGTTCGTTATCGTGAATGCCGTCGGGGCGCTCATCGCCCCGCCGTTGTTGATCAGGACGAACGAGGCGACCAGTTCCGCCGTGCAGCTTGGCTGGACGCTGATCGAGGGCATTGCCGTTGCCGGAATGGGCGTCTCGGTGGGCGGGATGGGTGTCTCGGTGGCTGGTTCGGGCGTCACTGTCGGCGGTTCAGCCGTTGCCGTTGGCACGGGGCAGTCCGCCTGCGCAAAGACCTGATACTGCGGGATGCTCAGCGTCAGCACGCCGGAGACGCCCTGCACCGTGAGGACGCGGCTGCCGCCCGCCTCCATGAGCAGATCGCCGCCCGCCAAGACCACCGCCCCGTTTATGTTCGTTATCGTGAATGCCGTCGGGGCGCTCATCGCCCCGCCGTTGTTGATCAGGACGAACGAGGCGACCAGTTCCGCCGTGCAGCTTGGCTGGACGCTGATCGAGGGCATTGCCGTTGCCGGAATGGGCGTTTCGGTGGGGGGTTCAGGCGTTGTCGTCGGCGCTTCCGGTGTTGCCGTCTCTGGCTCTGGCGTCGTTGTTGGCGCCTCCGGTGTTGCCGTCTCTGGCTCTGGCGTCGTTGTTGGCGCTTCCGGCGTTGCCGTCTCTGGCTCTGGCGTCGTTGTTGGCGCTTCCGGCGTTGCCGTCTCTGGCTCTGGCGTCGCCGTATCCGGCGGCGGAATCAAGGTTTCGGTGGGCGGGACGGGGGTTTCCGTTGGCGGGATGGGCGTTGCCGTCACATCGGGCGTCGCCGTATCCGTCGGGGTGGCGGTGGCGGTGGGATTCGTCACCGTCGCCACAATAACCGTCACTTCGCGGGTTGCCACATTATTTGTCTTGTCGCTCTCTGGGACGCCGTTTGTGCTGTCGGCAATCACTGTGAGCGTCTGGACGCCTTCGGTCTTGAAGGTCACATCAAAATCGAGCGTCGTTTCGGCGCCAAGATCAAGGACAACCGTCGTCCGTTTCGTGATCGCCGTGCCATCAAACAGGCGGAGCGCCACATCAAAGGTGGGGGCAAGCGCTTGCCCATTGTTTTTCACCGTCACCTTGACGGGGAGCGTCGCTTGGCGCGTTGTCGCATCAAGGATCACCGTTGTGCTGGCGAGGTCAATCGCGCTGACGATCACATCGGGCAAAAGCGGCGTCGGCGTCACCGTCGGCGTGTCCGATGGCGTTGCCGTAGGGGCAACTGTCTCACCCGGGAGCGGCGTCACCGTCGGCGTGTTCGTCGGCAGCGGCGAAGGAATCTGCGCCAATTTTGTTTGGGTGGCATAGATGGCGGTAGAGGTCAGGTCGCCAACGGAGACTTGTCCGGGCTGTGGCGGGATGTAGATCGTCGCCGTGAGGGTGGGAAGGACGACGACGGGGATCGTGCTGGTGGCAGTCGGCAGCGGCAGCGTGGGAAAGGGCGTCCACGTGGGCAAGATCACCACTTGAGTCCCGCCGGCGGGAATGGGCGAGGGCGGCGGGGCGATCACGCCGATGCCGCCGCAAAAGCCGAGCGGCGTCACAAATTGGGTGCTCACCCATCCGATGAAGCCGACGGCGTTCACCTGATACCACGCACCGTCAGGGCTGATGCCCGTCACGGGAACAACGGCAGCAAAGGCGAGGGAGGTGATCACCTCGTAATTCAAGCCCGGTCCGCGCCGGACGTTGATCCCGCTGCTGTTGATGCGCACACGGCAGGTGGGGTCAGCCGTTGCCGTGAAGGTTGGCGGCAGCGGCGTCACTCCGGGCGGGGGCGGCGTTTGGGTGGGCAGCGCGGCGTTATCGCGCACCGTCACGGTGATCGTCTTGGGGTTGCCCACAATACCGCCTCGGTAAGCAACCACTTGAATCACGTTTCGTCCCGGTGTGGTGGGCGTCCAAGAGAGAATACTATCGAGGACAAGCGCCCCGTTGGGGTCGGGCGATCCCGCCGAATCAATCGGCTGGTTGTTCACCCGCATCTCAATGCGCGTCACCCCGATGCGGTCCACCGCCCGAACATAGACGCCCACCTCCCCACCGAGGACAACCTCGGCGTTGTCGCTAGGGGCGCGGATTTCAACTTCGGGCAGGTCGCTCATGGCGATAGGGGTTTCGGCGGTGGGCGTTTGCGGCGCCACCGTTGCGGTCTCTTGGGGCTGTTCGGTGATCAGCGCCCGTGAGAGCAGCGCCCCCACCACCACCGCACCAACCATGACCACGACGACAAGCGCCATGATCGGCAGCCAACGACTTACATTTGATCCTCGTCCGGGCATGGGTTGCCGTCCTCTTTCGGAAGGGTTGCTTCCATACAAACTTCCTACACAGTCTAGATCAGACAGAGGAGTCGGTCAACTCTCCGCAGGTGACGCTTGGGCAACGCTTCCCTTTTTGTGACGGGCTTTGATGGGCAATCTGTGTACATTTCTTATGCAATCCTTCTAGACCGCCCCATGTGTTCCCCCCCACCCCGTAGGGACACCGCCTGGGGTGTCCGCGCCCTACCCCTGTCTACGAGGGAAGGGTTTCCAAGCCCCGAAGGGGTGGTCAGTTTCAGCCCGCTGCTTTAGCGGCGGGTGCTGACGGACGACACTGGGCGCAATGCATTGCGCCCCTACGGGGATTGCACTATCAACAGAATCTAGGCTGTCCTGATGGTTGCGGTTTCCAAGCCCCGAAGGGGTGGTCAGTTTCAGCCCGCTGCTTTAGCGGCGGGTGCTGACGGACGACACTGGGCGCAATGCATTGCGCCCCTACGGGGATTGCACTATCAACAGAATCTAGGCTGTCTTGATGGTTGCGGTTTCCAAGCCCCGAAGGGGTGGTCAGTTTCAGCCCGCTGCTTTAGCGGCGGGTGCTGACGGACGACACTGGGCGCAATGCATTGCGCCCCTACGGGATTGCACTATCAACCAGAATTCAGGCTGTCCTGCTGGTTGTGGTTTCCAAGCCCCGAAGGGGTGGTCAATTTCAGCCCGCGCTTTAGCGGCGGGTGCTGACGGACGACACTGGGCGCAATGCATTGCGCCCCTACGGGATTGCACTATCAACAGAATCTAGGCTGTCCTGATGGTTGCGGTTTCCAAGCCCCGAAGGGGTGGTCAGTTTCAGCCCGCTGCTTTAGCGGCGGGTGCTGACGGACGGCACTGGGCGCAATGCATTGCGCCCCTACGGGGATTGCACTATCAAGAGAATCTAGGCTGTCTTGATGGTTGCGGTTTCCAAGCCCCGAAGGGGTGGTCAGTTTCAGCCCGCTGCTTTAGCGGCGGGTGCTGACGGACGACACTGGGCGCAATGCATTGCGCCCCTACTATCAACAGAATCTAGGCTGTCCTGATGGTTGCGGTTTCCAAGCCCCGAAGGGGTGGTCAGTTTCAGCCCGCTGCTTTAGCGGCGGGATCGCTCATAGGATGGGGTGTTCTGTGTGGCAATGCCCCTGTTCTGGTGGGCGGGCTGTTCCTCATTGAATCAGCCGACGGTGGTACAATCGCTTATTGGCTGCGCCGCGCCCAAAAAGATCGCAAGGGGCGCAGCGGATAGGAAGTCCATCCCCATGACGACGAACCGCCCCATCCCGCCAGACGCGCCGATCCGTCTTGCTGAAGGGGCGCGTCACCGCTGCCGCCAATGCGGGAGCAGTTGTCGAAATTTCACCGTCAGCCTCAGCGATGCCGAAGCGCAGCGCCTTGCCCTTGAGGTATGGCGTCCTCTCTTGCACAACGTCCCGCCCGATCTCCCGTTCGTCAGCCGTGAAGGAAACCGCTACATCCTGACGAAACGCCCCGAAGCGCTTGGCGGCGGCTGTGTGTTCCTCGGCGCGGATAACCTCTGCGTGATACACAAAGAGGCGGGCATGGCGGTGAAACCCCTCGCCTGTCAGGTCTTTCCCCTACAAGGCATTGCCGCCCCCGATGGCGTTCATCTTTCGGTGAATTCTGGCTGTCGGCGTCTGTGGGAGGTTGTGGCGGCGGCGGATGACCCACCGCTTGATCCCCTCGAAGCACGTGAACTGCTCAGCGCGGCGGCGGGAATGCTGAGCATGGCGGAAACGGTCAGGCTGACAGCAGCGACGATGATCCTTTACACCGATTTCCTCGCCTGGCAGGGACAGATCGCCGCGATCTTATGCCGTCCGGCGGCGACTCTGGCGGAATTTTGGGGCAATCTACGGCAGACCGCCGCGCTCATCTTGACCATTGCCGATCCCGCCGATGAGTCCCTCCCCGCTGATGCACCTTTGGCGCTTGTTGCTAATCTGATCGCCGCCTTTCATGCTGATCTGGAGGGTGAACGATCTGAATCGCCGCTCTCGCTGCCGCGACAGGCGCTGACAGCGCGGGTGATGCGCTGGCTGCCAGCGGTCAGCTTACCCCTTAAACGAGACCTTCCCGAAGCATTCACCCCCTCGGAGGTCGTCCGGTTTTGCTTGTGGCTGGCGGGGCAGTTCCTTCAAGGGCGGCAGGCGGCATATTGGACGACGGCACGGGGAGCATGGGCGGGGCTGGTGATCGCCCTCGCCGTTGGCTTGAACGCCTTCGCTGGCGCGTTTGATCAACATGATGAGACGTTTGGGCATTCGATCAACGATCTTTTTTCCGATGCCTTGACGATCTTTGGCTTGCCCTCCTCCAATGCCACATGGGGCAAGCAGCAGGCGATGTTGGTTGCCCTCAGCGAGGACGGCTGAGCCATGTTCCGTCGCGCCCGCAGCCGAACGCTTAGCCTCCTCGTCGTCTTTTCCCTGTGTGGGGGATTGGTCATCATGGCGCGGGGGATTGGTCAATCCGGCGCGAGGGAGGATGGGCTGCGCTGTATCTACCTCTACACCGAAAACACGACGGGCAGCGGCGGACGGGGCGCCGTCTATCTCTTGGATACGGTGAGCGGCGGATTTGCCCGCACGCACGATCCGGCGATAGCGCTCCCCTTGCGGGCGCGGTATATCGGCGGGGCGAACCGTCAGGGGACGTGGGTCGCCCGTCTGAGGGCATCGTGGCGGGGCAATACCATCCTGTTGGATACGCTTCAATTTAGCGCCCCTTCTGCCGTCCCCAACACGGCAGAGGCAGCCTGGGTGACAATCCCTCTCCCTATACCAATCAGTGAATCGATGGGGGGAACGGTGTGGTCGCCGGATGGAAGGTTGTTCCTTCTGCTTGCCAGCACCCTAGAGGGGAAAAACGTTCTGATGCTGAGCGTCCCAGAGAGCAAGGCGATTCACCTTGCGCCGCTTGGCGGATCGGATCGCACCATTGACTTTTTGGCGTGGTCGGGCGATAGCAGCCATTTTCTGCTCGGCTTTCGGCAGGGGGGAAACGTCCCCCGGACATGGGTAGAACTGTGGTCGGCTGCCGCCTTCGCCGCCGTTGGCACTCAGCGCCTTCCCGCCACGAATTCATGGACGGTGCGCGAACGTGCGGCGGTGGGGACGGGCATAACGCTTTATTACATCCCCCGCCAAAGCCGTGATGCCGATGTGCTGTTTGTTCACCCCAAAGGCTTTGTACATGGCAGCGCCTATGCCTTTTGGATCACCGAGGTGCGTTCGCGCTGGTCGCCCGATGGGGTGCGCGTTTTGCTGCGGAAGGGCGGGGCGGACGGTATCCAGTTGGACATTGCCCACTTCGAGAAAGATACCCTTGTTGTCGAACGGACGATTCGCCCCCCCACAGGGGTGGTCGGGGAGATCACGCATGGCGATTGGACTCTCGATGGAGCGCATCTTGTCTATGGGGTCCGCAGCGAAGGCATGGATACGCTCTACCGCTATCGCCTTGCCGATGGGGTGATTCAACCTTTGCTGGACAGCCAACGCGAGATCACCGTTTCGGGCAGCACAGCGCGGCAGCCGGATGAACCCCGCGCCGCGACCATTGTCCGGGCGCTGGATCGCCAGTACCTGACGACCTTCTATTGGCTCTCCCCCGATGGCGGAACGCTGACGCCCTTTTTGTCTGGTGTGCGTGTACAGCGGGTTATCGAAACGGACGATGGGCGACGACTGCTTGTGAATTGGCTCGACCCACAGGATCGCCGCTCACGGGCGACATGGGTTGACCTTGAGCAAGGGATCAGCCATCCGGTGAGCTTTCCCACCGAGTATGAGAGCGCCGAGGACATGCAAATCAGCACCCTCACCCACCCTCGCTACCGGTTAATCCGCACTATCGGGGAAGTTCAGAGCGCCGCCGTGCTGGATGTGGAAAACGGCAGCGTCACTCCCCTTTATACCGGATCAGCGATACGCATTGTGACTTTGCCCGGCACCACCGAAATTGAAATCAGCAGCAGCGATCCCACCGCCCCGGATTGGGCGAGCGTGGGCTATACCCCAAAGGGGCAAAGGCTTTACCATCTGAAGATTCCTCAGACGCTGAGCGGGCGGCGCATCAGCCGCCTGAGCATGTCCCCAGACCGCACGCGGGGCATCCTCAGCGTGGCGGGCGATTTGCCCGGTCAAGAGGATCAATGGGTTCTCTTTGATGCAGAGGGAAACCCGCGCTATCAGGAAACGGGGCGGGATGTCAGTATTGTGTGGGCGGCGAACTCGGCACATTTTCTCAGACAGAAAAATGACCCAGACGGGACACTGACCTATCGGTTTTACACCCGTGAGGGCG
This sequence comes from Anaerolineales bacterium, assembly GCA_015075625.1. NCBI lineage: Bacteria > Bacillati > Chloroflexota > Anaerolineae > Anaerolineales > Anaerolineales bacterium. The sequence continues at coordinate 1,172,261 of JABTTZ010000001.1, read as the reverse complement.
CACTTCAGAACGAGATCAGCGGGCTTCCGAAGGGGGTCACCCTGACCTGGGCGCACTGTGCGGAGGTTCGTTCGGGGACGTTCTAACCCTTGCCGCCTGCCCGTGAACGGAAAAAGGGAACGACGAACGGCGTCTTTGCCTTTTAAGCCTCGTGGGGTGGTCATTCTTAGCCCGCTGCTAAAGCAGTGTGCGCTCACCGGCGGCGATGGGCGCAATGCCTTGCGTCCCTACGGGAATTACACTGTTAACAGAACCTAAGTACAAACACAGTGAAAAGGCGGGATAACGCATGATCCCGCCGCTAAAGCAGCGGGCTGAAAACAGCCACCCCTTCGGGGCTTAAAAGGCATCGCTGCACCGATTGTTCTACCTTCTTTACCCCAAAGGACTTTTGTGACGGTACTTAGTCGTCCATCAGGAAGATAGCCACAGAAAGAGATAGCCCTCATCCCCCTATTCCCCTTTTTCCTGTGGGAGAAGGGGGAATCCGTTTTTTTGAGGGGACTTCCCCCTCAAATCTGCCCCTTTCGATGAATACGGGGTGAACAAACTCAACTGCGTAAGGTGCGTTATTCATTTGCCTCCCCGCCGCAACGCCACGCTGAGCGACTCCCCCTCATGGGTAATCGTCATCGCCGCCGCCCCTAAGGGTGTCTCGGTATAGCGATTCCCATAATGGGGGAAGGTCGTCCAATCCACCGCCGCCCCATTCACGGTCAGCGGCTCGCTCAGCGCTGCCCCAAAGTCAAGCCGCTCTCCTTCGGGCGTCGTCCAACGAAGAGTCTGATTCCGCTGCTCTGGGGTGGCTGCCCGCACCCCGCGCATGAACGTCTCAAACGATCCATCTTCTGCCTTGCTCCCGATATGGCAAAGCCAGGAGTCAAGCCACGAGTTGCCCATCGCGACGGGTGCGGGGGCAAGGCGCACTTCCTGATAGGCATGGCGTCCCTGCGCCGTCATGTGAAGATCGCCGCTCCCCCATAGTGCGGCGTAACCCTCCCCAACGCGGGCAAACGCCCACCCATCAGCAAGATACCACTCGTCAAAGGCTGCGGTGGGGAAATAGGCGTGGGTATACCCCAACCCCGCATGGGGCATCCCCTGATAATGAGCGAGAACCGTCCGCCCGTGCATCCCCACGCGGGGCAAGGTGAGCGACCCCGCCCAAAAGTTGGGGCGGGCGTGACCGTGTTCTTGGGCGTTGCCCGGATAGGTGGTGAAGATTGCCGCCTCTGGGCTGAGCGTCGCCTGCCAGAGGTGTTCCTGAATCCCGAATTCATAGGGGCGGTGGTTGAGCGCCGCCGAGAGCATCCCATCGGGGGTGCGGCGGGTGAGCGTCGTCACATCCCAGACTCCCCGTTGGCAGTCATATTTGGGGCGGAAGGCGGCGCGGTGGCGGGCGCGGGTTTCCAAGACGGGCGGCAGATGCGCCCCAATCTGCTGAATGACCGTAGGAAGGCGATATGTCCGTGCCAGCGCCAAAAGACCTGTCGCCCGCGTCTCCCCGTTCAGAATGCCCATCCCCCAGGCGATGCGCCCTAAGGGGGAGGTGTTCTCCACCCGCCCCGATTTCAGCCCGCTGACATAGCAGCGCCCGTGCGTGCTGCCCAACGTTCCCCGGAAGGATTGACAGGCGATCATGAAAAAGGTTTTGTCCAGCAGCGCCGCCGCCATCTGACGGATGGTGCGGCTAGGGGCAAACTCCACAAGGGCGAGCATAGCGAACACATCCAGGGTGAGGTAGGCGTTCGAGTCCCACTCTGAATAGCCCCCTTGCAGCCGCCGCCCAATCCAATTGCGGATGCGCGGGGCAGCAAGGCGAACATGATCGGCGCCGCTGCGCCCGCTGTTAGTGAACGTCCAATCCCGCCACAGCGCCCCGGCAAGGTATTCCGTGACGTGAAACAACACTTGGTGATTCTCGGTGAAGTAGCACATGCCATCGACGCCCGGTTCATCCAGCCAGAATTTGAACGCCCGGAAAGTCTGCTCGATATGCGCCCGATCTTTCGGCAAAAGCGCCTCTGGATACCAGTACAGCGCCGCCAACATGCCAATAGCGTAGAAATCGGCGCAGTCCTGACGGTTGTTCATGAAGTGGCAGGCTGTCGCCACCGCCTCCGAGGGGATGTGTGCCATCCGTCCCAGATGCACCGCCGCCATCGCCGTTTGAAGGTCATAGGGCATGGCGGCAAGGTGTTCAAGCGCCTCCCGCCGTCGCCCCTCATACGTCCCGTAAGGGGCGTGACGGTAAGGGTTGGCGCTCCCCCAAACCTCACGGTGAATAGCGAGGGGCGTTCCATCGGCGGGACGGAGGGTGAGCGTGAGGGTGTTTTCGCCCGGTGTCGCCGCCATTGCTGCCTTTACCGCCTCGGTCAGGGGGAGATCAGCCGGAGCGTCCCGATTCACTGTGAGCGCCGCCCGCCCTACTGGAAGGTTCGTCTGATTCGTCATCGCCCAGGGTTGTTTTGGCGTGGGGAGGGCGATCTCTGCTGTTACGGTGATGGGATCGCCCGCCCATTCGGGCGTTGTGCGCAGTACCCCTTCCCCATTGGCAAGGAAGAAACGATCCACGATGAGCGCGTTCATGTATTCCTCTGCCCGCGCCCATGCCGCCGCATCCACCGTCCCTAGCGGGAGTTCGACGCGCACCGCCGACAGCGCCTCGGCGGGGTTGAGGTGCAGCCCCAACGCCAGCCGCGCCTCGCGCCAGCCGAGCATCTCGCCTTGCAGGTAGACCTCGTTCAGCCCTTCCTTCAGGTGGAGCAGGAGCGTGCAGCGCTGCACCGCGACATAGCTAAAGCCGGGGTCGATATGCCGCAAGCGCCCATTCACCCAGAGGCGGGCGGGTCCAATGGTCAGAAGGTGGGCGCGGAGGGTCATCCGCCGTTCGGCGTGAAGCAGGGCAAAGAGCCAGCCTTGCATCCGCGCCGGCGTGAAATTGAACAGGCTGAAATCGATCACCTCGTCTGCCTCGGCTGCGGCGTACCGCCAGGGCAAGCCGCCGATTCCCTCGGCATCAAGGACGGGACGCGCCATCGGCTGCCACTGGAAAGGTGGTAGGTGGCGGTAGATTTGTTTTTTCAGGCGGGCAACGTCCCTGTGCCACGCCCAAAAATTCATCCGCCAGCGCCCCTTTTGTCCATAAGTAGGGGCGTTAGGGGGGAATACCTTCGCCAGCGCCTCGTTGATGGGCGTCGTCAGCGTGCCGCAGGCAAGCCAATGGGTGACCGCCCCCGACGCGGCAAGGGGGTAGGTGGCGTGGTGGAGTGATGGTCTGTCGGTCACGGTTGAATGATCCTTCGCTTGTCCCGCTATCCTACCCGTGATATGCAACTAGGGTCTGTTGACAGTGTAATTCCCGTAGGGGCGCAAGGCATTGCGCCCCGCGCCGCCCGTGAGCGCCCGCCGCTAAAGCAGCGGGATCATGCGCTATGCCGCCTGTTCATTGTGGCGGTACTTAGTTACTGGACAAGCCGAAAAAGGGCGGGCTACGCAGGTAGCTGATCACCGCCCATACCTCATCCTCACTCAGTGGCACGGCAGGCATCGCCCCCACCCCGCCCAAGATCGCCCGCCGCAGCGCGGCATCGCGGCGGCTGCTGAGCGTGCGCGAAAAGGGCGCTTGCTGCTCTGCGGTATGGCACGCCGCACAGTGTACCGCCCACACCGCCGCTCCACGTTGAAGCGACGCGCCATCTGGCACAATGGGGTTGACGACCTCCGGCGGCGGGTAACGAAGCTGATCGATCTGTTCAGTGGAGCGCGTGATCAGAATGACACCCACAACGAGGATGATCCCCGTTACAAGGGCGAGGCTGACTCCGATCAACGCGGCGCCGGGGTGCAGATCAAGCCGCCACACCCGCCGGACGAGTGGAGGAAGGCTCAGCCAGCCAATCACGGCGATCAGCAGCGCTGCTCCGAACAGGTTGTAGAGGCTTGCCGTTCGCACATAAAGGCTGGCGGGGACTGCCGGAATCTCCCAGATAAAGGCGGCGCGAGTGAAGCGCCCGTCTCGTTCCAAATCAATCACGGTCTGCCACATCCCCGCCCGATTCAGTTCCGCGCCAGCAAAAAGGTAGGTACCTTCCCCGCTGCTGTCAAAGCGAATCGGTGCGGTGCGCAGATCAAGGGCGGGGTAGACGAAACGCACCCAAACAGACGCCTTGCCTAGCGCCGTTGAATCGGACGCGGCAGACGAAGCGGGCGACTCCAGCCGCACCTCATAGGCGTTTGCCCCCGCTGCGCCGGGATCAAGGCGGAGGGTAATCAGCACCCCATCGACCATTGTGCTTTGGGTGGGGAGTGTTCCACCCGCCGTTTCTGTGGGGATAGGGGGCGGCGTCGCGGCGAGGACGCCCGCCCCGACCACGACGACGACGGCAAGGATCGCCTCAAGGCGGATCGTCCGTCCGAAGGTTGTCAGCCGTTGCGCAGCACGCCCCGCCCACGCGCCAAAGCGCTGCGTCAGGGCGTCTTCCGCGCTGCCGAGGTGATGGTAAAACGCCAAGAGGAGCGGCGGGGCAATCAGCGCGATCTTTGCCAGAAGGGTTAGCCCGTAAGGTGTTGTCCAGGCGTCCTCTGGACGGCGCAGCCACAGCCCGCTGTTGTAGATGCCTGTCGCCACCAAAAGCGCCACCCCTCCCACCGCAAAGCGGCTGAAGCGGCGAAGCACGGCGCGGATGGCGCTGTGCCGTTCGGCAGGGGGAAGGGGGGCAAGGGCGGGGGGAATCGCCGCCGCAAGAGTCAGCAGCCCGCCAACCCATGCCGCTGTTGCCAAAAGATGCAGCCAATGGGCGATGATAGACGGAAGCAGCCACAAATCGACTCCGGCGGCGTGGCTGCTCAGGCTGAGCGTGCCAAGGGCGAAGGCAGCGGCAAGGCTGATCGTCGTCCACAAGGGGGCGACCAGCAGCGGGACGCGGTTTGCCACATAACCCGCCGCGCCAAGCAAGCCCGCCGCCATAGCGATGAAGATCAGCCGCGCCCGAAGCGTGTCGCCAATCTGCGTCCCGCTCATGACCACGCTGATCAGCCCTTCACGCAGGACTGTGCCGAGATCAACGCCCAAGAGGGCGGACGTTTGCTGGACGATGGCAAGCGCCGTCCCCGCCGCCGCCACGATGACCGCCGCCCATGCGATATACGTCAGGCGGCGCATGAGGCGCGGCGGCAGCCCGCCCGCTTTGTGGCGCGGATTGCCCCACGCGGGCAGCAGCACCAGAGTATAAAGCAGCGATGCGCCAAACAGCACATCGAATGCCGGAAGGCTCACCGCCCGCCAGAGAATCTCCAGGGGGTCGGCGCGGCGGCTTTCACTTTCGAGGCTGAAATCGTTCCCCTTGCCCACCCAAAAGACAATCCGTTCAGTAAAGACATGCCCATCGCTGGCAAACGCCACGCGCATCGTAATCACATAGGTACCATCGGGGAGCGTCTGCGGGATGCGGGCGCTCAGTTGGCTAGGGGCGGCAGGCAGAACGCCGCTTTCGGCTAGGTCAATCGGGTTGCCGCGCTCATCGGCAAGGGCGAGTGAAGAAAAACGCGGCTCTAGCCCCTCGCTAAACCAAGCGTGCAGGCGGGATGGCGGGCGTTCCAGAATAGCGCGGGGTTCGGGGTAAAGACGGATCAGGTAGCCGTGTGCGTCGCTGCGTTCCCCAGTGGGGAGCAGGCAAAGAAGGGCAAAAAGCAGCAGAAAGGCAAACTGTCGCATTTTTTTGGGGATCATGAGCGTCTATTGAGGGTCTTTTGACGATGCGAATGCAAGAAATCCCCACCCGAAAGGGCGGGGCTGAGAGCAGGGAAAGGCAAACAAATGCGATTGTGTTGATTGTGCCGTCCGTCCGCCCGCGCCTGCCGCTAAAGCAGCAGGCTGAAATTGACCACCCCTACGGGGCTTGAAAGGCAAGAGGCTCTCCTCGCATTCGTTTTAAGCCCCAACGGGGTGATCATTCCTAGCGCGTGGGCTTTAGCCCCGCGCCATTCCCCCCCGTAGGGGCGCCCCGCACTTGTTTTAAGCCCCACACATTGGGAATGGATAGCAGAGACCCACCCGCTAATCGAGGCGATAGGTTGTTTCGTCGTCGTTGGGGGGCGCCGTCATCGTCGGATCGTTCGTTGTTTTCGCCTTCCCCTCCCCTTTATTTCCTTTAAGAAGGGCATTCAGGGTGGGGGCAACGAACATCAAGATGAACACTCCCGCCGCCAAAAGCGCGAACACTTCGTCAAAAGCGCCAAGCGCACCATGCGCCAAAGGAAAGATGATCATCCTCATAGTCTAGCAATTTGTGGCGTCTATCACAAGCGCGTAACGATTCTTTCGTTCCGGTGTTTCATGCCCTCTTGTTCTTTGCTATACTTTTCACTAGGTACTCGTTTTCTTCTCCCCTCCCCATTCGAGAGACAAGCAAGCGAGCGTATCTCATTAAGCACCCAAAATGGAACGAACCCAAAGGAGTTTCACACTATGACCGCGCCTGATAAAACGGCTGCTGGAAAAGGCTTACAAAATATCGTCATTGGTCAGAGCCAACTGAGCCTTGTCAACGGCACAGAGGGCAAGCTGATCTATCGCGGCTATAAGATTGAAGATTTAGCCGAACATGCCTCTTTCGAGGAAGTGGTGTACCTGCTGTGGAACGGCGAACTGCCGACCCAAGCACAGCTTGACGATCTGACCAAATCCCTTCAGGCGGCGGCGGAAGTCCCCGCTGAGGTGATCAAGGCGATGCACCTGTACCCCAAAGACGCCCACCCAATGGCGGTCTTGCGCACCTCGGTGTCGATGCTCTCCCTGTTTGACCCAAAGGCGGATGACAACAGCCCAGAGCAGAACAAGCGTAAGGCGCTGGAACTGACTGCCCGAACGCCCATCCTCACCGCCGCGTGGGAGCGTGTCCGTCAGGGGAAAGAACCCATCACCCCCCGCAAGGATTTATCGATTGCCGCCAATTTCCTCTACACAATGCACGGCAAGGAAGCGACAAAAAACGAGACAGATGTCATTGACGCTTACCTTGTCCTGCTCTCTGAGCATGGCATGAACGCCAGCACCTTCAGCGCCCGTGTCACAACCTCCACGCTCTCCGACATGTACAGCGCGATCACCACTGCGCTAGGGACATTGAAGGGCGCGGCGCACGGCGGGGCAAACGAAGAAGCGATGCGCATGTTCTTCGAGATTGGCGACCCCGACAAGGCGGAATCGTGGTTTGACGAGAACGTGAAAACGGGTAAGCGCCGCGTTATGGGCATGGGTCACCGCGTCTACAAGGCGCTTGATCCGCGTGCGGCTGTGCTGAAGAAAAAGGCGCAGATTATGGCGGAGGCAACGAACAACCTGAAGTGGTTCACCCTTGCCAGCCGCTTGGAAACCTATGCCCGCCAAGATGAGGACTTCATCAAGAAGAATCTCTACGCCAACGTGGACTACTACAGCGCCATTGCCCTGTACACCCTCGGCGTGCCGATGGATCAATTTACCCCGCTCTTTGGGATCGCCCGCATCCCAGGCTGGACAGCGCATATCTTTGAGCAGTGGGGAGATAACCGCCTGATCCGTCCCGATGTCGATTACGTCGGTCCCCTGGATAAGACATGGACGCCGATTGAGAAGCGTTCCTAAACCCTGTAGGGACGCCCCCTGAGGCGCCCCCGCCGCTAAAGCAGCGGGCTGAGACTAACCACTCCTACGGGACTTGAAAGACAACCCACACCATGCTGTCTTCAAGCCCCAACGGGGTGAGCAGCCTTAGCGCGGGCGTTTTAACCCCGCGCCCCCTGGGGCGCCCGCCCATCCCCACCCCGCCCCCGCCGCTAAAGCAGCGGGCTGAGACTAACCACCCCTATGGGGCTTGAAAGACAACCCACACCATGCTGTCTTCAAGCCCCAACGGGGTGAGCAGCCTTAGCGCGGGCGTTTTAACTCCGCGCCCACCACGCGCCCTCAGCGCCCCGCCACCAAGACGGTGCAATCCCCATGAAGCCCCCATGTTTGGAGCGCCGCTGGTATGAAAACGGTCTGCCCTTTTCCGATCAGCAGCGGATTGCCCGCCCCTGCGTTGACCGTCGCCTGCCCCTCAAGGCACGTTAGAAGGCGTTCTTTCCTATCGCTTTCTAAGAAAAAGCGTGATCCGCGTACCGTCCAGCGGGTGAGGTTGAAAAACCGACTACGACAGAGTACCGCCACCTCAAAATCTACCTCTGCCCTCGTTTGGTAGGCGCTGTGCGCCGTTGGCTGCGGGGTAAAGTTCGTCACTTGGAGCGCCTTTTCAAGATGGAGCGGGCGGGGCTTGCCATCCAAACCGAGGCGATCCCAATCCCAGAGGCGGTAGGTCGTGTCGCTGGACTGCTGCAATTCGTAAATCAACAGCCCCGCCCCAAGAGCGTGGATCGTCCCCGCCGGCACGAAGATAAAATCCCCCGCTGCCACTGGCACAAACTGAAGCAGGTCTTTCGCCCGCCCCTCGGCAAGCGCCGTCCGAAAGCCCGTCGGGTCGGTTTGCTTGGCAAAGCCATAGGCAATCTGTGCCTCTGGTTCGGCAGCCACCACATACCAACACTCGGTCTTGCCGCGTGGTTCGCCTTCCAGCCGACGCGCCCAGTCATCATCGGGATGCACCTGCACAGAAAGCCACGCTCGCGTGTCAAGGAATTTCACCAACAGCCCATAATCGCCCTGTGGCGAGGCAGCCTCTCCGCACATACCGAGAGGGTCGGCGGCAATCGCCTCGTTCAGCGTTTTGCCCGTGTGGATGCCATTCGTGATCAGGCTTTCCCCATAGAGTTCCCACGATTCGCCGTAGGGATCAGCCGTCGGTAGGGTTTTGCCCAGAAGGGTTGCCAAACGCCGCCCGCCCCACACGCGAGTTTGCAGGATGGGCGCAAGCGTTAGCGGGGAATACAAAGGGAGATCAGAGGATGCGCTCATATTGATTGATCGATTGCAGTACCCTCACTGGTTGGGCGGCAACCAGCCTTCTTATAGGAAGGGCGGGCGTCGTTCGTTTTCCCCTTGATCACCACTGCCTAGCCCATTGGTAAGTCTATCGTGATACGTGGGGCTGTCAACCATTAAGGAGTCAATCTCTTTGAAAAATGCTGTCGGATTTATTTTGCCATTTTCGGTAGAATGGGATTGTATATCGTCTTTATACACACAGATCAGGCATTATCCCTCATGACGCAAGAATTTTTTCTCACCCTTCTGCTCATTGGCATTGGCGGGATGATCGGCACGGCGGTACTCGCCCCACTTGTTTTTCGGGTGAGCGGGATATTTGAATGGGTGGGACTCCTCGTCAACGGGGTGATGAGCTACTTCGGACGCCCTAGTTGGGGACGTTTGGGCTGCCTTGTCCCCCTGGCAATCCTGCTCGTTGTCGTCTTTGCCTGCTGCGGCTGCCTGATGGTGACGGGCTGCCTGCTGAATATTCAAACGCCCGTCTGCGGGATCATGGGGCGCTAGTCCTGCGTTCACACCCTAACCCCCTTCCATTCGCCGCACCAGATCGTCGTGGAGAACGCCGCCGCTCTGTAGAACCCCAGTTTAGCACCCTCTTGGCAGCCGTAGGCGCGGCAGATGAAGCCGTTTTGAAAGCGCTGAGCGACCCTGAAGCAGACCTGACCGTGTTTGCCCACCCACCCTTTACCCCCCCCAGCCTTGTGTATGCCCGCTCCCCTCCGCACCGCCGCCAACCCGTTGGGTGAGCGTCATGGAGCAAATCATAAAAGATGGATAGATTCCCTTGTTAGTTAGGGAGTACTCTCCAACGCCTCAGCCCATTCTGAAACCCTTCCTTACTGTTTATCAGAATTTGCCAACTGCAACAAAGGAGTCATGTGATGAGCGCACGGATCATTCAATGCGATTATGATGCCTTGTCCCAGGTTGCCACCCTTTTTGGGGAGGAAAGCGAGGCAGTTCATCGCTTGTTTGAACAGGTGCAGGGAGTTGCCACCGCCGTTGAACAGGGTGGGTGGGTCGGGGAGGGAGCGAGGCGCTTTCTCAGTGAACTGAAGGAGATCGTTTTCCCCGCTGGAAAGCGCCTTTCTCAGGCATTATGGGAAGGCAAAGAAGCAATAATGTGTATTGCAAATACACTCCAGCAGCATGAAGACGAGGCGGGGCTGCTCTTTCAAGGGGAAATGGCTCTTTACGAATCCCAACGCAACCCATTCCATACCGTCAACGCACGCCCGTTCAAGCCCAATGATGACGATGATCAGAGCAAACCTCATGCTCAAGGAGGCACATCTCCGTATTGGAACATATGGAACACCCTACCTGATTGGCTAAAGCCATGGACGACAAACCCATGGCAAATTGCTGCACGCACTGGGCATTGGGAAAAGCTCTACCATGGTGCTTTCGTCAACGGTAGAGATACAGTAACCTCACTTTTGTTGTTCCACTACCTACAGGCAGCAGGCACTACCCACTTTGTTGATTCGAATGACATTTTGGGCAATTCAGAGTTCATGGATGGTGTGACCATAAATAGAACTTACCATCCCGGTGTTACAGCGAAATTTAATGCTGAATCCATAGTCCTTCTAGCCAATATTCTCGCACAACAAGTGACAGGACAATCTATCTCTGGGTTTCCCTTAACAATCAATGATCCGCTTATATGGTCGATTCAGTCCCGTTTTGGCGGTGATATGACAAGTGCACTCGGCACATCTACTGTAAACTCAGGGGGGAACGCTACTATCCAATTTACCTTGATTCCAGACCCTGCCAATCCAAATCAGGGATCACTGCAAATCACGGTTGACCAGTCAATGGAACTTTATGATCGCTATGATTGGCGTGGCGATCCCATTGCCTACAACAGTGCAACAGACACAGTGGCAGTTGTTTATGACTCCAATACGCCAGTCTTGATTCTCGATAAGAGTGGAAAAATTGTAAGCACGCTACCCGCTGGAACAGACATCCGCGCTATTGCAGGTTATACCTATGTAGAATTTCCGCCAGACTCACCAGATCGGGGCGCTCTCTATAATCTCTATGCACAATCTAGGGGTGTTACGCTGCCACCGGAGGCGTCTACCCAAGTTTTTGGCACCTTTGATCATCCGCATGATATTTATGCTGGGGACTTTCACGCTTTAGAAGCAAATGGAGTAGCAAGCGCTTTTGATGTTTATTCACAATGGACGTTTCACCAGTCCTTTATCGTTCCTTATACGGTTGTAAACGGTGCTGTGATTATCTCCATCTCTGGTGTTTCAGCGTCTAACACTGCCCCATTCTATACGCCTTCAAACCATGCCACCGGAGCAATGCCCTCAGGCTATACACCAGCATATCAACCACCGCCACCAACTCATCCGAACCATTAGGAGGAACAACGATGAAACAAAAAAAATGGCAGGAGCTAATACCCTTTGGCATCCTGATATTGTCGGTATTTCTTGTCGGTTGTCAGATCGCTCCGATGGGTCGCTGTGACTGTGAGTATGGGGTTAGTCCGGTCAGAGGGCGTGTTGTATCATATCAATCATACCCCTTGCCCGCCAAATTATTCTCTGTCTCCAATGCGCAAATCACCATGGTCAGTGTACAAACCAAATTCATTGAGGAGGGGGCAACCAACGCTGAACCGCTCATTTTAAGAACGGATGCGGAGGGTGTTTTTAATGGTTCATTGGGTGCGTATGGGGATGATACATTTGCTATCATGATCACAGCAGAAGGTTGTCGCCCCTATATCACTGGAGGCTTGCGCTCATTTTTTGCAGATGGGGGAGATGTCCTCTTAGACTGCAAAGGACGTGTTCCTCTCTCAGAAACCGCCGAACCAACCCCGGAAAACAATGAATAACAGGGACCTACCTTAACTCTAGAGGATTTCCATTATTATTAAATGATGAGATGAGAAACCAAAAAATGTGGCAGGGGTTAACCCCCATTGGCATCCTGATGCTGACTGTGTTTCTTGTCGGCTGTCAGTTCGCCCCGACTGGACGTTGTGATTGTGAGTACGGATCTAGTCCGGTCAAAAGGCGGGTAGTGTGGCGTCAACGGTATCCTCTACCCGTCAAAGATATCCCTATCCCAGACGCCCAAATCACCATGGTAAGCATACAAACCCAATTCATGTGGGAGGGGGCAACCAACGCCGAACCGCTGATCTTGACAACGGATTCTGAGGGTGTCTTCGATGGCTCTTTGGGCGCTTATGGCGATGATATGTTTAAAATCACAATCACGGCAAAAGGTTGCCAACCCTATAGTACAGAGGGACTTCGTTCCCATTTTGCTAATGGGGAAGACATATTCTTAGAGTGTAACCAACGCCTCCCCCCGCCAGAAACTGGCACGCCAACTGAAGAACGGTGAGGAATCGAAAAACACGATGGGGGTAGGGACGCCCCCTGGGGTGTTCGCCTTCACCCCCCGCCAACCATCGGGCTAAGGTTGATCACCCCACCCTAAAGGGCGGGGCTGAAAGCAGGGAAAGACAAAACCTGATCTCAGCCCCGTGCTTTAGTAGGGGGGCAAGTCTGACGCCGCACCGTAGGGGCGACGCCCGTGTGGTCGCCCGCGTCGTTTGTTTCCCCCGCGCCCTGTAGGGATGCCCCCTGGGGCGTCCGCCCCTCCCCACACCACCGCTAAGCCGTTGGGTGAGCGTCATGGAGCAGACCGTAAAAAATGGATAGACTCCCTTCTCGGTTAGGGAGTACTCTCCAACGCCTCAGCCCATTCTGAAATCCTTCCTTGCTATTTATCAGAATTTACCAACTGCAACAAAGGAGTCATGTGATGAGCGCACGGATCATTCAATGCGATTATGATGCCTTGTCTCAGGTTGCCACCCTTTTTGGGGAGGAAAGCGAGGCAGTCCATCGCTTGTTTGAACAGGTGCAGGGGGTTGCCACCGCTGTTGAACAGGGCGGGTGGGTCGGTGAGGGGGCGATGCGCTTTCTCAGTGAACTGAAGGAGATCGTTTTCCCCGCCGGAAAGCGCCTTTCTCAGGTGTTGGGAGAGGCGGCACGGGCGTCACGGCGCATTGCCGATGCCCTACAGCAGCACGAAGATGAGGCAGGGTGCTTGTTTCGGGGAGAGGGGGTGGCGTTCGGAAAGACCGCCACCTTCGGGGGCGAGATGACTAGGGCAACCGGCAGCTACGACACCGTTGCTAATTCCATCGCCGGGATTCCCGTTCGCGCCAAACAAAATGACGGGGGAAACGTCCGAACACGCACCGATGGTTTGGACACCGTGACCGGGAGTGGTGCGGCGAGTGTGATTGGCGATCTGCGCGGTGATGTGGCGGGGATCGCCCGTTATTTAGACACGATGTTCAACATCGACTACAAGCTGACAGCGGCGGTTTACAGCGCGTTAAATGTTTTAGGGTTTGATGTCTCCGGCTGGCAAAACACATCCGATAATTTTGGTCCTGGGCTGCTTGGCGGCGTGATTGGCTTGATCGCCAAAGCGGGGGGAAGTTTCTTTTCCGGTTTTGCTCTCGGTCAGGCGGCACAAGGGGCATGGTGGGCAGTTGGTTCAACCTTTGAATTCTTTCAAAACCTGTTCACAACAGGCAGCACGGTTGATTACACCGACAACTACGAAAGCCTTGTTGAACGACAGTTGAAAAACGCCATGCGCGATGTGTTCGCTGGCTTTTATGAGCGTTACAAAGACGACATTGATACTGGCAGAGCGCTGGAAAGTGTGGCAAATAGCATGGATGCCTACCTAGCCACTCACCCCGATGCCAGTTTCAGCGGGGAGGTCTACACCCAAGATGACACATCCTACGCCCGCATCACCGCCGCCGATGGGACGGTTGTCTTTGAGGGGACAATCACGCCCCGCGCTGCACGGCAGATTGAAACGAGTTTTGAGACACATGGACCGAACTTCACCACCGAAGGCGCGCTCCGTGAGGGCGTAGTTGCCTATATGGAGCAGCTTTACCCGCCCAGTCAGGGTTATCAGGCAGGCTATGAAACAACCATTAATCAGTTGATGGAAAAGCCCGACATGCAGGCAATTTTAGGGCGGATCGCGGCGGGAGAGGTGATCACTCCGGTAGAACTCCACGCCGTGATCAACGCCAATCCGGTGCCGGTGATCCAAGCTGCGCCAGCGCCAGGATCTCCGTAGGGACGCGCCCCTATGGGGGTGCGGAATAACGCGGGCGACCACACGGGGTCGCCCCTACGGAAAACGCGGGTTGAGTCTTTCCCTGTTTTCAGCCCCGCCCTTTAGGGCGGGAAGTTACCCATTGGGTAATGGGTTACCGTCTGGGCATACGACACGCCCCTGTTACGCGCTGCGCCGCACCGCCCGCCCAACGACGATCAACAGGATGGCGGTGACGGTGGCAACCAGCAAGTTGGCAATCAGCAGCGGTAGCCCACCGTTGGGATAGCTGAATCCCAACAAGCCCGATAAAAACCCACCGATGATCGCCCCGCCAATCCCCAAGAGAAGATCGCTGAACAAATTGCCGCGCCCGCCCACAATGCGCCGTGCCAACGCCCCCGCCAAGATGCCGACAATAACCCATCCGGCACAGACGAACGGCGCTTTCACTAACCCGGCAATGAAATTTCCAATGAACTCTAGCATCGTGTTGGTCTCCTTAAACTCCTTAAGGTGCATTTCGAGGGGCAATCTGGACGGATCGCCCCATAAAACGAACTACTTGCCCAAGGCGCGGTCAATGGCGGCGGTGAAGGCGTTCAAGGGCTGTGCGCCAATGATCACCTCTGAGCCGCCCTCCCAGACGAGGAAGAAGGTGGGCGTCCCTGTGATGCCGTAGAACTGCCCATCCTCCACATCCTTGTTAATGATATTCGCATATTGAGCGCTGTCCAAACAGCGAATGAAGCGTGTCTGATCGCGCACGCCGACTTCTCCGGCAAAAAGGATCAACGAGGCACGCGAGAGCCGCTCCTGATTGACATAGAGCTTGTCGTGATAGTCCCAGAACATGCCTTGTTCGGCGGCACACTCCGAGGCAAGCGCCGCCCGCCGTGCGTTGGGATGGATCGAATCAAGCGGGAAGTGGCGGTACTCAAAGCGGATTTTATCCCCATAGCGGGCAAAGAGCGCCGGATAGACCTCTTGGTGATGCCGCCCGCAGAAGGGGCATTGGAAATCGGAATATTCGATCAGCGTGATCGTCGCGTTCAGCAAGCCCCGCGCCGGACGTTCTGGGTCTGGGCTTGGGACTGTCCGAATGGTGAGCGGCGTTGGCGTGGCGAGGGTGATCGCCGTAGCGGTGACGGCAAGACCGCCCACCGTTGGCGGCGGCGGTGGCTGTGTCCCGCCAGCAATTGCCGTTTGCGTGCCGGACACAGCTGCCTCAATGGTTGCCGGAATATTCGGCGTCGAGACGAGTGCTGTCCGTGTTTGGGCGGCAAAGGTAGCGGCAACCGCCGTCCCAATAAAGATCGCCCGATCCGTCGCGGCGATGATCGCCCCAACGGTGGCTTGGATGGGCGGTGTTGTCGTGGGCGGTATAGCGCGGGCGGTCAGCGTGCGCATGACAAAGGCGGAGACATCCGGCGTGGCGGTGAAGGCGGCGGTATTCGTCGGGCGCGGCGTGGGCGTTGCCAGCAGGGAGGCATATTGCTGCCGGACGTTTGCCACATCGATCTTCACCGTCTCCCGCACACGGGTCAGAACGGTTGCCATCTCCGCCTGAAACTCGGTGGGCGTCAAACCCTGAAGAAAGACGAAAATCTGCGAGTCCAAAAGCGCCACATAAGTATCGATGGTCAGGCTGATTTGCTGCCGCGTTTGGTTGCTCTCGCGGGTGACACGGCGCGGATAGTAAAGCGCCTTGACGCCGGCAAGCTCAGCATTCTGCAACAGGGAGGGATCGTAATTTTCGACAAAGGCGGCAAGCAGCGCCTCGTTGGTCGGGTTCGCCGTCAGCACGGGGTTTTCAAAAAGGGCAATGGGCAGCACCGCAATTTGGAAAAAAGTGTCGGGAGCGCCCGTTTGAAAGAAGATGTACGCCGTTGGCCCAGCGCGTTGAAGGTTTTCCACCTGCCAGCGGACAGGGCGATCCAACTGGACGGCGCCATCAATCGCCCGCCAATCAACAAACGCCAAGCCCGTAAAGGGATTCGTCAGCGTCGGTACGGGGGTGAGCGTGTTTGTCCGGCGCGGCGTATGGGTCAGCGTCCGCGTGGGCAGCGCCGTTGGGGTGAAGGTCAGGGTGCGGGTGGGAAGCACCATTGGCGAGGGAAGGGTTGTTGGTGTGCGCGTGGGGAACATTGTCGATGAGGGGCGCTGCGAGGGAAGCGCTGTTGGCGTATGGGGCGGCGTGTTCGTGGCGGCTTGGGCAAGACTTAGCTCACCCTCGCCATCCGCCGCGGCGATCCCCTTCGGCAAGCGTGGGAGGATCATCCCTGCTAGCGCCACAAGGCACAGCGGGATCAACAGGGTGCTTAGGAAAGATCGTTTTCCCCTCGGTGGTTGATGGTTCATGAACTTGCTCCTAACCGCACAGAATATCGAAGATTATAATAACCTCTGAAAAAAGCGATAGAAATGACCACACAAAGATAGGATGGGCGCATGGCGGAAATTCTTTATGGACGATGGGCGGTTTTGGAAACGCTGCGGGCAAACCGCCGCACCCCAACCCAACTGATGATTGCTGAGGGCGCCGAAGAAAAAGGGGCGCTCACCGATATTCTCAGCCTTGCCAGCGCCCGCAACATTCCGGTAAAAAAACTAGGGCGGCGGATGATTGACGACTTGGCGCAAGGGGCGAATCATCAGGGCGTCGTCGTCCGTGTGGATGCCTATAAATATGCCACGCTGGAAGCGGTGATCGATGGCGCGGCGGACGCCAAAGAGAAACCTTTCATCCTCGTCTTAGATTTGCTCCAAGACCCGCAAAATGTGGGGACGCTGCTGCGGGCGGCGGATTCGGTTGGGATTCACGGAGTGATCATGCAAGATCGGCGCGGGGTGGCGGTCACGCCGGCTGTCGTGAATGCCTCCTCCGGGGCGGTGGAACATCTGCGCCTGGTGCAGGTGACGAACCTTGTCAACGCCATGAAATGGCTCAAAGAGCAAGGCGTTTGGCTGGCGGGCTTGGATATTGGGGCAAGTTTGCTCCCGATGGATCGCGCCGATCTGAATATTCCGCTGGCGCTTGTCTTGGGCAGCGAGGGGGAAGGGATGCGCCGCTTGGTGAAAGAGACGTGCGATCTCGTTCTGACGCTTCCCATGCGCGGGCATGTCCAGAGTTTGAATGTCTCCACAGTGGGCGCGGTGGCGCTTTACGCCGCATGGCAAGCGCGGGGGTGGGCGGGCTGGAGCGGCGGAAAGTAAGGATAGAGGCGCAACCTTCCCCTTCGCGCCGCGTACTACATCTTAGAAGGGATGCACACTATGACCGCGAACGGAACACCGCCATCGGATCGATCTGACGCATCGGCAGCCAGCCCGGGTTGTTTACTTGGGATTCTCACCTTCCTTTGGCAAGGCATTTTACGCTTGCTTGGCTTTGCCGGAAAAACCGCCCGCGCCACGATCATCCCTGCCGATACGCAGTACCAGGCTTATGTCGATGCGTGGGTTTCGGAACGGATTGCCATTTGGCTGCACGAGACACGCGGCGAGATTGAAACGAAAGCAGCAGCGGAATACTTGCTTGGCAAGGGCGCTCACCCAGAGATTATGCCGCTCATTCAACAAACGCTGATCGACGCCAAAATCACCTTTTCGCAGCGCGAGGGCAAGCAGTTCTTAGAGGTAGAGGCGTATATGTCGCCCCGCCAGATGAATGGGAAAGTCCCGCAGCTTTTGCGCTGGCGGGCAGAGCGCGAGATTGCGTGGCAAGATATTCCCGACACCGTGCGCGAACGGCTGATCCGCCTGCGCGAGCCGGTGACGCTTGCCTACAGCCTGCCGGGGGCGGCAATCTAGTAGTTCGCCACAGTAATTTCTAAAAGAACCCCTATCCCCCGCCCCTTTCCCCGCACGCGGAGAAAGGGGAAAAGACGAACGGCGTCTTTTGCCTTTTAAGCCCCGAAGGGGTGGCTGTTTTCAGCCCGCTGCTTTAGCGGCGGGCGCTCACGGGCGGCGCTGGGCGCAGCGCCTTGCGCTCCTACGAAAATGACGCGAGTTATCTTCTTGATGGACTACTAGCCATGTTTCAAGGCTTACTTCCGATCCTCGGCGTGGGGGCGATCTTTCTTGCCGCCTTCCTGTTTTGGGAGGCGATCCAAAATTGGGTTGCCGATCTGATCGTCCGCGCCGCCGAGCAGTTCAAAGGGCTTGGCTACCCGCTGCAATCGGCGTTGGTGATCGTGGATCGCGTTGTTGTCAACGGGCAGCGGATGGTCGCCGCCCTCGCCCGCCTGACCTACCGAAAATCCGAGGATCACCTGATCCACGTTGAAGAATCGCGCCCCGTTCGGACGGAAGACCTTCCCGCCGATGTCCGCGCTAAACTGGAACGCGGCGAATCCTATCACTATACCATCCGAAAGTAGGTCGTCTCCATGCCCGTTGATTGGTTAGCGAACGCCCGTGAGAAAAACAAGACGGATCGTCCGGCAGAAAATTTGGGAGAATCCTTGAGCCTCTTTACGCCCGATACCCCCCGCCGCCGCCTTGCCGATCTCGTCGTTAGCGCGGCAACCGAAGCCCAGTTACGGACGGCGTTGGCGAAGATCAAACACCACGATCAGCTTTACCATGAATGGGGCTTGGCTGCTATTCACCCCGAAGGGCGTGGCATTGCCATTAACTTGTATGGGGCGCCGGGGACGGGCAAAAGTTTTGCCGCTGAGGGCATTGCCGAACACCTCGGACGCCCTATCCTGCGCATTGACTACGCCCAATTAGAATCGCGCTTTGTCGGCGATACGCCGAAGAACATCGTTGCCGCGTTTGAGGCGGCGCGGCTGGCGAACGCCGTCTTGTTCTTTGACGAAGCCGATTCCGTCCTCAGCCGCCGCGTGACGAACATCACCCAAGCGGCGGATTACGGGGTGAATATCTCGCGCAGCACGCTGCTGTTGCAGTTGGATCAATTTGAAGGGGTGGTGCTGTTCGCTACGAACCTTGCCGCCAACTATGATCCCGCCTTCGTCCGGCGCATTTTGGCGCATGTCCATTTTGCCCCGCCGGATGCTGATGCGCTCATTCGCCTGTGGCGCTACCACCTGCCCGCCGCGCTGCCCCTCACCCCGGAGGTGACGCCCGAAGGCTTGGCGGCATTGAGTGAGGGATTGTGCGGCGGGGATATTTTGAATGGGGTGATTTTGGCGGCGGCAGCGGCGGCAGAGCGGCGCGATGTGGCAGTGAGTCTAGCCGATTTTCGGGCGGCGCTCGATCAAGTGCGGCAGGCAAAGCACGAGGTGGGGCAGCCCCTCGCTCTGAGCGGCTTGTTTCCAAACGAGTAGGATGCAGCGGGGTTAACCGGACGCCCCATGGGGCGTCCCTACTCTACTTTTTTGGAATTTGGTATACACTTGAGGGTTATTGCCGTTTCTTCATAAGGAGGCATAACCCACCATGAAAAAATTCCTTGTGTTGATCGTTATCACCATGCTTCTCCTTGCTGGAATCGCCATGCCAAGCGGGGCAGCCACTGCCGCTGCCTATGTCTCCAGCTATGAAATCACCTGTAATTCGTTCTGGGCAAAGGGGACAGCCACCAGTCCCTTCGTCTCCCTCTCTACCTATAGCACCTATACCGATGAGGAACATTTCATCATCCTACCAGTGGTTGACGGGAAATTTGAGGCGGCATTCACCTTTCCTGAATTACCCGCCGGAACGGTTGTCGAATTTTTTGTTTGGGGGACGCTGAATCTCTACACGAACACAGGCGATCCCGGGTTTTGGGATGGACAATCCTTCTTTAGTTCGTATGTCTTTTGCACCCCGGGTGACGGCGGGCGCAGCGTGCCGAAGGGCTTCCAACTGCGGACAATCACCTGTGATGTGGCGGTCTTTAACGAGCCGGGCGGCAGCCCTGTTGCCAACGGCGCGGCGATCCGGGGCGGGCAAACGTGGTTTGTAAACCCCACCCCCAAAACAGCGGCAGATGGATCGTCGTGGACAGAGATTTTCGTCAGTGGGGTGTTGAATGGTTATATCCCCACCGCCTGCGTGGGGTAGGATGCGGCAGGGTTAACCGGACGCCCCAGGGGGCGTCCCTACGAAAAACGGGGTACGGTCTTTCCCTGTTTTCAGCCCTGTCCTTTAGGGCAGGGTCGGGCAGACGCCCCAGGGCGCGTCCCTACACCCCCAAGCACAGGCAAAAAACGATCTCCCCCGGAAAGACAACCTCCGTCACCGCCCACGACGCCCCAACGATGATCTTCCCCAACAAATGGCGGTAACTAGCGCTTAGGTCGCTGCGCCCGCTCATCCCCTGTGCCGGCAGCGAGACAAGCGCCCAAGGCACCCCCGCCCCCGCCAGCGCCTCTAAGAGGGCGCGGCTTGTCCCATGACGGCGCTGCTCAAAACGATGCACTTCCTTGAAGATCAAAGCGACCTCCGCCGTGATAGTCGGCGGCTCGGCAAGAATATCCTGAAGGTGGGCGTGCGCTAGTGGGTAGTGGGTGGCGAAAAACGTCTTGAGAAAGGCGATCCGTGCCGCGTGAATATCATAAGCATGGTAGACCGCCTCGGCGGGCAGCCCCATAAAGGGCAGCAAAAGCGGATTCAACCCACAGGCGAGGTCAAGGATCGTCGTTGGGACGCCCGTCACGGCAAAGATGCGCTCATAAAAGGCGGGGAGCAGCGCCAACCGTTCCCGCGTGGAGGTATGTTGAGCGGCAAGCGTTTTACAGAGCGTGTCGCGCTCCGTGCCGACCACCCCGCGCAGCTGCTCCGCCGCAGCCGGATAATCGGGATCGCCCAAATAATCGGCAACAATATTGTGCAGCCGCGCCCGCGCCATTTTCAGAGCCTCTTTCGGCGTTTTGCTGTGGCGCACGGCAAAGGCAGCAACATCGCGCAGGGTGCTTTCCGCCGTCCCCGCATATTTCGGGGAGCGCTGTAACACGCTCAGCAGCCCCGCAAGGTCTGGAAGGTCTGGCTCGTTCTTGTCGGACTGGCGCTTGTCTGGCACACTACCCCTCATGATGAACACGCTCTACATTGTACCAACGCCTATCGGCAATTTGGAAGATATGACCGTGCGGGCGGTGCGCGTGCTGAAAGGCTGTGTGCTGATCGCCGCTGAAGATACCCGTCACAGCCGAAAGCTGCTCGATCACTACGCGATCACCACCCCCACAACGAGTTTTCACGAATTCAGCCCGGAAGGGAAGATCACCACGCTGCTGGCGGCGTTGGAACGAGGCGATGTCGCCTTGATCAGCGACGCCGGCACACCGGGGATCGCTGATCCGGGCTACGAATTGATCGGCGCAGCTTTACAGCAAGGCGTCCGCGTGGTCGTCTTGCCGGGGGCAAATGCCGCCTTCACCGCCCTGCTAGCCTCTGGCTTTGATCCTTCGGCGTGGCTGTTTTTGGGCTTTCCGCCGCGCCGCGAAGGGAAACTGCGGGCGTTTTTTGCGGCGCTGGCAGAGTACTCCGAAGTGCTGGTTTTCTACGAAAGTCCGAACCGCGTGGTGGAGACGCTGCGAGCAGCACGCGCTGTTTTAGGGGATCGCCCCGTCTGTGTCGCCCTTGAGGTGACCAAATTTTACGAGGAATTCCAACGGGGGACGCTCAGCGCGGTGATCGATCACTACACGGCGACGCCCCCACGCGGCGAGGTGACGGTGATCCTACAGGGGGCGTCCACCCGACTCCCACCACGCCCCGCGCCCTGTCTACAGGAAAAGGGGTTCTGACCCAAAAACATCAACACCGCCAAGTTGGTCTCTTTTGAGGGATACCCTTCTTGGCAGATGTTCCTTTTTCTAATTGCGGACACGCCTTTTAGCGGCGGGATCAGCCCCCCGCGTAGCGCTGGCGGATGTTCGGAATCAAATAGTCCTCAAATGCCCGCTCAAGATTGTAGTCGGGCGACCATCCCCAATCGTTGCGGGCGGCGGAATCGTCCACATCGAGGGGCCACGAATCGACAATCGCTTGGCGTTTCGCATCCGGCTGAAAGGTGATTGCTGCGTTGGGGAAGGCGGCTTGCGTGCGTCCCCAAAACTCGGCAGCAGAGGGGTTGAACGCGCCGATGTTATAGACTTGGCGGGTCAGCCGCTCGTAGGGGGCGCTCTCTAAGGTCATAATCGCGTTGACCGCATCGGGCATGACCATGAAGGGGATGCGCGTATCCTCCCGCACAAAGCAGCTGTAGGGCTTCCCCTGTGCCGCGCTGTGGAGCATCTCTGGCGCGTAGTCGCTCGTTCCACCGGTGGGCAGCGTATAGGCGCTGATAACGCCCGGAAAACGGATGCAGCGAAAATCAACATGCTCAAAGCGTTCGTCGGCGTCCAACTGGCGGTAGTGCTGTGTGTAGTAGCGCCCCAACTGCTCGGTATAGAGCTTGTTCACCCCGTACATCGTGCGCGGCGTGGGAAATTGATCCTCGGTCACTTTGCCCGCTGCCGCTTTGCTTGCCAAATTTGGGACGCCATACACGGCGATGGAACTGGGATAGACAACCTTCACCCGATGCCCCTGAAGGCGCGACTGAATCACGGCAATTTCCAGCATGTTCAGCGTCCCGTTCACATTGACACGGTGGGCAAGCGTCGGCTGCCGCTCGGAACGGGTGGAGAGCAAGGCGGCAAGATGAAAAATCGTGTCGAAATCAAAGCCCGTAGACAGGCTTTCGAGGACGTTCATCTCGGTGATATCACCGATCACCGTCCGGTAGACCTTTCCGTAAAGTGATTCGTCCAACGGGTGAAGGTCAAGGGCGACAATACGGGCGCGGGTGTGTTCGGCAAGATAAGCGATCAGCCCATGACCGATCTCGCCATTCGCGCCAGTGATTAAAATCGTGCGCTGCGACATAAAAGTGACTCCAGAGGGTGCAAAAAGAACGCACAAACGCGATTTTTTGAGGAACTTGGGGCAACACTATACCCGTAAAGGCGTAAAGAGCAAAAGGGGCGAAAAGGGCAAAAGGGGCGAAAGAGACGAAAGCGTGGGTAAGGCGTTGCCTTCACGTTGCATGGGATAGCGTACAATTGATCACGAGAGAGATAACTTGCAGCCTAGCCTTTAGGAACACATGCCGAACATCGTAGATCAGGACGACATTTTGGGGTTTGAGGACGCCCCCCATGGCGACCACTCAACCAAACACACTGCCGATTACGCCGCCGACCAGCCCACCCATGATGGCGATCTCCCGACCATCCCTATGCCTGCTGTTATGCGGGCATCCTCCCTGCCCAAATTGGCGAAATCGTCGTTGACGCAAACGCCCTACATGCTTGCCCAGACGCCACCCCCACCGCACCCCCCACAACGCCCAGTGAGGGGGCAGCGGCGCTCTCCCGTGCGCTTCCGGCGCGATGGCATGACATGGGCAATGCTTGCCCTCATCGCCTTTGCCGTAACGGTCATGGCGGGTGTTTTGGGTGTTATTACCTTGCGCGTCAT
Source organism: Anaerolineales bacterium (assembly GCA_015075625.1). NCBI lineage: Bacteria > Bacillati > Chloroflexota > Anaerolineae > Anaerolineales > Anaerolineales bacterium. The sequence goes on along the minus strand of JABTTZ010000001.1, from coordinate 1,148,731 downwards.
TGCCAACCGCGAGGGCGTGTCTTCGGCGGCGAACCAACCGCCCACGCCCACGCTGACTATTCCCACCTATGCTGCTGCGCTCCCCTCGGCAAGCCAGCCCTCCGGTGTGTTTGACCCCAACCAGCCGACGCTTGTCCCGCTTGGGGTTGACCTTCAGGCGTGGGATGGACAGGCACGCTTCACCGTTCTTATGTTGGGAATCGACAAGCGCCCCAACGACAAGGGGACAGCCTTCCGCACCGATTCGATGATTTTGGTCAGCATCGATCCCCTCACGCAGAGCGTGGGCATGTTGAGCATCCCCCGCGATCTCTACGTGGAAATCCCCCAAAACACCGTCGTCACCAACGCCTACGGCTTGCAAAAGGTGAACACCGCCTACTTTCTGGGCGAACTCGCCCGCCCAGGGTACGGCGGACTTTTGGCGATGCAGACCGTCCAGTACAACCTCGGTGTGCGCATTCACGATTACGTCGTCTATGATTTTGAGGCGATCACCACCCTGATTGATGCCGTTGGGGGTGTGCCGATCACCGCTGCCGAGTCCATTTACGATCCGCTCTACCCCGATATGTACGGTGGCTATGATCCGCTCTCAATTCAGGCGGGGTGGCAGATCATGGATGGGGCGATGGCGCTCAAATATGCCCGCACGCGGCACGGCTCAACGGATATTCATCGGGCGCGGCGGCAGCAAGAAGTGATCATGGCGCTCCGCCAGCGCATCCTCAGCGAGGGCTTGATCCCAAACCTCATTCTCCAAGCGCCCTCATTATGGGCGTCCCTAGATAAGCACCTCAAAAGTGGGCTGAGTTTGGAGCAGATCGTCCGCCTTTTGCTCTATGTCAAAGACATTCAGACGATCCGGCAGGGGGTGATCGATTTTCGCTATGTGACTGATGTGATGTGGAGCGGGGCGGAAGTCCTCGTCCCTAATCGGGCGGCGCTTGGTAGGCTTCTGGTAGAGGTTTTCGGGGCAAATTACAGCGGCGAGTAGCGGCGCCACCGTGTGGTCGTCCGCGTCATTTGTTCCCCCGCACCCCCGTAGGGACGCCCTCTCTGGCGTCCGGCTGCGCCCGACGGTAAACCATCGGGCTGAGACCAACCCCCCCTACGGGGTTTGAAAAGCAAGCCATTTTGTATTCAAGCCCCGTAGGGGTGACTATTCCTAGCGCGGGCGTCCGCGCCCTACCCCGCCCTATTCGGCGGCGGCGCGTAAGGCGCGGACGCCCGCCACAATGCCTTCCGATGCGCCAAAAATGGCATGTCCGGCGATCAACACATCGGCGCCGGCGCGGACGACCTGCCCCGCTGTAAGCGGATCAATGCCCCCATCAACGGCGATTTCAATGTGCCGCCCTTCCATCTGCATGGGCTGCACCGCCCGCCAAATCTGATTGATCTTGGTCAGCATGGTGGGGATAAAACGCTGTCCCCCAAAGCCTGGATTGACGGTCATCACCAAGATGCGATCCACATCGGGCAGCGCCTCGCGGATCATCTCAAAAGGGGTATGTGGATTCAAGGCGACGCCGACCTGTATCCCCGCCTCTTTGATCTCTTGAATAACACGATGCAAATGGGGGCAGGCTTCCACATGGACGGTGAGCATCGTTGCCCCAGCGCGGACAAACGCCCCAATGTAACGCTCTGGCTCAACAATCATCAGGTGGGTGTCAAGGGGGAGCGTCGTCAAGCGCCGCGCCGCCGCCACGATGGGCATCCCAAAGGTGAGATTTGGGACAAAACGCCCGTCCATCACATCGAGATGGAGCATATCTGCGCCGGAATCAGCCACCGCCTGAATGTCCTCGGCAAGGCGAGTGAAATCGGCGGCAAGCAAAGAAGGGGCAATTTTGACGGGCATAACCATCCTTATCGGTTGTCACCTTGACCATCTTCATGGGCTGTTGGGACGCTTCCAGAGGGCGCCCACTCTTGTGTACGGGGGCAGGGGGGAAGGGGTTCTTCCCCTCTGCCCGCACAATCCCTTTACCGAGCGACGGCAAAGGGCAGCAGGGCAAGCCCTTCTTTCTGTCCCTCCACCAAGACTGTCTCGCGCTGTTCGGCAACATTGACGAGAATCAAGTTGCTGCGAATGTCCTTGTTATCGATCTTGTTTTCTTTGGCGGTGACGATCAACGTCCCATCGGCAGAGACGGCAAAGCCCTGAAACACACCGCGCACAAGCAGCCGCCGCTGTCCGCTGGCGAGGTCAAGGTAGCTGATGGAGTTGGAATCGCCCGTTGTCGCATAGTAAATGCGCGATCCATCGCCCGACCATGCCACGCCGTTGATCCGATCACTGCGGTTGCCGCCGACGATCTTGGCGGGTTCGGCTGCCCCATCAAGGCGCAGGGTGTAGAGCGTCTCCGCGCCGCTGCCCGTGCGGGTGATGAAGGCGAGCGTCTTTCCATCGGGGCTAAAGAGGAAACGGCGCGGCTGCACCGGATGCCGATCCGTGACAACAAACGTGGCGGCGGTGGTGACCACCCCATCGCTCAGGTTGACGCGGACAAGATCAGCGATCTCCAAGTTCAAGCCGTTGGGGACAACCAACAACAAGGCGCTTTCGCCCGGAAGGACGAAAATATCACTGGTTGCCACGGTGGGGAAGTACGCCCCGCCGGCTTTCCCTTGCGCAATATTCGTGCTGTTGCCGCCCGTAAAGGCTGAACGCATCAAGCGCCAGGATGTCCCTTTGCCTTCACACTTCTCGCCAAACAAGGTAAAGACACCATCGCCCGCCCGCACAACGCGCCCACTGGTGAAAACGCAGTTTTCAAGAGGGCGAATGTCCTGCTCAATGAGGCGCTCGCTTGCCCCATCCCACCAGCGCAAATCGGCGGCGTTCGCGTCGCCATCGCTATTGGCAAAGAATTGCAACATGAGCGCCCCATCGTTGTAGAGTTTGTAGGCGGTGACATCGGTGGTGCTGTGTTGGTTGCTGCCATCAACAGGATTCAAAATATCGAGCCGTCCTACCGTGAAGGGCAGTTTGAGCGCGTCGGCGTTGAGCCGCAGGACGCCCAACCATCCCCCAAAGGGGCTGACTTGGATGAAGCCATTCACCGTGCAGGCAGCCCCGTGATTATCCCCCAAGGGGACAACGGCGCCGGTGATCAGGTTGACCACCGTTTGGGGGGCGCTGGCATCTGCGCCGAGGTGGTAAATCAGGTTATCGCCAAAGCGCAAGCAGGGGACTGCCAATGCACGCGGCGAGGCAGCCGTGGTGACGAGGGCAAACGCGCCGTTTTCACCATAGAAGGCAAATTCCGCCGTATTCGGATTCCACGCCAAGACACGCGGGCTAAAACTTGGTACTTGGGCAGCGACGAGATGCGCCGAAACACTGGAAAAAATGAACACCAGTGTCAGAGCCACCATCAAAATTACTCGTTTAGGCATAGCTTCCAGACTCCTTTGAGATGAGTTCGTCCTCAAACTAGAGAAAGATAATCATAGGACTTACGCCGTTAGACACGATTACCCCCTCGTTCATCAAAAGGGGGAAGTTGAGGGGGAAACCCTCTCAACACCTCTTTTCCCTTTCTCCCACAGGGGGAGAGGAGGTGAGGGCAACGGCGTAACCCCTCTATCAATCATAGCGCCTTCAAGAGGTTCAATGTGTGTCTTTCGATGTTAGCTTGTGGCGGCGGGTTGAAAATAAATTTGGATAGGCATTTGCGCCAAGCGTATTTGATCGCCATCGTGCAAGCGAAACGGACGGTGCGGCGTGAGACGTGTCCCGTTCAGAAACGTTCCGTTGCTGCTGCCCATGTCCCACAAGTCAAGGCGGTTGTCCGGCGTATGGCGGATGATCGCATGACGACGGCTAACGCCCATCCGAAAGCCAGCAAAGGGCGTCAGGTCTACATCAGGCATCGTCCCGGTGGCGGGGTCTTTCCGCCCAAAGACAAGCTCGCGGTCAAATTTCAGCAGCAGGGAGGTGGCATTATCGACCACAATCTTCAAAAGCATCCCCACCATAAAGACATCCGACCCCAAGTGAAGGGTCGTCTCTGCCATCATGGAAAGCGCCTTGCTCTCAAAGGTTTTTGTCCCAAGCGGTGCTGCACCAATCAGACTTGTCCCGCAGTTCTCGCAAAACACCACGCCCAGACGATTATCATGTTTACAATTGGGGCATTTCTGCATAGTGTCCCGTCGTCCAATCACATACGATGGCAATCTACATCCCTAGTCTAGCCCAGAACGGTGCGAAAACCAACCAATCATGCTAGGCTCTTGTGGGATTCAGTCTTACAGCGGTAGAGTGGGCGTTCATCTTTCACCTAAGGGTCTATCCGTAAATTACAGGTAACGTTTAGGGCAAACCTTCATCCCCCTATTGTTGATGGCATTCAGGGTGCGGTGCTTGCCAAAGGTATCTTTCTTAGCACTGCCCTGATTACAAACCAAACCTGAATTTGCCGATAGGCACTAAGGTTAGCCCGTTGGGGTTAACGATGGTTCTTGGAATTTCGCCGGCTCAATGCGCTTGTACATGCCAATAATTACCAACACATAGGCTTTCTTCATGACCCTCAGTTTTCCCAAAATTCGCCTCACTGCCAGCACGCGAACCTTCATCTTGATCACCGCTTTTCTCAACCTTGCCGGCATTGGGATCATCAATCCGGTCTACCCCTTCATTGTTCAGAAATACGTCGCCCCGCCCGATCAGGCGACGGTGATCGCCATGTTGTTTTCGTCCTATGCCTTTTTTCAGTTTTTCTTCGTCCCCTTGTTGGGGGCGCTCAGTGATCGCTTTGGGCGACGCCCCGTCTTGCTGATCAGCCTTGTCGGGTCTGCCTTTGGCTACTTTATTTTTGGCATTGGTGGCTCGTTGGCAATCCTCTTTTTGGGGCGGATTATCGACGGCATCACGGGCGGCAACCTCGCCGCCATTTACGCCTTCGCCGCCGATATTACCGAGCCAAAAGACCGCACGCGCTTTTTCGGCGTCATTGGGGCCGTCTCCGGGTTGGGGTTCGTCGTCGGTCCGGCGCTTGGCGGGCTGCTCTATTCGATCACCGGCATCTACGAATCGCCCGTCTATTTTGCGGCAATCGTAACCCTGTTGAATACCGTGTGGGGCGTGTCTGTCATGCCCGAAAGCCTCCCCCAAAGCAAACGCCAGAAGGTTGAAGCCCGCCGCCTAAACCCCTTCACCCAGTTGTTCAGCGCCCTCACCCTGCCCCAAACGCGCCTGCTGCTGACGGCAGTGTTCATTTGGGCGGTTGCTTTTGCTCTCTTGCAAGCCAACTTGGGACAGATGTTGAAAGATGTCTTTCGGTGGGATGTCAGCCAAACCAGCGTGATTTTTTTCATTGTCGGCGTTATGGGGATCATCACCCAGGGGGTTCTCATCCGGCGTTTGCTGCCCCGCTTTGGCGAAGGGCGCTTAGCCATTGCCGGACTGGTGATCCAAGCGGGCGGCTTTGCCCTCACCTCGTTCACCATCCTTTTACGGGTCGAATTTTTGGTCTACTTCTGTCCGATTTTCGTCGCGGTGGGGAACGGCTTGATCATCCCCGCCATCACCGGACTCATGTCCAGCGCGGTCAGCGCCCAAGAACAAGGCAAGGTACAAGGCGGCAATCAATCCGTACAGGCATTGGGGCGCGTTGTCGGTCCGATTGCCGTCCCCTCTAGCTACGCGGTGAGTCCCGCTGGACCGTACATGCTTGGAACGGTGGGGCTGTTGGTGGCGGCGCTCTTTGCGGCGGCATCACTCCCTGTTCTGACCGCCTACAAAAAGAAACACCCTCCCGCCTCATAAATACAGCGCGAGGGTAAGTATTGCCCCGCTTTAGGCGTCAATCCCTCTACCTTAAACAGGCACCTTACGCCGTTGGGGTTGTCCACCCCATAGCCATCAAAAACGGCAAATTGAGGGGGCTTCCCCCTCAAAAAAACGCATTCATGGGTAGTGAGGGTCTGTGCGTAAGGTGCGTTAAAAATAGCGGGTTTTACACACAGGGAGTACGAATCCAGTGACCCTTACCTTTGACTGTCTTAGCGCCCCGCAGGAGCTAAAGGCACTTCGGGGCGAATGGAACGATCTATTAGCGACGAATCACACGAATGAAGTGTTCCTCACCTGGGAATGGCAAACGACATGGTTCAACACCTACCAGCCGGGCGATCTCTACGTGATCATCGCACGGGACGAGAGCGGGCGCCTGGTGGGTATTGCCCCCTGGTTTATTGACGGCGAGGGGCGTGTCCTGCGTCCGATTGGCTGCGTCGATGTGACCGATTATCTTGATCTGATTGTCCGCCCCGACCACCGTCCGGCGGTTTTCAGCGGGTTTGCCGCACATCTTGCCCAAAACCGGACGCTGTTCAGCCGCGTGAATCTGTGTAACCACCCCGATGGATCGCCCGCGCTGACCACCTTTGCCGAGGCGCTCAGGGCGGCGGGCTTTACGGTGACACTCGTCCCGCAAGAGGTCTGTCCGGTGATTCCCCTCCCCGCCACCTTTGAAGACTATCTGAATGGTCTGGACAAAAAGAATCGCCACGAGCTGCGCCGAAAACTGCGTCGTGCCGGAGCCGAGGAAGAAGGCGTGGCGTGGCATATCGTTGGGGCAGGCGATGATCTTCCGGCGGCGATAGAAACCTTCACCGCGCTTATGGCGGCAAGCTCCCCGCAAAAGGCGGATTTCCTTGCCGATGCCAAGAACGGGGCGTTTTTCCGCGCCATTGTGCCGCAGATTGCCGCCTGTGGCTGGTTGCAGCTATCCTTCCTCACCGTTGAGGGGACGCCTGCCGCCGCCTATCTCAACTTTGATTATGACAACCGCATTTTGGTCTACAACTCCGGCTTGATTCCGGTGACTTATGGGCATCTTAGTCCGGGCATCGTCCTCTTGGCACACCTCATTGAGGACGCCATTAGCAAGGGTCGCCGCGCTTTTGACTTTCTGCGCGGGAATGAAGACTACAAATACCGCATGGGCGGCGTCGATAAACCCGTCTACGAGATCAAGGCGGACTAACCCCCCACCCTCTCCCCCTTTCCTTGTCTATAGGGGAAGGGGGAGAGGCGTTCTTAGCCAGCCAATCATGTGGGGGCTGCACACCCTCCCCGTTGATCTTCCGCCCATTCGCCCCTAAAATGGTAGGAAACCACCACCTGAGCAACTCTTTGCATGGATCAAAAAGACTACTACAAAACACTCGGCATTGACCGCGCCGCCAGCGCCGATGACATTCGTAAGGCGTACCGCACCCTCGCCCGCCAGCTTCACCCCGACCACAACCCCGGTGATAAGGACGCCGAATCACGTTTCAAGCAGATCAACGAGGCATACGAAGTCCTCAGCGATGCCGACAAACGCGCCAAGTACGACCAATTGGGCGCAAATGTCAACAGCTACAAGCAGTGGCGCAGCTACGCTCAAGAGACGACCACTGGCGAGGGCGGCTTTGCCGATTTTATCGCCAATGTCTTTGGCGGTGGGCGGGCGCGGGAGAGCTACAAAGCGCCCATTCGCGGGCGCGATCTGGAACAGCAGATCGAAATCACCCTTGAGGAAGCCTATGGCGGCACAGACCGCGTGCTGACACGCGGCGCAAAACGGCGCACGATCCGTATTCCGGCGGGGGCAAAAGACGGCACACGAGTCCGCGTGGCGGGCGAGGGCGAGGCGGGTTTTGCCGGCGGTGGTTATGGTGATTTATTCCTCATCGTCAGCGTGAAGCCGCACCCCGTTTTTGAACGCCGCGAGGACGACCTCACCTGCGATTTGAAGATTGATCTGTTCATCGCCGTCCTCGGCGGGGAAGTGACGCTCCCCACGCTCTCCGGCGATGTGAAAGTCCGCATCCCTCCGGGTACACAGTCTGGGCAGACGATTCGCGTCAGCGGGCGGGGAATGCCCAACATGCGCCAACCCGACCAGCGCGGTCACCTGTTCGCCCGCGTCCTGATTCAAGTCCCCACCAATTTGAACGGGCATGAACTGGCGCTGTTTGAGGAGCTTGCCGCCCTGCGGGAAATCAGAACGAGCGATTCGGGGCAGTGACCGTCCGCCCCCCTGATGAGACAGCGGGGCTTGGTACATCGGCTGAACGGTGATAAAATGGCGCACACTCTGACCTCTCTACGGTTGGTGTGTTGGGGATATAACCCAAGATAGGATCACCTATCCCAACCCGATTCAGACAGCGAAAGAGCGCCTTATCCCCTTCCTTAACCCAAACACACCAACAGGTATGGCAGGGAAACAGACACAACGATAACGTACAGTTGAGGGCAAGACCGAAGCATGATTGATGTGAATGATTTGCGCAAAGGGGTGACGTTCACCTTTGATGGCGCATTGTACCGTGTGTTGGACTATCAGCATCACAAGCCGGGGCGCGGCAATGCCACCATCCGCACCACGCTGCGCGACCTTCGCAAGGGGTCAACGATCACCCGCACCTTCACCAGTGGGGATCGCGTTCAGGATGTCCGCGTCGAAACCTTTGGCGTTCAATACCTTTACCACGACGAAGATTTCGTCCACTTCATGGATACCACCACCTACGAACAACACGAACTGACGGTGAGCATCTTTGGCGATGACCTCCTCTACATGGCGGAAAATATGGAGATGAGCCTCGTCCGCTTCGAGACTGAGATCATCGATTACGAACTCCCCGTAAACGTGGAGATGGAGGTTGTGGAGGCGGAAAACGCCGTCGCCGGAAACACCGCCAATGGCGCATCGAAGAAGATCAAAACCCAAACGGGCTTAGAAGTTCAAACGCCGCTCTTTGTCAATCTTGGGGATCGGATCAAGGTCGATACCCGCGATGGCAGCTACGTGACGCGGATCAACTAGCCTCTGCATAGGCAGCATCGGTTATGAAAACACCCGCCGGGAAAGAATGTCCGCATTACTATGCGGATTTCCACCGCCAACGGTCTAAACAGGAATGTCGCCTTGCCAAGCGCAATCCGGCATCGGCGGCGTGGAAACCCGGCGATTGCGTGCGGTGTGCCGTGCCGGATATTTTGAGGGCGAACGCCAGCCCTCACCTCAATCTGACACTCACCATCCGTCCGGGCATTGTGTTTGGCATTGGGCGGGCGGTGGTTGTCACGGCACACTGCGAAAAGCATCAGGTGGCGGTTGCCGATGCCTTCGTGGGCTGCCCCCAATGCAATGAGGAACGCCCAGGCTTCGACCTGTTCCGCGATGTGATCAACACCCTTGACGATCCACAGACTCCCTAGCGCTGCTGGATCGTCGTTCACCCAACAAACCCTATGATCAAAGCCGTCCTGTTCGATCTGGATGATACACTGCTGCGCCTGAACAGCGGGTTCTTGCGCACCTATATGATGGGCATTGGCGGCTTGCTGGGCGAGCTTGCCCAACGCCACCCCACCAAAGAAGAAGTCCAGGGTGGAATGCGCGGGGCGGTGGCGATGATGATCGCCAACAACGACCCCACCCGCTTCAACCGTGAGGTCTTCGGCACGAAATTAGCCGAATCGTTTGGCGTGGATGCCGCCGCCCTGCAGCGTGCCTTTGACACCTTTCATCACAACGGCTACCAAGCGACGCGCACAGCGATCACGCCCATTCCGGGTGCGGCGGAACTGGTAGATCGCCTCTTGGCGGCGGGGATCAGCCTGACAGTGGCAACAAATCCCTTTTTTCCCCTAGATCAGGTGCGGATGCGTATGGGATGGGGCGGGATCAACCCCGATCTGCCCTTCGCCTGGATCACAAACATGGATGAGTGCCACTTCACGAAGCCGAGTCCCTATTATTACGAGGAAATCCTCGCCCGTGTGGGCGTTGAACCGGACGAGGCGATCATGGTGGGCGACAGCTATGAAAACGACATTCTGCCCGCCACACAGGTGGGAATGTACACCTATTGGATTGACGATCCGGCACAAACCCCCCTCCCCCCTGAACCGGGCAGCGGCGCGGTGGTGCTGCCCAAAATCACCCCGCATGGGCAGGGGACGCTTGCCGAATTCGCCGCCCTATGGGAGGGCGGGTGGTTCAAAGCGCTTGCCCAGACACCGCTGCCCCGCTTGATGCCCACCCAAGTTGCCCCGTGCATGGTGGGGAATACAGGAGCGCTCTTTGGGATCATCGATACGGCGCTCCCTGAACACTGGCAAAAACGCCCGCTGGCAACCGAATGGACGCCCTTAGAGATCATTTGCCACCTGCGCGATAGCGAACGCGACGTACAGCGCCCCCGTTTGGAGCGCATTGCCCGTGAGGACAACCCCTTCATCGAGCCATCGCCCACGCCCCCCGCACCGGGAGAGATGGATGTACGCGGGGCGACAGCGGAAAGCGCAGCAGCGGCATTTTGGGCAGAGCGTCAAAAGACGTTGACGTTCTTGGCGGAATTATCGCCGGAACAGTGGGGACGCCTCGCCCGTCACAGTGTTTTGGGGCGGACGACGCTGCTGGAAATGGCGATCTTCACCACGCGCCATGATCGGCTGCACATCACCCAACTGTGCCAGACGTTGGGGCGCTGCCGCGAAGAGTGACAACGAACCAGACAAACCACAAAAAATAAGAGCCTTCCGTGAAACCTTCCTACCGTCCTTACCTTGCCCTTGTTGTTGGTGTGTTGGCGGCGTCGTCTGCCTCGGTGTTCATCCGCTATGCGCAGGTGGCGGGGGCGTCTTCGCTGGTCATTGCCCTGTGGCGGGTGGCGCTGGCAACGCTGATCCTGACGCCCTTCGTCCTTGCCCGCCATCGCCCCACACTTCTAAACCTGAAAGCGGGGCAGATTGGGTTGGCAGTCCTTGCCGGCGTGTTCCTCGCCCTCCACTTTGCCAGTTGGATCACCTCCCTTGAGTACACCTCCGTCCTCATCAGCGTGACGTTGGTGACAACGAACCCACTGGTGGTTGCCTTTGTCTCCCCCTTCTTACTGCGGGAAAAGCTCACCCGCGTCACCATCGGGGCGATTGTCTTGGCGATCATTGGTGGGGTGATCATCAGCGCCACTGGCGATGTTGGCGCAGCGCCGAAACAAGATTCCGCCCTGATCGGGATCGGCTTGGCGCTCATCGGCTCGCTGACCGTCGCCGCCTATTTCATCATCGGGCGGCGGCTGCGGGCGACGCTCCCCCTCCTCCCCTACATTTGGCTGACCTACGGCGCGACGGCGCTCACCCTCTTGGCAATGGTGATCCTCAACCGGCTGCCGATCACCGGATTAGGCGGTGACGCCTATCTGTGGATGTCGCTCACCGCACTGTTTCCCCAATTGGTGGGACACTCCCTGCTAAATTATGCGCTTGGCTTCCTCTCCGCCTCGTTCGTCAGCCTCAGCGTCTTGGGCGAGCCGATTTTTAGCACGCTTTTTGCCGCCTTCCCGCCCATTAGCGAGACGCCGAAAGTGATCCAGATCGTTGGCAGCGCGGTGATTCTGATTGCCCTCGTCATTGCCAGCCGCGAGGAAACGCGGAAGGAAACCGCCCGCCAGCGGGAACGCACCGCAGACGCCTAGCTCCTAGCTTTAAACGAACCACTCGAAGGTTTTTTGCCGATGAAACTTCTCGTTGTTGTGTCCTCCCTTGATCTGACTCAACCTTACAGCGCAACGCCTGCTTGGTGGCAGTTGTTGAAGGCGCTTTACGAAGAAAACGTAGAGGTCTTGGCAACCACCTATCAGGGCGCGGCGGTGGAAAGCCTTTGGTGGCGGGCGCTTCCTAATCCGGTCAAAGGCTTTGGCGATACCTTCAAGGCGCTGAAAGACGTGGCGGGGCGCTTTAAACGAGGGACAAAGGCGGCTGCCGTAGAGACTGGACAAGGCGGCGAGAGCAGCGCGGATCGCCTTCAACGGACGCTTGCCCAGCGGGTGATCCTCCCCCGCTGGAAAGCCTTCATGACGAAACACCTGACCGCCCACCCCGATGTGGATGCCGTGATCTTCCTGACTATCCCGCTGAATCACGTCGTTGGGTTGGCGGCGTTCATCCGCGAACGGTTCGCCAAGCCCGTCTTTTATTATGATGGCGATGTCCCCGCCAGCTTGCCGGAATTCGCCGGATTTTCTAGCGGATTCAAGATGTATCCGGGCGCTGATCTGGGCGAATACGAGGCATTCCTCTCGAACAGTCTTGGCGGGTGTGAGACGCTGCTCAAAATGGGCGCTCGCGCTGCCTACCCACTTTACTATGGCGCTGATCCCGATCTGTTTAGCCCTGTTGCTGCCGCTCAGGATGTGGATGTGTTTTTTTACGGTCACACTCGCGAATACCGCGAGGCGTGGATTGATGGGATGCTGCGCGACGCCAGCCATGCCCTTCCCGCTGCCCGCTTTGCTGTGCGTGGGCGCGGCTTGGGCGACCTCGGACGGACGACGATGCTCCCTTACCTTTCCTTTAGCAAACTGCGCGAATATGCCTGCCGCAGCCGGATCAACCTCGTCATTACACGACAGGCGCACGCCTCGGTAGTTGCCTCCTCAAGTTCACGCCCCTTTGAACTAGGGGCAATGGGCGCAGCGATGGTTTGCAATCCGTATGCGGGGATTGAGACGTGGTTTGAGCCAGAGAAGGAGCTTGTCGTCGTCCAAACGCCCGCCGAGGCGGTGGAACGCTACCGTTGGCTCTTGAGCCATGAGTCAGCGCGGGCGGCGATGGGTGCAGCGGCGCGGGCGCGTGTTTTGGCGGAGCATACCTTCCGTCACCGCGCCCGCGCCCTGATTGCCATTGTGCGCGGCACAGGTTAGTCGTCTGTCAGAAAGAGTTCTAAAAGAACCCCTATCCCCCCCGGTTACTGCGCAGCAGTCGCCTTTCCCCGCACGCGGAGAAAAGGGGTGAAATTCTGTGGGCGAGGGGGTGAGGGGGAAGCCCCCTCAAAACCAGTTCTTCCCACTTCTCCCGTTGGGAGAAGCGGGTACACGCCAAAGGCGGGTCGCAGGGGGATGCGCGTTGCCGTGTTCTCGGGGAGTCTGCACCATTGGTTAGTACGACAGCCTCGCTAAGCGCGTTTTATCAAAATCGGGCATAATTTTCCTGAAAAATTTCGCGGGGAATGCACCCTCTCTTAGATGAAACGATAGAGAACAAACGAGGTTCATGTGACAACCGAACGCGCACAATTCGCCATCCTCGGCGGGTCGGGGCTTTACGCCATGCCCGAACTCACCGATCTGACCACGATCACGCCCGTCACCCCCTATGGCAAACCAAGCGACGCCATCACCATTGGGACGCTGCATGGTGTCCGCGTGGCGTTCTTGCCTCGTCATGGGCGCGGGCATGTCTTTCAGCCAAGCGAAATCCCCTATCGGGCGAACCTCTATGCCCTGAAAGCGATTGGCGTGACGCATGTCATTGGGGTGAGCGCCTGCGGATCGCTGCGCGAGGATTACGCGCCGGGGCATGTATGCATCCCCGATAATCTCTATGACAATACGAAAGACGAACGCGGACGCAGTTTCTTCGAGCGCGGGATTGTCGCCCATGTCAGCGTTGCCGATCCCTTCTGCCCCGATCTCAGCCGTATTCTTGCCGAGGCAACCAGCGAATCAGGGGGGGTTGCCCACAGCGGCGGGACGTTCGTCACCATCGAGGGACCGCGCTTCAGCACAAAAGCAGAGAGCAATCTTTACCGTCAGATGGGCTTTTCGATTATCGGCATGACCACCTCGCCAGAGGCGTTCCTCGCCCGCGAAGCCGAACTGTGCTATGCGGTTATGGCGCACATCACCGATTACGATGTGTGGCATGAGGAACATGTGAGCGTTGAGATGGTCATGAAGCAGTTTCAAGCGAACATCACCCTTGCCCAACGGGCGGTGTCGCTCGCCGTGAAGAAGCTCCTTGTCGCAGCTAGGGCGTGTACCTGTGAAAACGCGCTGCAAGGGTCATTCGCCACCAGCAAAGATCGCATCACACCCGAACTACGCGAACGGCTGCGCCCAATCATCGGTAAATATTTCGCCTGATTTCTGCGCCCTCACCCCCTAGCCCTCTCTCTCCGGCAAGGGGCGGGGGTGAATGTCCCTCCACCCGCAGGCGCATCAGCACGGCAGCGATCAGCCCACCCCCCACAATATGGACTGCCGTCAAGACCTCCCCCAACAGCACCACCGCCCCCGCCACCCCAAAGAGGGGAATCGCCGTCATCACCAGCGCTGCTTGAGTCGCCGTCACGTAGCGCAGCGCCGATAAATAGAGCAAAAATGCCAAGCCGCTGCCGATGATCCCCGTCAGGGCTGCCCAAAGAAGGCTCTCAAGGGAGAAGCCCGCCCGCACACTCGCCCATGCTGTCCCGCCATTCCCCACCCATTCCAGCGGCAGCAAGAGGATCACAAACGCCAACCCGAAACTTTGTTGCAGAGCGGCAAGCGTCAGCGGGGGGACGCTCTGCGCCGCCCGCCGCGTCACAATGGTGTATAACGCGGCACAGGCGGCGCTCCCCAAAACAAGCGCGTTGCCCATGAGGGTATCCGTCCCCCCCGCGCCGCCCTCACTCCCCGAAATAAAGAGCGTTCCCGCCAATGCCAAGCCAACAAACGTCAACAAACGTCGGGAGGTTCGCTCGCGCAGGAAACACGCCGCCAAAATGACGACGATCACCGGCTCTGTGACACCAATGAGCGAGGCGTTCGTCGCGCTGGTCATGGTCAGCCCGACGGCGCACAGGGCGAAGGCGCTCCCAGGTTCTAAGATGCCCGCCCACCCGCGACGGATAGTTTTCCACCTCAGCCCCTTATGCCCGCCGCTGGCGATCAACATTGCCCACAACAGGCTGCAACTGGCGCTTAGTTCGATCACCATCAGGGTGATCGGGGGGATGTGTTCGAGGGTAAATTTGCTGAGGACAGTTCCCAGTCCCCAGCAGGCTGCCGCCAAAATCATGATGAGCAGCGCGGCGTTGGCGGTGCTTGGTTTGCCGCGTGCAAGAAACGTAACCATAGGAAATCAATCCAATCACATGCTCTTTTGTCTGTACACCTGTTATCTCAAGGAGAAACGAACGATTGTTCTGTCGCCAGATGCCCGATGATTTGGGATTCCCCAATCCACAGGTAAGCAAAACCATCCCCGTGCTGACTCTGGCGCTAGGCGCGATCAGCGGGTGGCGTAGCGACTATTCAGTTGATGGTGAAAAGGGAAGTCAGTGATCATCCGCCCGGCGCGTGTTGAGACTGCGCCGATGGAAGAAAAACGAGGGGGGCAGGTAAATTTGATGTAGACGTTTTACACTACGCATAACCTTCTCAATCGAAACCATCGATACTGCCTATTATAGCACGACTCCGCGAGGGACGATCCAGCCAACCCGCTCACCTATGATACAATCGTGCCGTACACAGCGAGAAACACTACAGACACCTATGACAACACACCTTCAGTTTGGCACAGATGGTATTCGCGGCGTGGCGGGGGAATTTCCCCTTGATCCCACCACCGTATTCGCTATTGGGCGGGCGCTTGGGGTGTGGCTGAAAACCACCGCACAGCCCAATAAGGCAGACCTCGGCACGGTGATCCTCGGACGTGATCCGCGCATCAGCAGCGACTTCCTCGCCCATACGCTGGCGCTAGGGCTGCTGGCGGAGGGAATCACCGTTGTAGATCGCCGCGTGATCAGCACACCGGGGATTGCCTACCTCACCGTTGCCGAACACCACGCGCTAGGAATCATGATCACTGCCAGCCATAACCCCGCCGAACAGAACGGAATCAAAGTCTTTGGCGCGGATGGCTACAAACTGAACGATGAGGCTGAACAGGCGATCATCCGCCTTGTGGATGGGCAGCACACCCCGCTCAGCGCCTTCCCCGGACGGCTCACCTACCACCACATGGATACCGACGCTTACGAGCGCGATCTGCTCAAGGCGTGCGCTGGAATCGGCTTGGAGAACCTGACCATCATTTTGGACATGGCCAATGGAGCGGGCTTCTTCCTTGCGCCGGGGGCGTTCTGGCGGGCGGGGGCTTCTGTATTTACCATCAATGCCGACCCCGATGGCTTCAATATCAACGTCGAGGCGGGCAGCGAATATGTCCGCCGAGATCGGACTGACCTTCTGACGATGATCCACAAACGCCACGCTGATATGGGCTTTGCTTTTGATGGTGATGCGGATCGTCTCGTCTGTGTGACGCCCGATGGGATGCTGGTCGATGGGGATCACCTCTTAGGAATTCTCGCTGTGGACCTCAAAAACGCTGGACTGCTGACCGGTGAAACTGTCGTCGCTACGGAGATGAGCAACAGCGGCTTAGAGGACTTTCTGCGGCGGGAAGGGATCACCCTGCTGCGGACGAAAGTGGGGGATCGCTATGTCATGGAAGCAATGCGCAAGGGGGGGTATACCCTCGGCGGCGAACAAGCCGGACATATCATTCTTCGGGAAAATAACCTGACCGCCGGGGATGGCATTTATACGGCGCTGCGTCTGGCGGCGCTTTGCGCACGGCGCAAACGGACGGACGGCGCATCGTTGGCGAGTTTGGCGGCGGCGATCCCGCGTTACCCGCAAGTGATTGCCTCTGCCCATTTGGATCGTCGCCTCGATCTGACTGCCTTGCCCGGTTTGGAAGGCAAAAAGCGCGAAACCTTAGAGATGTTCGGCGGCGGGCGGGTGAACTTGCGCTTTAGCGGGACAGAACCGAATGTGCTGCGGGCGATGGTTGAAGGGGGAGCGCACACACCGCTTGAGGATGTTGTGCGGCGGGCGCTTTTGCTGTGTCAGATGGTTGCCGAGGCAGCGCATACCGAATCACCCCTGATCGATATTGTCGATTGTGTCACGGGTGCGCCGGTGCGCGTGAAGGGTTAACGTTCAGGCGGAAGGGTTCAGCGAGAAGGGCGAAGGAACGACATGACCGATAACACGGGACTTTTTGGCAAGATGGTGCGCGGCTATGAACTCCGCCGCTTGCTTGGCGCGGGCGGTTTTGGGGAGGTCTATCTCGCCCATCAAGCGGTTGTCGGACGTGATGTCGCCGTCAAAGTGATTTTGCCTGAATTTGCCAACCAAGATCAGTTCATCACGAACTTTGAAGCGGAGGCACATCTTGTCGCCCGCCTTGAACACCCGCACATCATCCCCCTCTACGATTATTGGCGTGATCCAAGCGGCGCGTACATCATCATGCGCTATGTCCCTGGCGGCAACCTGCGTCTGCGTTTGATCCAAAAAATACGCCTTTCTCCCGAAGAACTGACCGACTACCTCGATCAGATTGCTGGTGCGCTTATGGCGGCGCACCGCGCAGGCGTTGTCCACCGCGACATCAAGCCCGATAACATCTTGCTCGATATGGAAGATAACACTTACCTTGCCGATTTTGGTATTGCCAAGCTGCTTCATACGGCGAATGCCTCGTCGGGCGATAGCCCATCCCCGGCACGGGTTGAGGAAGGCGAGATGATCGTTGGCTCACCCGCTTACCTTGCCCCCGAACAAATCATGGGCATTCCCGTTTCCCCCCAAACCGATTTGTATGCGTTGGGCATTGTCCTTTACGAACTGCTGACGGGGAAGCGCCCTTTTATGGGCGATCTCAGTTCGACCCAACTCATTTTTAGCCATTTAAATCAGCCGCTCCCCTCGCTCCGTTCCGAACTCCCCCATCTGCCAATGGTGGGAGCGCTGGACAGCGTTTTACAACAAGCGACGGCAAAATCGCCAACAGACCGTTTTCCCGATGCGCGGGCGATGGCGCGTGCTTTTCGGGAGGCAGTCCAGCCAGCAAAACCGTCATTGGTGAGCGACTCGTCACTGCTCTTGATCGATCCCTTAGAACATGATGTGTTGTTTCACGAAGATGATGTGATGGATCATACGACGGGGGAGCGGGTGATCAGCATTCTGCTGCCCAACGCTGAAAACCCCTACAAAGGCTTACGCGCCTTTAGCGAGGTGGACGCCGCCGACTTCTTCGGGCGCGAGGCACTCATCATGCGCTTGCTTGGGCGGCTGGTCGAAAAACACGCCCTTGTCCGGTTTTTAGCAGTGGTTGGTCCTAGCGGGTCGGGAAAGTCAAGCGTGGTGAAGGCAGGGGTGATTCCCGCGCTGCGACGAAACGGCTTGCCCGGCTCAGGGCGCTGGTTCTACGCCGAGATGATGCCCGGCACACAGCCCCTTCACGAATTGGCGGCGGCGCTGCTGACGGTTGCCAGTATCCCCCAAGAGATCGAAACCCTTGTCAGCCAATTTATGGCGGATGAGCGCGGCTTGCTAAACGCCCTGCGTGATCTTTCGCCGGGGGGTAATCAGGTCGTCTTGGTCATTGATCAATTCGAGGAAGCCTTTACCCAAGCCCGCAGAGATTCCGAGGCGGGGCGCTTTTTAGACAACATCGCCGCCGCCATCAACGAGCCGAACAGCCGCTTTTGGGTGGTCGTCACGCTCCGCGCCGATTTCTATGATCGTCCGCTGCTGCACCCCACCTTTGGAACGCTGATGCGCGAACGGACGGAAGTTGTCCTCCCCCTTTCTGCCGAGGAACTAGGGCAGGCGGTCACTGGTCCCGCCCGCCGCGTTGGGCTAACCCTAGAGCCCGGGCTGGTTGAGACGATTGTGAGCGATGTGGGCGATCAGGCGGGGGCGCTGCCCCTCTTGCAATATGCGCTTACCGAACTTTTTGAGCGGCGGCGGAAAAATACCCTCATCTTAGACTCGTATCGGGAGATGGGAGGGGTGTTAGGGGCGCTTGCCCGCCGCGCCGATGAACTCTATCTGAGCCTTCCCCCCGAACAGCAGATTGCCGTAGAGACGATTTTCTTGCGGTTGGTGACGCTTGGCGAAGGCACAGAAGATACACGCCGCCGCGCCCGTCAGACGGAATTCAGCGCGGCAGTCAATGCCTCCCTGATCCAAGCCGTGATGGATACCTTTGCCAAGTATCGCCTGCTCACCTTTGACCGCGACCCCGAAACGCGCATCCCAACAGTGGAGGTTGCCCACGAAGCGCTTATCCGCACATGGTCTCGCCTGCGGGAGTGGCTGGATACAAACCGCGAGGCAATCCGCACCGGACGGCGGCTCTCTGCGGCAACGGTGGAATGGGTGAACGCCGGACGGGACAGTAGTTTCCTTGCCGAAGGAGCGCGGCTAGGGCAGTACGAAGCGCTCCTCAGCGACTCCACCGCCGCCCTCAGCGCTGATGAAAGCGCCTATATCCGTGCCAGCGCCGAAACAGTGAAGCGCCGCGAACGCGAGGAAAAAGAACGTGTCGCCCGTGAACTGGACTTGGCAAAACAAGCGGCGCAATCGGCACAGGCAGCCGCCGCCGCCCAACAGCGCAATGCACGCCGTTTGCGGGCGTTTTTGCTCTTTTTCGCCCTCGGCACGGTTGTTATGGCAGGGTTAGGCGTTTTGGCCTTACGCGCTCGCAATGATTCCGTTGTGAACGAGGCACGCGCCATTGAGAATGCCGTCACTGCCACAGTGGCACAAGGCGACGCCTTGAACAGCGCCGCCACCGCAAGGGCAAATGCCGACCTCGCCGCGAATAATGCGGCAACGGCAACAGTAGCACAGGGCAACGCCCTGAACAGCGCCGCCACCGCAAGGGCAAATGCCGACCTCGCCGCGAATAATGCGGCAACGGCAACAGTAGCACAGGGCGCAGCGCTGAACAACGAAGGGACGGCTGTTGCCGCCCTGAAAGATGCGGAAATAAGCCTTGCCCACGCCAACGCGCTGCGCTTGGCGTCGGCGGCAAGCAGTATCGCCGCGTCGGGGCGACGCCCTCACTTGGTTGGCGTTTTGGCGATTCAAGCCTTGAATTCGTCGCCCGTTCAACCCGCACTGGATGAGGCGGATAACGCCCTCACTCTACCGCTGCCGCTCCCCCAACGGCGGCTTGACGTTCATAACGCCATGATCGCTGACCTAGGCAGCGATTTAGCCGGGCGCTATATCGTCAGCGGCGACGAGAATGGGATGATTTTCCTTCACGACGCCCGCACTTATGCCCAGATCAAGACGTGGTCAAATCAGGGGATAGGAGTCACCGCGTTGTCACTTTCTCCCGATGGGAAGTACCTTGCCACCGGAGGGGCAGATTACGCCATTCGCCTATGGAGCATCCCTAATGGGACATTAGTGTACAAAACGTTTTTTAATCGAGACCTGATCTCCGCACTGGTATGGCTTTCGGATAGCCAGACCTATTTTGCCACCAGCAGCGATAGCAGCGTTACCCAATGGTCTGTGGCGGAAAATACCCCCCGCCAAATACAGACGATGGAGTGGCAGCCAGAAGGAATTACCCTGACCCCCGACGAACGTATGCTTGTCGTCAGCGGCTATGGCGGAGTCATCACCCTTGTGGATCGCGCCTCCTTTGAGGTACTTCACGAGATTGCGACAGGATCGATACGGGTGGGCATTGCCCGTGTAGTCACCCGCCAGATGGTCGATGAGGCGGGCAACCCAATCAACCGTGATTTTTTGATTGCCGCCCTTGACGAAGGGTTGATCAAGTTTTTTGAACTGGTTGTTGTCGGCGGCAGCGTCGATTCCCTGCTCATGAGCAACACGTTGGATGGGCATGTCGGGTCGATTTACGATATGGCGATTTCGCCCGATGCTCATTATGCACTCACGGCTGGCGAAGATGGCACGGTGCGTCTGTGGGATATTTCCGATCCTACGGTGTCTCTCCCTATTCGTGTTTACCGCGCTCATGCGGCGTCTGTCTACAGCGTTCAGTTTATTGATAGGGGGCAGGCATTCCTAAGCGCTGGCGAAGATACGGTGATCTATACATGGCGTCTTCAAGAGCCGAATAGCTCCCTTTTGTTGGGACACCAAGCGGCGGTTCTTGATGTTGCCTATTCTGTCGGGAACAATCTGGCGCTGACCACCGCCGCTGAGAAGGATGTGATTCGGGCAATTTTGTGGGATGTTGAAACATCCTCGGCACGGGGGGCGTTGCAAACCTATTCCTATCCAGACCTAAGCGCCGATGGAAACGCCGTTGCCGTGACGAGTTCTGGAAAGGGGAATCTGCCACACCTTCAGGTCTATGACACAACCACCTTAGAGGTGATTCATGATTTTTCATTGGCGGACGGCGCCGGGGGCGACATCTTTCCCTTTGAGGTCTATTTTGTCGGGGATGGGAAGTATGTCCTCCTCATTTTTGATGACGGCATCAGCCTGTGGGAAATTGCCACCGGAACGGAACGGCTGGTACTGCCTTTAGAGGGGTTCATTGGCGGTGATGCGCTGGCAATCTCTGCCGATGGCAGTCTCCTGGCGGTTGCCGTCTTTAATACGCTTTCCGTCTACCATCTGCCCGATGGCGACATTCTGGATACCTCGCTCTTTGAGCATGAGCAAAATATCACCAGCCTTGCCTTCAGCGCCGATGGTGAAACGCTCTTTTATGCCTTGACCGATGGGACGCTTTACCTAACCACCCCGCGCCAGCTAGGGCGGGCGCGGCGGATTGAGGTTCGGCAGGGGGGGATAACCCAGATTGCCGCCTCGCCCGACGGGGCATACCTCTATGCCCTTAGTGACCGGACGCGAGTCATTCAAGTTGACCTGAAAAACAATGTAGGGACAATCATCCGTCGCTTTGATGTGGCGGGTGGTTTAGAAATGTTTGCCCTTGCTGCCGATGGATCACGGTTGATTATGGGGGGTAGGGAGCGCCTGACCCGCTTTGCCTATACCGACGGAACGCGCACGACGGGGGCAATTTGTGAGCGCCTGATTGCGCTCGGTTACCAAGACTTACTGCCAAAGGAGCGCGAGGAGTTTAACCTTCAAACCGCCCCGCCAACCTGTACAGGGTTTCGCCCGATGGGCAGCCCACCACCGGGCGGCGGCAGCCCTCCACCGGGCGGCGGCAGCCCTCCACCGGGCGGCGGCAACCCTCCACCGGGCGGCGGCAACCCTCCACCGGGCGGCGGCAGCCCTCCACCGGGCGGCGGCAATCCGCCACCGGGCGTGCCGCCAGCGATCACCCGCACACCGGGCGGGTAACCCCACACCCGATCATGCCCCTTTCCAGCATCCATGCGGAAAGGGGTATCGCCCACCAATGATGGTTGTGATCCATACCCTTTGGGCTTACACTTAGGGAATATTTAAGTATTGTCCAACGTTTTATTTATCTTTGTGTAGTGATGCAAGGGGTGAGAAGCCATCCATCGTGCCAAACGAACATCCGATAAGTCCCATGACGGTGTACAGCCGCCACCTGTTTATCTGTACCGGCACATTCTGCGACCCTGACGGGAAGGCGGCGGAACTCTACGCCAAACTGCCCGGACTGCTTGGCGATCTTGCCCATTACACAAACCCGCTGCGCGTCAAACGGGGCATCACGCCGTGTTTGGGGGTTTGCACGGCGGGTCCGCTGCTGGTTGTCTACCCAGAGGGGATTTGGTATCACCATGTCGATGAGGCGCTGCTGAAGCGCATCATCAACGAACATCTACGTGAGGGAAAGCCGGTTCAAGAGGCAATTTTTTACCGGTTGGCAAGCGTTACCCCCCCGCATCCTTAATGACCATCTCAATCCGCTCCGCAGCACGATCCACCCCACCCAATGAGGCGAATTCGGCGGCGAGGGCGCGGGCGTTCTCTGCCACCTTCCTATCTGTCGTCACCGCACGAATGGCGGGGAGAAGCTGTCCACGCCGGACATCATGGGCAGAGAGGTTCAAGCCGACCTTCGCTTGGGCAATGCGCCGCGCTTGCCCGCGTTGATCCGCCGCATGGGGGACAACCACCTGGGGCAGTCCCTGAATCACGGCGCGGTGCGTCGTCCCCATCCCCCCGTGATGAATGATCACCTGCAAACGGGGGAAAACCTGATCATAGTCCACCCACCTCAAGAGGCGTGTGCCGGGGGGAAGTGCCGCCTTCAGCTTTGCCTTGTCCTCGGCGGTGATCGGCAGCCGTCCGATCACCACGAGGGGAATCATCCCTAGCCTTGCCGCCGCTTGCGCCGACCATGCAAAAAAGCCTAAATCACCAGTAAAGACGCTCCCCAAGGTGATGAGCGCCAACGGCGCGTCAGGCGGGAGAGCGCTCAACCACTCCGGCGCGGGGGAGCGCGGCGCGGTGACGATTCCCCCCACATGCTCGGTTTGGGGTAGGAAGGGGGGGTCACCCTGATACCACGAGGGGCTGAAATAGGTGAGATGGAGGTATGGGCTTTCCATAAAGGGTGCTGCCCCCCCAGAGAAATTGATCCCGCGCAGCCCCAAATGTGCCGTCAGAGCAGCGATCCGTTCGCGGCTGATCGCCCCTAAGTCGCGCTGGACAGCGTACAGACGATCCTCATCAAGCGGCTGACCTGCCCCCCATCCGGCAGCAATAAGGGGGACATTGAGTGCTTCAGCGGCGAGGGCGGCGGCGGTGAGGAAGGGATCGCTGACGAAGGTGGCGGGCGTGCCGCGCTCGTTGGCAAGGGCGAGGATTGCCTCCACTGCCGCAGGAATCAGCGCCTCGTTCAGCCATGTATCCAGCGCCCGACGGTAGCGTAAAAACATTCCTTCGGCGGGAGACATCCCCGCGCTGTCGGGGAGTGGGGGCGGAAAGTGCCACCCCGTCTCGGCAATGGCGGCAAAGGGGATGCCTGACTCGGCGATCAACTCTTCAAGGGCGGGTTGGGAAACCCACAGCACATCGTGACCGCGCCGTTGGAGGCTCTGCGCCGTTTTGAGCATCCCGCCCCAATCGGCATGCCCCGCTAAGGGGGCGCTCAGAAACCAGATAGACGCCATGACCACCTTTCGATACCCCCCTCTTAGGTGGGGGAGAGATGTTACACCGTTGTCCGCATCCGCTGTGGCGATAGCAACCACACGGGGTCGCCCCAACTCAACCCAACAGCAGCAATAGATAAACGCAGATCGGCACGCCAAAGAGGATCGAATCGATCCGATCCAAAACGCCCCCATGCCCTGCCAAGATCAGGCTGAAATGTTTGACGCCCGCCGCCCGTTTGACAACGGACATTGCCAGATCGCCCAACGGGCTGAAGATGCCCCCCGCCATACCGATGAGTGCCGCCATTGGTGGGGAAACTGCCCGTCCCAACAACGTGGCGAGGATTGCCAGCCCAAACGCCGTCAGTGTGGCAAAGACGACGCCCCCCAGGTAGCCCTCCCACGTTTTGCCTGGGCTAAGCAGCGGCGCGAGTTTGTGCCGTCCAATGGCGCTGCCCACAAAGTATGCGCCAGCATCGCCCACCCCAATGGCTAAGACGCCGATCAACGTCCAAAGCTCGCCATTGGGGAATGTTCGCAGCCAGATCAGGTGTCCGCCAAGCCAACCGAGGTAAAACACGCCAACGAGGGTGAAGCCAAAATGGAGGACGGCGGCGGTTTCCCCCCGCCCGTAACCGCCCATCATCCCTAAGGCGGCGGCGACCAAGAGGAGCGTTACCGTCAGGAAGATGGGAAGCTGTCCAATCGTCAGGGGGATCAGCGCAAGGGCGCTGATCCCGCCATACAAAACCGGACGAAATGTGCCATAGCCTGCCTTGCGGAAAACACCATCCAGTTCCCATCCGGCAATCAGGAGCATGATCCCAACGCCAAGGGCATAAGGCACGCCCCCGATCAGGATCAGGCTGACGCTGAGCGGGACAAACCACAAGGCGCTGAGGACGCGCTGGCGCAGCATGATCGGGAGGTTATCCCCTCCCCCTCTCAGGGTTGGAGAACAAGACCGTAGCGGCGCTCCCGTCCATTAAAGTGTATGAGCGCCTGATAGAGTTCCTCTTTGTCAAAATCGGGCCAGAACGTCGGCGTCGCATAGTATTCGGCATAAACACTCTGCCAGACAAGGAAATTGCTGATGCGCATCTCCCCTCCGGTGCGCACAATCAGATCGCAATCGGGCAGCCCGCCGGTGTCCATATAAAAGTTGAGCAGCGTTTCATCAATCTCGTTGGCGGGAATGCCATCGGCAACAATCTGACGAATGGCGCGGACGATTTCATCGCGCCCGCCGTAATTGAACGCGAGATTCAAGATCAAGCGATCATTCAAGCGCGTTTTGGCGATGGCATTTTTCACCTTTGCTTGAAGTCCGGGCGAGAGCGCCCCAATATCACCCAAGTGGCGGAGTTGAACGCCGTTGGCATGAAGGTTATCCAGTTCGCGGTCAATGACCGTCTCCAGAATATCCATCAAACCGCGCACCTCTGGTTCGGGGCGCCCCCAATTCTCTGTCGAAAAGGCATAGACGGTCAGGATGCGAATCCCGAATTCGCCGCAGGCACGCAGGACGCGCCGGAGGTTTTCCACCCCCGCACGGTGCCCTGCTTGGCGGGGCAAGCCGCGTGCCTTTGCCCACCGCCCATTGCCGTCCATGATAACTGCCAAGTGATAGGGAATGTGGGGGGGTAAGCGTTTGTCCGTCACGGAAGGCTACGACCTTTCAGACCGCCATAATCTCTTGCTCTTTGCGTTTGCCAACGGCTTCAACTTCGGCAATGTATTTATCGGTCAATTTTTGGAGGTCTTCTTGCCCCTTGTGGGACTCATCCTCAGAAATCATGCTCTCTTTTTGATAATCGCGAATGTCGTCGTTGGCGCTGCGCCGAACGTTGCGAATGGCAACCCGCGCTTCTTCCAACCGCCCATGCATCATCTTGACCAATTCCTTGCGGCGCTCTTGGGTCAGTGGCGGTAAATTCAGGCGGATGACCGTCCCATCGTTATTGGGATTCAAGCCTAACTCAGAGGTCTGAATTGCCTTCTCAATCGTTTTGAGGGAAGTCTTATCATAGGGCTTGATCAGGATCATCAGCGCTTCGGGAACTTGAATTGAGGCAAGCTGCATAAGCGGCGTCGGCGTCCCGTAATAGTCGATCATGAGTTTATCGACCAACGCCGGGCTTGCCCGTCCAGTCCGTAAGCCACCGAGATGTTCTTCCAATGCCACAAGGGCGCTTTTCATCCGGTGTTCGGCGTCTTTAAGAAGATCAACGACATCACTATTCATAGCACATTTATCCTTCTCGTGGGCTGCATACAGTTGCTTAAGGTTGCCTATGGGGAAAAAGCACGAGATATTCTGTGCAATTGTGGCGCAGCGTGGGACGATTGTCAAACCACTGGGCATATCCCTTGCCCGAACGATCAATGCGAACGACTTTCGCGCTATAATCCCCCCTCAAGACTTTTGTGATCCTATATCTTTTGGGCAGGGGAGACGAAGCGCATGACGAGCATGTTCCGCCGCCAACTTGAGGAGGCATACCGCCTAATTCAACAAGACCAATTGGATGCCGCGCAAGCCATTCTCCGCGAGGTTGTCGCCCGCAACCCCGATAATGCCGACGCTTGGTGGCTGATGGCGAACGCCGTCACCGAACCCCGCGATGCCTACCAAGCCTTGAGCAATGTCTTGCGTACCAACCCCATGCACGACGAAGCGCGGGAGGCGTTCAACCAACTCGTCAGCGAATACCCCGATTTGGATCAGGCGGCAATGCCTATTCCCGGCGGCATTGACGATTTTTCCGCAGACATTACGGTAGATATTGACGATCTCTTGATCAAAACCGGCTCGCTCCGCGCCGACCCACTGACCCGCCCCGCTGAAGGGGGCGATGTCTCCTCTGCCTATTTGGATGACCTGTGGGGGCAAACCGCCGCCGCACCAACGACAGACGCCGCCGATTTGGAGGATCTTTTTGGGAGCGGCGATCTGGCGATTTCCTCTGTGCCTAACGAGGACGATGAACTGGCAAAGGCGTTTGGCATTCAAGCCCCGCCGCCCCCCGCCCAGCCTAAATCGCGCCCAGAGATGAAAACCCCCGCTGCCCAACAAGCCGATTTGGACGCCCTTTTTGGCGGGACGCCCGCCCCAAGCGCCCCCAAGAGCAGCCCGCGCATGGCAGCCCCCCCACCCCCTTCTATGGACATGTTTACGTCCCCACCATCCTCGACAGCGGAAGACGACCTGAACGCCCTCTTTGGCAGTGAGCCGCTTACCACAACCGAGGGATCAGCCGCATTGTTCGAGGCGGATTCCTTTGGGATGGATGAGCCACTGCCCGCCTTTGAGGACGACATGAACGCCTTTTTTGACGGCGGGGCATCCGATCCCAACGCAGAGATGGCGTTGGCGGACGATCCCTATGCGATGGATAGCGCTGCTGCCGCCGCCACCGAAGAAAACCTTGATACGTTCTTCACTGCCAGCCCAAGTGACGAACCCTCGTTTGTTCAGGCTGCCACCGAAGAAAGCCCCAAGAAACGCCGCCGCCGCGAGCCGAAACCGCCCGCGCCGGAGATGGTGACGGTGGGGGATGAGCCTGCCACCACCTACGAACCGACCACCGTCAGCCAAAAGAATCGCACCCGCCAAATTCGTATTGAAGCGGAAGCGCCCGCCCACGATCCCTTTGAATCAGAGCGCAAGGCAAACCGCCGCAATCGGACACCGCTGTTCCTCGCGGTGATTCTGATCGCCGTTCTGATCGGTGCATTCCTCTTTTTGAACCGTCCCCAACCAACGCCGGATGATCTGGTGACGGCGCAGTTGGAAGCGGCGCAAAATGACCTGAAGGCGAACGGCTTTGAGGGAATCAAGGCGGCGCGAACGGGGAGCGTTATCCAACTGACGATTTGCGGCGTGCCCGGGCGGAAACTTCAGGCGCGGGTGTACCAAGCGATGGAGATCATTGCCGTCCCCGTTGCCGCCGCCCGCGATCAGGTGCAAACGGCGCAGATTGAGGTGGTTGCCTGTGGGGACGCCAACGTAAAACTCTATCGTGCTGCCGCGCCTATTGCGGCGCTCACAAAATACATTGATGGTGGGCGGCAAGACGCTAAAACCTACCGCACCGCATGGCAGACAAACTAGGGTCTGTTGACAGTGTAATTCCCATAGGGGCGCAAGGCATTGCGCCCAGTGCCGCCCGTAAGCGCCCGCTGCTAAAGCAGTGAGCTAGGAGCAGCCACCCCTTCGGGGCTTGGAAGGCATTGCCGCACCAGTTGTTCTAGACTTCTTCAGCCCAAAAGACTTTTTTGGTTGTACTTAGCAAAGGGTGGGCTGTTTGTGCTGTCCTTATGCACTCCCCCCGCTGTAGGTGCGCCCTTTGGCTTTGTTCCACCGTTTGGCAAACTTGCTGACGCCATGCACCCACAGCGGGCTAAGCCGCGTGTGGTGCTGCGCCGTCTGAAGGGCGAGGGCGAAATCGCCCGCCCCCTCGAAGGGCATCATCCGCAAGGTGGCACGTCCGATCTCGTAGGCAAAATGGGCGTCCGAGCCAACCGTGCCGGCTTTCCCCTGCGCCGCCGCAAACGCCGCCGTTTTGTGATTATCTTCAGCATAAATGCAGCGGGCATTGAACACCTCAAGGGCGTCCACCTGATCGAGAATGGCGCCGAGGTTTTCCGCCGCCCATGCCCCCCGCCGGAAGCGATCAAAGGGATGGGAAACGCTGATGAACGCCCCCTGATCGCGCAGCCGCCGGATCGTCTCTTGGGGGGAGAGAAAGGGTGGGATTTCTTCCCGCACGAAGAACGCGAGAAGTTCCCCCTGTGTCGTCATGATCTCCTCACCGATGATCACCAGTTCGGGATCGATGCGTGCCATTGCCAACGCGCCTTGAATCGTATTGTGATCGGTCACAGCGACGCGATCAATGCCTCGTTTGCGGCAGACGCGGACGAACGTTTCCAGATCGTTCAGGCTGTCTGCCGAATAGAGCGTGTGGGAGTGCAGTTCAACCTTCCAAAGGGTATCTGTCATAGGGTACTCAGTACGGTAAGGATAGGGGGACTATTCTATCACCGTCTGCCAACGAGGTACTCAATGACCATCGCGTTGATCAGCGTCTCCACTGGCGCACGGTCATCGGTGAAGATGAGATCACCGCGCACCGTCGGGGCAACATTTGCCGCCGCTGTTTCCAGCGCTTGGCGCAGCAGCGGATCGCTTCCCGTTGGCAAGATCGCCCTATTCGCGGCGAGGTTGGCGGGCGTCGTTTCCACCCGTGTCGCTACAAGAATCGTGTTGAAGGAATCCGGCACATCAATCGTATGCACTGTCGGAAAGACAATCAAAAGCGTCGCCGTGATCGCCTCTACCAGCCGCCGATCTGCCCCTGCCCGCCCCACATTGATTACGGCGGCGCCTCGATTGCTCAGCTTGTCGCTTACTTCCTGAAAAAATTCCACTGTTGTCAAATGCCAGGGGACATAGGGGACGCGGTAAGCGTCCATCGCAATAACATCGAACTTCCCCGCTGTGCCGCGCAAACCAACCCGCCCATCCTCGGCAATCACCGTCACATTCGGTTGGGTCATCCCGAAATAACGACGCCCCACCTCGATAATCGTTGGGTCGATCTCGAATCCCGTGATGGTCACATCCTCGCCAAAAACGGCGGTGTACTGGGTGGAGATCGTCCCTGCCGCCGCGCCGATCACGGCTAAGCGATGCATATCATCTGGGGTGTAGGGCGGCGCGTTAAAAAACGGCGCGGCAAGGAACATATCCCACGTCCCGCCATAAAAGCCCCCGCCGGGGGTATAGATGGAGTGGACGCCCTGCCCCTCGTTTAGGTATAGCTCCCGCGTTCCCACCGCCCACAGCGGCGCCCAAACACCGTTGACCAGCCGCCCGATGGGGGCGGTGAGTTCCGTCACCTGAATGTAGTTGTAGGCGGAGTCATGCTCATAGAGCAATCGCCGCGCCTCTGGTGGGGGGCGCAGCCCGGAACTGAGCGTGAGGGCGGTTAGAAGGATCAAGAGGGGCGGCTGCCATGCTAACCAGAGCGCCGCCCGCCGCCCCACCGCACCAGACAAGAGCAGCCCGCCAAGCGCCACAAGGAGGAGGTAGAGCGAAAAATAAAGGAAAGTTCGCGTCGTCCCCGCTTCTGGGATCAGCCATAGGACGGGAAGGAACGTCCCGATCAAACTTCCCAGTGTGGAGATGGCGTAGATGCGCCCGCTGACCTTCCCCGCCTCGGCAAGATCGGTGACGGCAAGGCGAATGGCAAAGGGCGACACACAGCCGAGAAGCGTCACCGGAAGGGCAAACAGCACGAGGACAACGACGAACGAGGGGAGGGCAACACCCACCTGAAAGCCAACCACCGCCGCCCCCGCCGCGCTGAGCAGCGGGCGTGCGACAATGGGGACGATCCCACTGAAAAACGCTCCCCACGCCATGATCTGGTATAGACGAACCGGCGTGGGGG
Source organism: Anaerolineales bacterium (assembly GCA_015075625.1). NCBI lineage: Bacteria > Bacillati > Chloroflexota > Anaerolineae > Anaerolineales > Anaerolineales bacterium. The sequence goes on along the minus strand of JABTTZ010000001.1, from coordinate 1,118,574 downwards.
AACGATCTGCCAAGCGCCCGCCGATGAAGTAGCCAGCGGTCAGATAGAGCAGCATCAAGCCAATGACATTTGCCCAGATCAGGTTGCTTGTGCCGAAGATGTTCCCCAACAGGCGCGAGGCGGTCAGTTCAATGGCTAGGGTTGTCATGCCGCTGCTAAAGACGGCAAGGTAAAGGTAGCCGCGCAGCGGCATTAGCTGCCCTGTACCCGAAACGCCACTTCGATAATCACCGAGATGGCTAAGAGAATCAGGGCGACATAACACGTCCACTTCACCCACTTGGCAAAACGCTGCAAGCCATCAGAGCGCTGCAGTTTCCGTAAGGCGGCACGGCGTTGGCGGCGAGGAAAATCCCCCACCAACCAGCGCACCGGAAGTTCGACAATAAACGGCGTGCCAATTGCCCAGATGCCATAACCGATGATAAACACAAGAAAGTTGGGCATGTCTTTATCGGCGAGAAAGAGCAGCATCGTGAACGAGACGAGCATCGTCCACAGGAAGATGAGCAGCGCCTGAAAGTAGCGCAGCACCAAGCGGCGTAAGTTCAAAGCATGGCGGACGAGAGAGACTTCCAACTTGGCGACCTCTTGATAGAGCGGGCGCTCTATAAACCCTGCCAACCCTAGCGCCGCGTTGAAGCGATCAATGTCCTTCACGTTCCGGTGACGCGCCTCTGGGAGGATGGTTGATCCATTGAACCGCTGCGGCACAGTCAGGGGGTCGTTTTCATGGAGGTCATCGAAGGAACGTTCCCCATCAATGTGGACCACTTTTTGCCGGACAAGGAAGGGCAGTTTGCGCGTCCTGGGAACGACATTCCGCTCTGGCAGATCAATCACTTCGTCAAAGTAATGGGCGCTGATCTCATCAAAAGGGACGATGAAGTTCGTTAAATCCGTCCCATACTGAAACATCATCGCCTTTGCCTTAATCACCTCTGATTCGTCAGGGGAAAAGGCAACCCCGGTCAGCGAGAAACAGGGGTTGAAATAGGTTTCTGGAAAGCCCGGCGCCTGTCCGGTGAAGTAAAACCGGACAATATCCCGCAGCAGCTGGACAAGGGCGATCACCGGCACGCCAATCGTCAGGACAAAGGGGAAAAGAAGCGTCGCGTACAAGAGAATCACAACCGCCAACCCTCGGCTGGTGATTTCCGGGGGCATCGTTGCCGGATAATCGAGCAGTTCACGGATGATCGTCAGTATGGCGTCTTTGAAGAAAACGGGCAGCAAAAAGAGCAGTCCAGCGCCGCTTAGAAAGCCAACGGCAACGCGGTGCATCGTGCTGAGGCGTGTTTCTGAACGCTGCAAGTACGCCCGCATCGCATTGCGCTCTTGTTCCTCGCTGCGCGGCGGGGCGGGCGGCGGCTCTGGGGTGGGGATGGGAATCTCGGCGGTGGTACGGGCGGTGGGCGGCGTGTTATTTAGCTGTGTATTGTTTAACATGGTGGCTTAGGTAGCGATTCCAGGATGGCGGTTTTGGCTGAGACAATCCCCCGATTGTAGTACCGAACACGCACCTGTCAATCGCAAGTGCTAAGAAAACGCTGTGAATCCCCTCACAGCCTGAAAACCTATCGGCAAATTCGGGTTTGGCTTGTAAGCGAGGCATCTTTGGTAGTTTGTCAAGAAAATTTCTAAAAGAATCCCTATCCCCCCGTCCCCTTTCCCTGTCTGCGGGGAAAGGGGGAGAGAGTCCCTCTCTTTGTTTACGGGGTGGGGATTAGGGTTTCCAAGCCCCGCAGGGGTGATTAGTCTCAGCCCGCTGCTTTTAGCGGCGGGCGCTCACCGGCGGCGATGGGCGCAAGACATGGCGCCCCTACGGGAATTACACTGTAAACAGAACCTAATCGTCCACCACCGTGATTTCTAAAAGAACCCCTACCCCACCCGCATCCGCATAGGGACGACTCCTGGGCGTCCGCGCCCTACCACTGTCTGCGGAGTGAGGGCAGCGGCGGATATATAGGCTATGCCGCGTTAGCCCCGATGGTTATCGATCTGGTCGCGTGTTCCGCCATAGACCAAAAAGCGCACACCATCAGAATTCAAAAAGTCATAGGGGAAGCCCAGTTCGATCTTGCTGGCGGCATCCAAACGGGCAAGCTGTTCGGGCGAGAGCGTGAATTCCAACGCCTTCAGATTATCTTCCACCTGGGGAAGCGTTTTTGCGCCGAGGATGGGAATGATCACTCCGGCTTGTTGGCGCACCCAGTTCAGCGCCACTTGTGAGGGCTGCCGTCCGAGTTCATCGGCAATCTCAATGACCGTTTGGGCAACCGCCAGTTTCCACGCCGGAATCTCCCCGCCGCCTCGGTTTGCCCGCCCTGTCGCGCCCACCTCGCGGTTGTACTTTCCAGAGAGAATCCCCGCCCCCAAAATGCCCCAAGGCGTCACCGCAAGGTCTGTGACGCGGGCAAGGGGCAGATGTTCGCGTTCAATACCGCGTTGGACAAGGCTGTATTCAAGTTGAAGGGCAACAAAGCGCGACCACCCGCGCAGTTCCGCCATGACATTCGCCGCGCTGATCACCCACGCCGGCGTATCGGAAATCCCAATGTAAAGGATTTTCCCCGCCCGCACGAGATCATCCAAGCCGCGCAGCACTTCATCAATAGGCGTCATAAAGTCCCAAGCGTGCAGCCAATAGAGATCGATGTGATCGGTCTTCAGCCGTTTCAGGCTGGCGTCAACAGAGTGCATCATATTTTTGCGGTGGTTGCCGCTGAAATTGGGATCGCCATCGCGCATTTTTAAGGTGTATTTCGTCGCCACGACGAAATGATCGCGGTCTGCGGCGACGAATTCCCCCACATAGCGCTCTGATGTACCTTCTGTGTAGCGGTTTGCCGTATCGATGAAGTTGCCGCCAGCGTTGGCGTAAGCATCAAAGACGCGCTTGCTCTCCTCTTTGGACGCCCCCCACCCCCATTCTTCGCCAAAGGTCATTGTGCCGAGTGCCAATTCGGAGACGCGCAGCCCGCTCCGCCCAAGTAGTTTGTAGCGCATAGTGTGAATCGGTTCCTTGTTATTATCCAAACCAACTGTAGCACACTGGGCTATAATCTGAGCAATCATCTTATATGCTCACCCTATGCAGTTGGGTTTGTTCACCCCCTATTCATCGAAAGGAGCAGCTTGAGGGGGAAGCCCCCTCAAAAAAGGGCATTCCCCCTCTCCCGCATAGCGGGAGAGGGGGCTGGGGGGTGAGGGTCTGTGCGCAAGGTGAGTTATACGTTTTTTACACGTTTTTTAAGGACGAAAGAAAGGCTCTCTTACCATGCGTACACGCGCCATCATCCTTGCCGGTGGGGAAGGCACGCGCCTCAGTGTGCTAACTGCCAAACGCGCTAAGCCCGCTGTTCCTTTTGGCGGCAAATACCGCATCATCGATTTCACCCTTTCCAATTGCGTCAACAGCGGTATTTTTGATGTCCTCATCTTGACCCAGTACCGCCCGCACAGCCTGATGGATCACATTGGGCGCGGGCAGCCCTGGGATTTAGACCGCAGTTTCACCGGCGGCGTTCACATTTTGCAACCCTTCAAGGGGCGTGATGATACCGATTGGTACTCCGGCACAGCCGATGCCGTCTGGCAGAACCTCAACTTTGTTGGACGGGGACGCCCTAAATATGTGTTGATTCTTTCCGGCGACCACATTTACGAGATGGACTACGCGGCGCTGATCAACCAACATGAATACAAAGGGGCAGATATTACAATCTGCACGATTCGCGTCCCCATTGAGGAAGCCTCGCGCTTTGGGATTCTCGATGTCGATCTGAAAGGGCGCGTCAAGGATTTTGCCGAGAAACCAGCAAATCCGCCGAGTAATCTCGCCAGCATGGGGATTTATGTATTCACCCTCGATACGCTAGAGCGGATGCTCATTGAAGACGCGGCGCGAACCTCATCCAGCCACGATTTTGGCAAGGACATTATCCCCCGTATGGTTGCCGAGGGGCAGAATGTCTACGCCTATCCATTCAATGGTTATTGGGTCGATGTGGGGACGATTGACGCTTTTTGGGAAGCGCACATGGATTTGATTGGGAAACCCCCCTCGATCAACCTGAATGACCGCTCGTGGATCATTCACACCCGCTCGGAAGAACGCCCACCAGTGATCATTGAGAGCGGCGCGATTGTCCACGACAGCATGGTGACCGATGGCTCGGTGATCAGCGCCGGAGCGCTGGTGGAACGCTCTGTCCTCTCGCCCGGTGTCTATGTTGGACCCAATGCGGTGATCCGCGAATCGGTCATTCTCACCGGATCGTCCATTGAGGCGGGGGCGGTGGTGGAACGGGCGATCATTGATAAAGATGTCGTCATTGGGCATGATGTCCACGTGGGGAGGATCACCGACAGCGCCGATTTAGGGATCAGTGTGATTGGGAAAGGGAGTCATGTTCCGGCGGGCTTTATCATTGGGCGGAATGTCGTCATAGGGACGGAATTCATGCCCGATGATTACCACGATGTTCACGAAAAGACCATCCCCGACGGCACAAAGCTGCTCGGTGAGCGCCGCAAGACGGATTATTAGGGTCTGTTGACATTTTGGGTTCAGAACCCCAATCCCCTACCCTCTCTCTGTTTACAGGGTGGGAGTTAGGGTTTCCAAGCCCCGCAGGGGTGGTTAGTCTCAGCCCGCTGCTTTAGCGGCGGGATCACTGCGCCGCCGCCTTTGCTATCGCCGCCACGATGCTGTAATAACCCGTGCAGCGGCATAGGTTGCCAGTGATGCTTTCTTCAATTTGGGCGCGGGTGGGGTGGGGGTGTTCTTCCAAGAGCTTTGCCCCTGCCATGAGGAATCCCGGCGTGCAGTAGCCACACTGCACCGCCCCCTGGTCGATGAACGACGCCTGAAGGGGGTGCAAGGTCTTTCCGCCCTGCCCGTTCTCTACGGACAGCCCCTCCACCGTGACGATCTGGGCATGGTGGGCGCGGGGGGCGGGGACAAGGCACGCCATGACCGCTGCGCCGTCAAGAAAGACCGTACACGCCCCGCACTCGCCCTCGGCGCAGCCCTCTTTTGTACCCGGAAGGTGGGCATCTTCCCGCAGAAGGCGTAAAAGCGTTTTGTGATTCCCGCCTCTCAGCGTGTATGGCTGCCCGTTGATCGTCGTCGTGATCGGCGTGTCGCGTTCATGGAGGGCGGAGTCCGTTGAGGCGGTTTTGCCGCCCCGCGCCCCCCACAGCATGACCGGATCGGCGGGCGGGGTGCTGCCCGCGCCCCCCTCGCGCAGAGTCCGCAAGGCACGGGCAACGCAAACACCGACCATCTCCCGTCGATAGTCGGCGGTTGCCCGTACATCGCTAATCGGGGTGGGTGTGTGGGCGGCTTGCCGTGCCGCCTCATGGATCACCGCCTCGCTGAGCGGCTTTCCGCTCAGAAATGCCCCCACCTCTGGCAAGGCGATAATTGTAGGGGCAACACAGCCTAAGGTCAGCCGTGCCTCGCGCACCACGTCGCCATCCATGCTCAGGACGACAGCACAGTTCACCACAGCAATTGCCTGAGCGCGGCGCAAGCCAAGTTTTAGGAAAAGCCCCCGTTCATCGCCGCGCAGTTTGGGAACGTGAATCGCCCTTAGCAGTTCATCGGGGCGCATGACGGTGCGCCGCACGCCCGTGTAGAAGGTGTTCAGGGGAACGAGACGCCTCCCTCCGGCACGGGAAGTCAATTCAACGGATGCGCCAAGCGCCATGAGGGGGGTGATCGTGTCGTTGGCGGGGCTGGCGGTGATCACGTTTCCGGCAAGCGTCGCCCGATTGCGAATCTGCGGAGCGCCCACCGCCCAAGAAGCCTGTGCCAACGGCGCGGCGTAGTTCCGCACGAAGGGATTGGCGGCGATTTGGTTATGGGTGACATTCGCGCCAATGCGCAGCATGTCGCCATCGTCTGTGATTGAGTCTAAGCCCGCTGCCCGCGAGAGGTCGATCAGGACGTGAATCCCGCGCCGTGTCCCGCGTTCAAGCTCGATGAGAAGGTCTGTCCCGCCGGCGACGATACGGGCGCGTTCGCCATACGTGGCAAGCAGATCAAGCGCCTCGTCAACGCTGGCGACAGTGTGATAATGTGTCCACATAAGGTCTTTGGTTGCCTATTCTTCTGGCACGGCGAATAATCAACGCTATTATAACGAGTCTCGAAATTCCTCTAGGGGTAATTATGGCGGCTGTCTTTCGATCCTTTTGGCGCGGGCTGCGCTTTTTCGAGAAGTTTAACGGCGTGTTTGTGCCAGCGAACATCGTCGCCATGCTGTGCGCCTTGCCGCTGATCACCGCTCCGGCAGCCTATGCGGGCATGTGCCGTGTGGCGAACGCCGCTCAAACAACGCCCACCTGTCACATCGATGATTATTGGTCGGGCTTCCGCGCCTCGTTGGGGCGGGGGGCGATCATCGCCCTGCTGACGGTGGGCGTCTTTTTCCTAATCATCGTCAACATAAACACGTATTGGTTGCAAACGGGCGCGTTGTTCATTGCCTTGCGCCTTGTCTGGCTAACAGGTGCCATCTTCTGGATCAGTGTGCTGCTCTACTTGTTCCCCCTCTTGGAACGGATGGAACAGCCCGATTTGCTTGCCGGGCTGAAAAATGCCGCGCTTATGACGGTGACGAATCCCTTCTATAGCCTTGCTTTTGTTGGCTTGGTGATCCTCGTCGCCGCGCTCAGCACGGTGTTGGTCGTCCCCTGGGGGCTGCTCACCCTCGCGGTGATCGCCAATGCCGCCACCGCAGCAGTGGAGAACCGCTTACGGCAGGCAGGAGTGATCTAACCCCCCTTTCCCGTCCCCGTACACAGGGAAAGGGGGAGAGCTTCCCTCTCGCTGTTTCCAAGCCCCGCAGGGCGGCGCGGGGTTAAAACGCCCGCGCTAAGGCTGATCACCCCGTTGGGGCTTAAAACGGAAGGCACGGTGCGGCATTTGCCTTCAAGCCCCGAAGGGGTGGTCAATTTCAGCCCGCCGCTAAAGCATTGGGCGATCATGGGCGGCGATAGGCGCAAGGCATTACGCCCCTACGGGAATTACACTGCCAACAGACCCTCGTTACGGGGGTGGGGGTTAGGTTTCCAAACCCCTATCTGTTTTGAGGCTATACTGAAGGCATTCAAACGAATGGGAGGGAGACACTATGGCAGCAGTGAGCCGCCGTGATTTTTTGCGGCTGGTAGGCATTGTCGGCGCGGGGAGTGCGGTGGGGGGGGCGCTGGCGTGGGGGACGGCACGTCCGGTTTATGCCGCGCCCGCCAATGGCTACGCCGCGACAAGCGCCGAAGGGCATGTGTTGAATCGCCTGACGTGGGCAGGTCGCCCCGAAGACCTCGCCCGCATCCGCGAAATGGGCATTGAGGGGTACATTGATTGGCAGCTTCACCCCGAACAGATCGATGATCCTCTTATGGACGCTTACCTTGCCAACCACCCCATGAGCCTTTCCCAAAGCGCCCTGAGCGCGGCGGTGGATGAGGATTATGGGGCAGTTGAGGCAGCCATTCTCTATGGACGCCTGCACCGCGCCGCCTATTCAGAGCGGCAGCTTTACGAACTCGTCGTTGAATTCTGGACGGATCATTTCAACATCCCGATTGGCGATCTCATTGTTGAAAAAACGATTGATGATCGAGAGGTGATCCGCAAGCACGCACTAGGGACGTTCCGCGATCTGCTCTTTGCCTCCGCCCAAAGTGAGGCGATGCTCTATTACCTGAGTCAGGCGTACAGCGAGAAAGAACACCCCAACGAAAACTATTCCCGCGAGGTGATGGAACTCCACACGCTCGGCGTCAAGGGCGGCTACACGGAAAAGGATGTCCGCGAGGTTGCCCGCGCTCTGACGGGCTGGACGGTCTACGGCAAAAACGAACACCCCTTTTATTTTGATCTGGACAAACACGACACAGGCGAAAAGACCGTGTTGGGCGTGACGCTCCCCGCCGGACGAGGCATTGAAGATGGCTTGGATGTGCTGGACATTCTTGCCCGCCACCCCGCCACTGCTGCCTTCATCAGCGGCAAACTGTGCCGCCGGTTTGTTGCTGATGCGCCGCCGGAAAGCCTTATCCAAAGCACGACGGCAGTCTTTACGGCAACAGGGGGCGATATTCGGCAGGTCTTGCGCCATATCTTGCTTTCGTCGGAGTTTATGGCGTCCTCTGGGGCAAAGCTCCGTCGTCCAATGGATTACGTCGTCGGCGCGATGCGCCTTTTGCGCCCGACCTTTGCTAAGCTATGGCATGTGCTGTGGCAGTTGAAAGTGATGGGGCAGCTTCCCTACTATTGGCATCCCCCCAACGGCTACCCCGATATGGCGGGGGCGTGGATCAGCACCAGCGGCTTGTTGGCGCGGTGGAACTACGCGCTCATGTTTTCCTCAGCCGCCGCTGGCGAATGGGAAGGGGTGAAAGCGCCCTTCATCGCCCTCGGTGAGCAGATCGGCGCGGGGGTGGCGACAGCGGGCGAACTGGTAGATGCCGCCGCCCGTTTTGCCCTTGCTGGCGGAACACTCTCCGCCGAAGATCGGCGCACCTATAGTGCATTCGTCATTGACGGACTGGAAGAAGGAGACCAACAGGGTGAAGACACACCGATCACCCCTGACGTGCGGGCGGATAGACTGCCCGCCCTGCTCGCTTTGATCATCGCCTCGCCTTACTTCCAATGGAAATGAGAGGACTCCCGCTATGCCGAACATGCCTAAACACGCACCTGCTGTTTTGAAAACCTCGCGGCGGGGATTCCTCGGCTCGCTTGGCGGCGTCGCCGTCAGCGGGGTGAGCCGCGCCCTGTTCCCCTCGTGGATGCCACGCCTTGCCTTTCGGCAGAATGGCGCTCCGGGCGATGTCTTAGTTGCCGTCTTTTTGCGCGGGGGGATGGACGCGCTGAACGCCGTCATTCCCTATGGCGAGGGCGGCGCGTACTATGATCAGCGCCCGACGATTGCCATTCCCGCCCCCGATGGAAGCGACCAGACCGCGCTTGATCTGAACGGCTTTTTCGGGCTGCATCCGGCACTTCGCCCGCTAAAGGATGTCTATGACGCTGGCTCGCTGGCGGTCATTCACGCTGTCGGCTCGCCCGACCCCACACGTTCCCACTTCGACGCGATGGAGTATATGGAACGGGGGACGCCGGGGATGAAAGTCTCGCAAGGCGGCTGGCTCAACCGCCACTTGCAAACAGCAGTGTGGGAAAATGATTCGCCCTTTCGGGCGGTGGGCATGGGGGCGATGCTCCCCACCTCACTGCACGGGGCGGTTTCGGCGCTGGCGCTGCAATCAATCACCGATTTTCACCTCGGCGGGCGGTGGGATCAGGCAGAGGCAGCGCGACGGACGCTGACCAGCCTTTACCGCACAGACGCCCCGCCCGATCTCTTGGCGCAAACCGCCCGCGACACCTTCTCGATGATCGATTTCCTCGCCACACTGAACGCGGCGGACTACACGCCCGCGAACGGAGCCGCCTATGCCGAAGATCAATTTGGTATGTGCTTTTAGAAGATAGCCCAATTGATCAAAGCGGTTGTATGCTTGGAAGTGGCGTGCCTTGATTATGGCGGGTGGGATACACACGAGAGTCAGGGCGGTGTGGAGGGCTGGTTTGCGGGCAATCTGCGTGCCTTTGGGCAGAGCCTCGCCGCTTTTTATGCCGATCTGGGTGACTTGATGGCGAACGTGACGGTAGTGACGATGAGCGAGTTTGGGCGGCGGGTGGAGGAAAACGCCAGCCGAGGGACGGATCACGGGCATGGCGGCTGCATGTTCCTCATGGGCGGCGGGGTAAACGGCGGCGTTCACACCGATTGGAAAGGCTTAGCGTCGGATCAGCTTGATGAGGGCGATGTGCAGATCACGACAGATTACCGTGATGTCCTTGCCGAAATCCTGACGAAGCGCATCTTGAACACCGCCATAGACCAGATTTTCCCAAACTATAGCCCCACACTGCGGGGGATTCTCAAACCGCGCTAGGCGTGTTCTTACAGGGCAAAGTACGGGCGACCACACCTGACAATGGCTTAGGATTCGTCAAAATGGATGGATTTGGGGGACTCAACGAGATGAAACGAACGAGTGAACGCTGCACGATCTTTTTCCTGATCAGCCTAATCGCTCTGATTGCCCTTTCCCCCATCGGAGAGGTGCGGGCAGAAGACGGGGAGAGTGGGCAGGCACAAGCGGCGTTGGCGCTGGTTGTTGCGCATCCGGCATTTTCGGACTTCCTTGCCAACGAAAAAGGGTGGGGGAGCGGCGTCTACCACGTCGGCGGGCGCTTAGATATTTGGCGGGTAGACCTTTGGGGGGCGGATGAGGAAAGCCTCGGTTGGGCGCATGTCAGCCTGAAGATGGAAAAAGTCTATTCCTACGAGGCATACTACCGCCTGAGCGAAACGGCGTGGAAAGCAGGCGAGGCGGCGGTTTCGCAGTTTGTCCTCACCAACCCAGAGATCGCCGTCCTCTTAGGGGGCAACCCTAAGGCAGATAATTTATGGTGGTTCGACTATCAGGCGTATCAAAACCGCTGGATTGCCTATTTCGGCTTTGACGGGGAATCCTATTCAGCCGAAGTCGTTTTTAAGGACGCCTCACGGTTCACCTTTACCACCCCGGCGCTCATGGGGATCGGCTTTCCCGATGTGATCTCCTATACAGAATGGCGCAAGCAGCAGACAAACGCCGCGCTCGCCATTGCCTTTGGCGATGTCGCCCTTGCCGCCCATGTGCGGGCGGTGGCGGGCTGGAAAGGTGAGGGTGAGCCAGACGGCGAGGCGTGGAAGGTCGTTTTTAAAGATGGGGAGCGCGTCTTGGCGACGGTATGGGTAGACCTGACCTTGCGCACGGTGATCCGTCGGGAGTTGCGGTAAGTGGGGCGTCCGCCCGTGGCCCCGCCCTATAAAGGACGGGGCTGAGATCAGGGGGAAAGATGTCCCCACCCCCTCTCCCACACCACGCTATTTCTTCTTTGCCGGAAAGTGGCTGAGGACGGTGGCTGCGTCGGGAATTGCCACTTTGTCCCCAATCTTCAAGCCATCGCCGCTCGCCTTCCCCCCACCGGTAAGAACAAGCAGGGCTGTTCCCTCTACCGCCGCATCCTTTTTAAGGTATGCCTGACCGCACTGGTAACCCTCGGTGTCGATGCTGCATGAGGTGACAATGCCCACTACGCGCCCGCGCTTATCCAGCAGCGCCGTTCCGGGCTGCGGGGTGCGGACTCCCTTGTTATCCATGCGGAAACGGGTGACTACCGCGCTGCGTTCAGCTTCCCGTGCGATGTACGCCGCTTTTCCCACAAAAAAGGGCTTCCACAGTTTCACATAGCCGCCAAAGCCCGCGTCGCCGGGGGTGAATTCGCGCTCTGTGCCAAGCTCATGCCCATAGAGCGGCAGCCCCGCCTCAATGCGCGTGCTGTCGCGGGAGGCTAAGCCGCAAGGGGTTGCCCCCGCCATGACCAATGCCATGAACAACTTCGCTGCCTGATCGGGATGGGGAAAGAGTTCGTAGGCGGTGCGCTCACCGGTATACCCTGTCCGGCTGACGATCATATCCATCCCGCCAAGCGCTGCCCGTGTCACCGTTGACCACCCTAGCGCTTTGATCTTTTTCTTATCCGCCTCTGACCCTTCAAGGCTCAGCAGGATTTCCTGTGCCTTCGGTCCTTGCAGGGCAATATCGACGCGCCGATCCGCACCACTGGCGGGATCGCGCAGGTCGCGCAGGGTGACTGTTTTCGGGTCGCGCAGGATGCGAGCATCGGGGCGGGCGGGGTCGATCATCACCGTCCCCTCGCGGAGGGCGTTTACCCACGCCCAATCTTGATCGTTGTTGCTGGCGTTGACCACGAGCATATAGCGATCCACGTCCAGCATGTAAATGTAGAGGTCGTCCAGGGGGACGCCGTTCACGCCGAGGAAGTAGCTGTAATGCGCCGCGCCGGGCGTCAGCGCCGTGACATCATTGGTCGTCACCGTGTTCAGGAATTCTTCGGCACCCTTTCCGCTGACCTCCCACACGCCCATGTGGGTGACATCGAACAAGCCCGCAGCAGTCCGTACCGCCGCGTGTTCTTGGCTAACGCCCGTATACCAGACGGGCATTTCGTAGCCAGCAAAGGGGACAATCTTGGCGCCGAGGTCTTTGTGGATGTCAAAGAGCGGCGTCCGCTTCAACGCGCCTTCTGGCTCCTTCCATGTGAAGGTGGGCAGCGCCGCACCCTGTGGGGCGTCGTAGTGCGCCCCCCGTGCGCCAACAAAATAGGGTTTCACCACTGCCGTTGGCATCTTCATCGTCATTGTGCCAAGCTCTGCTTCGGGCAGGGCGTGGACGACAACAGGACCGGGAATCTTCCCGTAAATATCGTTGTTGTCGTGGATCACAAAGCCATCAGAGAGCGCCTCCAACCACACCGCAGCGGCAGCGCCTTGCGCGGTATCCATAAAGTAAACGCGGTAATGGTCTGCCTCAAGCCGTTCGATCATGCAGTCGGCAAGGGTAGAGCCATCGGGGTTTAGGATGCGTGCCGACTCCACCTGCCGCGCCGCAAGCGCGGGAATATCACCCGTCGTCGCCGTATTCAGAAAATGTCCGGCTTCCTCGCCGTGAATATCCACCGCCGCCACCGTCGCGTGCTGTGTGCCGAGGAAGTTATGGCTTTGCCCCTTATCGGGCATTCGCAAGCCAACGGCGGGGAGGTGGTAATCCAAGCCCGCCTCGTCACAGAGCGCGGCAACCTCGCGCCGCGCCGTCATAAGCGTCTCGAAACTGATTTTGGCGCGGGCGTCAACCTTGCCATCCGCACCGAGGTAGCCAAACGGTTTGGCGCCGGTCAAGACGTTGTAAATGACGGTGGCAAGACGGTCAATCTCTGGCTCTTTGAAGCCCCGTTGAGTGATCCAAGGCGTGCCAAGCCGAATACCGCTTGGATGGAGCGCCGACGTATCGCCCGGAATGGTATTGCGGTTGCAGGTGATACCGACCAGATCAAGCAGCCGCGCTGCTATATCGCCGCTGAGCGAGATGCCGCCAACGCCCGTGAGCGGTTTCAGATCAATCGTCAGCATGTGGGTGTTCGTCCCGCCATGAACAACGCGCAAGCCTATTTTGGAGAGCCTCACCGCCAAGTGCATCGCGTTGCGGACGGTTTGTTCCTGAAGAAGGCGAAACTGTGGGCGTGTGGCAAGCTTGAGCGCCACCGCCAGCGCCGCCACTGTGTTCATGTGCGGACCGCCCTGTTCGCCCGGGAATACGCCGCGATCCACCTTGCGGGCGAGGTCAGCGCGGTGGGTAATGATCACTGCCCCACGCGGTCCCCCTAAGGTTTTATGGGTGGTGAAGGTGACTATATCGGCAATCCCCACAGGCGAGGGGTAGACGCCGGCAATAACCAAGCCAGCAACATGGGCAATATCTGCCAAGAGGATCGCCCCTACCGCGTCGGCAATCTCGCGGTACTTCACCCAATCCGGCGTCCAGGGGTAACTGGAATAACCGCCGATCAGGATTTTCGGCTTGTGTTCAAGGGCAATTGCCATCATCGCCTCGTAATCAAGGCGTTCTGTTTCGGGGTGGACGCCATAAAAGACGGCTTTGTACTGCTTTCCGCTGCGGGCGGCGGGGCTGCCGTGCGTCAAATGCCCGCCGTGCAGCAAGTTCATCCCCATGATCGTATCGCCCGGTTGGATCAGCGCGGTGTAGACGGCGCTGTTGGCGGGCGCTCCCGAAAGGGGCTGAACGTTCACAAAGAGCGAATCGGCGTTGTATTTTTCCGTGCTGAACAGTTCGGCACAGCGCCGCCGCGCCAACGCTTCGATCAGGTTGGCATATTCCGTCCCTTTGTAATAGCGGGGGTCGCTGTAGCGGCGAAACTCGGCAAGCCGCTGATCGACATCCATGATCGCGCTCTCGTTCATCTTGCGCGTTTCTTCAGCGGGATAGCCTTCGGCGTAGAGGTTATGAAAGGCGGAGGTGAGGGCATCGCGCACCACAAGGGGGACGGACGATTCCGAGGGAATCATAATGAGGCGGCGTGCCTGACGCTCTGCTTCAAGGTTGATCAGATCAGCCACATCAGGGTCAAGGTCGCTAAGCGAGCCGCGAAAGAGAAAATCATCAAGGGTCATGAGGGTTATTTTTAATCTCCGCTGAACAGGATTGAACAGGTCTGCGCAAAAGTGGGACGCATGGCGCAATCGCTTCAGCAATAGTACCGCGAACTGCCTCTGAGAACAATTGATGGCATTGGGGGCATTGAATTACCGGCTGTAGAAGGGATGCGGGGTGGGTGGGGGGGCTAGGACGCAGCGGGCGACCACGTGGGGTCGCCCCTACAGGGTGCGGCGATCAGCGAGTGTGCCTATGCTGCCGCGTCTAATTTCCCGCCGCTGCCCCAGGGGATGGTTTCCCCATTTTTTCCAATGAGCAAGGGCGTCCCTGTGCGTTCAATGGCTGCTTTGGTGACGACAACCTTCTGCACATCGCTGTTGCCCGGCACTTCGTACATGACATCCAAGAGCGTCGATTCGAGGACGCCGCGCAGTCCGCGTGCGCCCGTCTCGCGCTTAAGCGCAATATCCGCCGCCGCCGAGAGCGCCTCTGGCTCAAACTCCAACTCCACATGATCGAGGGCGATCAGCCGTTGGTATTGCTTGACGAGGGCGTTTTTCGGCTCGGTCAAAATGCGCATGAGCGCGTCCTTATCAAGCGGCTCAACATTCACTGTGACAGGCAAGCGTCCCACCAGTTCGGGGATCAAGCCAAACTGCATCAGATCGTCGGGGGTGGCTTGGGGAAGCAGTTCGACAGAGGGAATTTCCCGCTTGCCAGCGCCGCCAAAGCCCATGCTGCCGCCAGAGCCGAGGCGTTTCCCGATGATTTTATCCAGCCCGTTGAACATCCCCCCGCAGATGAACAGAATGTTGTGCGTGTTCAGTTGGATGAATTCCTGATGGGGATGTTTGCGCCCGCCTTGCGGGGGGACGTTCGCCACTGTTCCTTCGATGATCTTCAGCAGCGCCTGTTGAACGCCTTCCCCGCTGACATCGCGGGTGATCGAGGGGTTATCGCCGCTCTTGCGCCCAATCTTGTCAATTTCATCAATGTAAATGATCCCGCGTTCGGCGCTGGCAATATCGAAATCGGCAGCTTGGATCAAGCGCAGAAGGATATTTTCAACGTCCTCACCGACATAGCCCGCTTCGGTGAGGGCAGTAGCATCGGCAATGCAAAACGGCACATCCAAAATACGGGCGAGCGTCTGGGCAAGGAGTGTTTTCCCCGATCCGGTGGGACCGATGAGCAAGATATTGCTCTTTTCAATCTCCACATCGCCAATAATCCCGCCGGCATTGATCCGTTTGTAATGGTTATAGACCGCCACACTGAGGACGCGCTTGGCACGGTCTTGCCCAATAACATACTCGTTCAGGTGGCTGACGATCTCGCGGGGGGAGGGGATGCGCTCCAGCTTGAATTCTGTCTTGGGTGTTTCGTCCGATTGTTCGTCATCCAAAATGCGCTGGCAGAGTTCCACGCACTCATCGCAAATAAAAATCCCATCGGGTCCGGCAATAAGGTGGCTGACCTCAGCGCGGGGGCGGCGGCAAAACGAACAACGTTGTGTTCCTGCGGAAGGCGGTGTTAGCATGGGCGTATACTCTCTTTAACGGGACATTCAAACGAGCCCCCCTGATGATGCTTACCGTATGGTAGCGCGATCAACGGGGAGGGTTGGTCTATCACGCCGGAACAGGCGACAAGACGGCATCCACCAAACCATATTCGGCGGCACGGGCGGCATCGAGGAAGAAATCGCGATCCGCATCTTTTTCAATCGTCTCGCGGCTTTGCCCGGTTGCCTCGGTGAGAATTTTATAGAGTTTTTCCCGTTGGCGAATCATCTCGTTTGCCTGAATCATAATGTCGGAGGCTTGCCCGCCAACGGCGCCGCTGACCAACGGTTGGTGCATGTGGATGGTTGCATTGGGCAGCGCATAGCGCTTGCCTTTTGTCCCCGCCGCCAGCAAAACCGTCCCGAAACTCGCCGTCAAGCCAATGGCTGTGGTTTCGATAGGGGCGGAGATCAGTTGCATGGCGTCGTAAATGGCAAAGCCAGCGTAAACACTCCCACCGGGGGAGTTGATATACATTTTGATGTCCCGTTCGGGGTCTTCGTGGTTCAGGTAAAGCAGCTGCGCCACGATCAAATTCGCCACCTGATCGTTGATCGGTGTGCCAAGAAAAATGATGCGATCTTTCAACAGGAGCGAATAAATGTCGTAAATGCGCTCGCCGCGTCCGGTGGTTTCAACCACCGTTGGAATGATCAAGCTCAACGGGTTGAGGGGGTGAGGTTTCATGGCGGGTTATTGCCCTCCGCAGATTGCCATGATCGATAGTCGTTCCATTAGCTTACCATGATGCGCACAAGACGCCAATTAGAGTTGTGCA
Source organism: Anaerolineales bacterium (assembly GCA_015075625.1). Taxonomy (NCBI): domain Bacteria; kingdom Bacillati; phylum Chloroflexota; class Anaerolineae; order Anaerolineales; species Anaerolineales bacterium. The sequence continues at coordinate 1,102,116 of JABTTZ010000001.1, read as the reverse complement.
AGAATGGGTGTCTAAGTGTCTATCCATAAATTATGGGCAGATATTAGGGAAAACCCTCATCCCCTACCCCCCTCTCCCGCTGTGCGGGAGAGGGGGAATAACGTCTTTTTTAGGAGGGGCGCTGCCCCCCTCCCCCACCTCTCAGCAGAAGACGGTGAGGAAAACGCCCTTTGAGAAGCGCCAGGCGTTTTGCCAAGAGAGTACGCTCACACGTCCTCTCCGAATTTACGAGTAGACTCTTAGGCGTTCTGATCTTCCGCCGCCCCTGCGGAGGATGGTTCGCTTGGGAGGGAGGCTTCCACTGCGGCTTCTGCGGCGGCAGCCACATCGCCCGCCGCCTCATTCACGGCGCTCCCCGCAGTGGCAGGCAGCGTTACTTCAGGCAGATCGTCGCCGCGCCCAATGGCGGCGAGGCGCTCTTGCAACCCCTCTAGGAGCAAATCGGCGGCAACGGCTGTCTTGGTCTCGTTCTGCTCCAAAAAACGGCGGAAGTTCTTCGCCTGTTCCTCATCGCTGGAAAAGCGGCTCGCCATCTCGTCCATGCGGGTGGTGAGCGCCTCTGGGGTGACGGTGATCGCCTCCCGCTCTAGAAGGTGTTTCACCACCACATCGTTGATCAGGCGGCTGACGGCGGTTTCGCGGTACTCTTTGCGCAGCGCCGCCTCATCTTTGCCTTGAATCTGCATCAGGCGGGCAAGGGAAAGATTCTGCCGGCGAAGGTTCTCATCCAGATCGCGCAGGAGGTTCGAGGTGTAATCCTCCACCATCGCCTCTGGGTACTGGACGGTTGCGCCCTTGACGGCTTCCGCCAAGACCTTTGAGGAATAATTGCGGGTGACCTCGCGCTGTGCCGCTGTTTCAAGGTCTTTGCGCACCCCAATGCGCAGATCAAGAAGGGTTTTGTACTTCCCCTCCAAGACCGTTTCAGCAAAGGCATCGTTCAGGGTGGGGAGTGTTCGCGCCTTCACCTCGTGGATCGTCACCTCAAATTTGAAGGCATGTCCCGCCAGTGCCTTATCCTCGTGGTCTTCGGCAAAGCTGATCGTGAACGCCTTCGATTCCCCCGCGCCTAAGCCCACCAACTGGGCAGAAAAACCGGGAACGGGGTCGCGGTCTTCGCCTTGTTCGGGGGTATAGAGAAGGAACTCTTGCTTTTCGCGGTCAATGAAGGGTTCGGTGCGTTCTTCCACCGATTTCGGCGTTTTCGGCTCGGCTTCCCCTTCAGTGTTTGCCTCGGCGGGGGTGTCGCCCTCGGCGGCGTGGTCATGGTTATGGTCATGTTCGTGTTCGGGGTGAATCACTTCGCCGTGAACATCCGCCACAATCATGTCGCCCAGTTGGGCAGAGCGGGTGGCTGGCTCCACCAACGCACGGCTGTCAAGCAGATCGTTCAGCGCAGCATTCACATCTTTATCTTCGATGGAGGGTGGTTCGTAGGGGAGGCGAATGGTGCGGTAACCGCCCAATTCGACGGTGGCTTGCTTGGCAACGGTGAAGATCAGTTGAATCGTTGGATCGGTGGTGACATCTTCCAGCGATCCCATCCCATAGGGATTCACACCGGATTCCTTCAGGGCTTGGGGGTAAAGTTCGTTGCCAAGCTGTTCAACCGCTTCTTCCAAGATCGCCGCCTCGCCCACAAAACGGGCGACAATCTTGTAGGGCGCTTTTCCCCGCCGAAAGCCGGGGATGTTCACCTTCTGCCCAATCTTGCGGGCAGCGCTTTCTTTCGCTTTTAGCAACCGTTCGGCGTCCAGCGTGACGGCGAGACGGGCAATGTGGTTATCGAGGTGTTCAACTTGGATATTCAACGTGTGTTACCCTATGCAGCAGTAGCAGGTGGACATTCTTTTGCAGACCGACTTAACACGGCTGAGGTGGGGACGGAGGGACTTGAACCCTCACGGTAATACCACATGATCCTAAGTCATGCGCGTCTGCCAATTCCGCCACGTCCCCAACGGAATGACGATTATAAGATAGAAAAAGGGGTCTGACAATTGCGAATTCCAACCCACACCGTTACACCATTCCCACCCCTGCGTGGTACGCGGATGGCGCGGGGCTGAATGCCCACGCGCTAGGGGATAACCATCCCGTTGGGGCTTAAAACGAACGCGGGGGAGCGCATTGTTTGCTTTCAAGCCCCGTAGGGGTGGTCACTTTTAGCCCACTGCTTCAGCGGCGGGCGCACACGACACCCCCAACATGGCGCGGGGGGGGAGCGCTTCCCATCTGACCCTAATCGCGCCAGCTTTCCAGCGTCTTTTTGAAGGTGGCGAGGAAGGCATCTGCCCCCGCGCCGTCAGCGACGCGGTGATCAAAGGTGAGTGTCACATACATCATCGGGCGGATTGCCAGCGAATCCCCCTCTGGTGTTTCTAGCACAACGGGGCGCTTCGTCACCGCTCCTACCCCCACAATCGCAGACTGCGGCTGGTTAATGATCGGGGTGGCAAACAAGCTTCCCGACACACCGTGATTCGTCAGGGTGATTGTCCCCCCGCGAATCTCGTCGGGCTTTAACTGTTTGGCACGGGCGCGGGTTGCCAAATCGCCAATCTGTCGGGCAATTCCGGCAAGGCTGAGGTCCTGAGCGTTCCGAATCACAGGGACGATCAAGCCATCGCTGAGCGCCACCGCCATGCCCACATGGACACCGTTTGGCACAAACAGCCCTTCGTCTGTCCATTGGGCGTTCAGCGTTGGCTGTGCCACCGCCGCTTTAACCATAGCGGTGATGAAGTATGCCGTCAGGGTGAGCCGCACGCCTTGCCCTTTGTAGGGGGCTTCGTTTGCCCGCCAATGCGCCATGACGCGGCTCATATCGACTTCAAAGACGGTGGTCACATGGGGGGCGGTGTGCAGCTTGCTTTGCACCATATGGGCGGCAATCGAGCGGCGTATCGCTGTGTGGGGAATCACTGTCCCAACAGACGTGTCCCCTCCGCTTGGCGTGGGGAATGACGGCGCGGGCGCTGCCGCTCTTGGCGTGGGTGCTGCCGGAAGGGATGGCTGTGTCTGCCCGCCTACCGAGCCTTGCGCATTGCGGAAAATTTCCTCCGTCGGCTTGAACAGATCGCCGCCGCCGGGCTGTTCCCAGGGGGGGAGCGCAGCAGGGGCGGGCGCTGCGGCAGCCGATCCGCCCCGTCCGGCAAGGTACGCCTCTACATCTTTTTTGGTGATGCGCCCGTTCATCCCCGTCCCCTGAAGGAGGTTGAGATTCACGCCGTGTTCCGCCGCCATATTCAAAACGACAGGGCTGTAGCGGCGTTGGCTCTCGCTTTTGCCGTTCCCATTCGTCACGGCGATGGGCGCAGGGGCGGCGTGCCCGTGTCCGCCATGCGCGGCGGGGGCGGGGGCATCGCCCACCGATTCCCCCGCCTGTCCGATCACCGCCAACAAAACGCCGCGTTCGACGGTCTTTCCCTCTGGGACGAAGATTTTCAAGACAACACCCGCCGCTGGCGAGGGAATCTCCGTATCTACTTTGTCCGTCTGCACCTCGCACAGCGGCTCAAACTCGGCAACGGCGTCTCCTTCCCGTTTAAGCCACTTCCCTACCGTCCCCTCAACAACACTCTCCCCTAGTTGGGGCATGATCACATTCGTCGGCATGAACTATCCTTTGGTGGTCAAAACCAATCCGGTCAAATCCAATCCTGCTTATCGCTGTCGGCAGTTACTTCGCTGAGCGCCTCTGCCGCATGGTGCATTCCCTTTGGTTCAATGAGCATGAGGTGAACTTCTTCTGGGGCGTAGAGTTGATGTTCGACACCCTTTGGCACAACATAGAGTTCGCCTGGGTTTAAGGTCACGGCATTATCCCGAAAACGGATCGTCAGATAGCCCCTCACGACATAGATCACATCATCGCTATCGGGGTGGGTGTGCCACTCGAATTCCCCTTGCGCTTTCACCAGTTTGATGAACTGCCCGTTTGCCGTCCCAATGATCTTAGGCGACCATTGCTCGTGAAAGAGGGTTAATTTTTGGGTGAGGTTGATTTTGGTCATGGTGGATACCCTCGTTCTCTGCTCATTACTTGCTGGATGGGTGCTTCGTCGGACTAATAGGCTGCCAAATCGCGGATCGCCTTAACGATCTTTTCTGGATTGGGCATGAAGGCTTCCTGAAGGGGGTGGCTAAAAGGGACGGCGGGAATGTCGGGCGCCCCCAAGCGGCGGATGGGGGCATCCATGTACTGAAAGCCCTCCTCACCGAGGATCGCGCTGACCTCTGCCCCATAGCCGAGGGTGAGGTTATCCTCATAGACGATCAGCGCCTTGCCGGTCTTTTTAAAGGATCGCAAGATCGATTCCCTATCGACTGGCAGCAGCGTCCGCAGGTCAACGACATCGCAGGAAATGCCATCTTCCCGCGCCACAATGTCCGCCGCTTTCTCGCAGTAATGCGCCATCATCCCATAGGCAAACACAGAGAGATCGCTCCCCTCGCGGGCAAGACGGGCGGGACCAAGCGGGACGGTGTAATCGCCCGGCGGCACGTCCCCTTTGATGCTGCGGTAGCCCTTCTTCGGCTCGAACATGAGGACGGGGTTGGGGTCGCGCAGGGCGCTTTTCAGCAAGCCTTTGGCGTCGTAAGGGGTAGAGGGAATGACGACCTTCAACCCCGGCACATGGCAAAAGAACGCCTCTACGCTTTGGCTGTGGTACAAGCCGCCGCCAATGCCGCCGCCATAGGGAGCGCGGATGAGCATCGGCACAGACCACTGCCCGCCGCTGCGATAGTACATTTTCGCCGCCTCATTCACGATCTGGTTGAAAGCGGGGTGGATAAAATCGGCAAATTGAATTTCGCAGATCGGGCGCAGCCCGGCAAGCGCCGCCCCGATCCCAACAGCAATGATCGAGAGTTCGGCAAGCGGCGAATCCACGACGCGCCCTTCGCCATATTTATCGAACAAGCCGACGGTGGCACGAAAGACACCGCCCCGCTTGCCGACATCCTCACCGGTGATAAAGACACGCGGATCGCGGGCGAGTTCCTCGTCCATCCCCTCGCGCAGGGCGTCAATTAACGTCATTTCGGGCATGGGGGTTAGTCCGCCTCCGTCGCGTAGACAAAATCATAAATGGTCGCCTCATCGGGGTAGGGCAGTGCCTCTGCCTCGCGTTGGGCGTCGTTGACCACCTGGGTTGCCCGCGCCTCCAGTGCCGCCCGTTTTTCCTCGTTCAGCAGTCCGCGTTCGGTCAGTTCGCCAGCAAACTGCACAAGCGGATCAAACTTTTTCGCTTCCTCCAATTCCTCACGAGAGCGGTAGGTACGATCATCATCGTCGGAGGAATGGGGCGTCAGACGGCTGACCTTCATTTCGATTAGGGACGCACCCTCGCCGTTATAGGCACGCTGGACAGCGCGGTGCATGACATCATACACTTCTAGGGCGTTATGCCCGTCTACACTCTCGCCGCGCACGCCGTAAGCGACGGCACGTTCGACCACCTGCCCAACGCCCATCTGTTTATCCATCGGCACGGAGATGGCGTAATTATTGTTCTGGACAATGCAGATCATGGGGAGGTTGTGAACGCCCGCCCAGTTCATCCCTTCGTGCCACTCGCCCTGACTGGTAGAGCCTTCCCCCAAACAGGTGATGGCGCAGCGCGGGTGGGAAAAATCATCGGGGGCGATCAAGCCCTGTTCGACTTTGTATTTAATGGCGAATGCCAGCCCCGCCGCTTGGGGAACTTGGGTGGCAACCACGCTGGAGGACGACAGCAGACCGAATTGTTTGGCGCTCCAATGGCTGGGCATTTGGCGGGCAGCGCTGCTGAGTTCGCCAACCTTTCCAAAAAGGCTGATCATAAAGTCGCGGGGGGTGACGCCAAGCGCCAAGACAAGCGCCAAATCGCGGTAGTAGGGGTGAACGTAATCGACCCCGCGATGAATGGCAAACGCCGCACCAATCTGCCCCGCCTCGTGACCCATCCCGCTGATGTGGAAGGCGATCTTCCCCTGACGGTGCAGCACCCATGCCCGCTCATCGGTGCGGCGGGCAAGCAGCATCAGCCAGAACATCTCAAGCAGGGTCTCTGGGGAGAGTGACTCCGAGGGGCGGGTGACGACGGTTGGTGAAACAGCCATGCAAAACTCCTTTGATGAGCGAAAAACAACATCTTTTAACCGAACATGAGGCAATTCCCTGTAACAAGAGGAACTTGTTCACATTCACCATTGACCACCAAAATTATACCATCAGTGGTCTTTTCGGATAAGCGCTAGGGGGATTCGGGAGGGGATTAGGGACACGCCGCAGCGTGTCCGCCCCCCTCCCGCCCTTTAGCCAAGCCGTAGCCCGCCAAAGGTGATCAACACGCTGATGGCAATGATGACCAACACAACGGCAACAACGAGAATGGTAGAACTCGCCCCAGCGCTGTGTTCTAAAACGGCGGTGGCGGGATCGTTCGGATCGTAATAGACCGTCACCTTTCCCCCGATGGGGTACGCGGCTACTCGCCGCTCTACCGCCTGATAGTTTCCAATCCCTACGGGCGATCCGGCATCGATGCGCTGTCCTACATAGCGTTTTCCCCCCACGTTGTATTCATAGGCAACGACGGGGTAAAACGCGCCGCCGCCCGTTCGCCCTACCCGTCGGCTGCGCTGAACAGCCGCCGCAAGAACTGTTCCTTGTGTCGTGTTCCACCCTCGGCTAATTCCTGCCAACCGCCACCCCCTCAACGCCCTGATCGCCAACAGAAGGGCAACCACACAAAGTACAGCGGCAATTCCCACCGCGCTGATGGTGCGGAACGATGTGAAAAAACTCCCCATAGATCTGCCTCCTAATCCAAACATACCCTAACACCGGCGATGCATTGTCCGTGATCACAGGACATGCTACACTGAAAGGATGGATTCCATTAACGAGATGCTCGCCAACATGACCCCCTGGGGGTTGACTCTGGGGCAAACCGCCGTCGTGCTGATCTTTGCCGCCGGTTTGATGGTTCTGCTCATGGTGGTGGGGGCGGTCTTTCGCTTGGCGGGGCGGATCATGCGCGTGGGGTGCGCCTTGGTGTTCGTCCTCATTTGCGGCTGCACGACGATGTTTATCTTCAGCAACATTGTCAATCGGCGCTGATCGCCCCCGCACGGCACCCTCATAGGGACGTCCCAGGGGGCGTCCGCTTGCTCTCGCGCCCTACAGTATTTTTCAAGGAGATTGACCCCTTAGTCGTTGACAGCCTCGCTTATCACGATATACTTATCGATGGGCTAGGCGGTGGTGATCAAGGGGTAAACGAACGACGCCCGTCCTTCCTGTAAGAAGGCTGGTTGCAGCCCAACCAGTGAGGGTACTGCAATAATCGAAGATTTCCACGCGCCCGCCCTCGGCAAAATCGGCACGGCGATAGAGAATGGTAAATGGCGTACCCGCCGGCAGTTCCCCATCGAGTCCCCCGTAGCGAATGAAGGTTGCCCCGCCTTCGCCCGCCCGCCAGAGAGCGCTTGGCAGTTGACGATCATTCAAGAGGTCGGCATCGCCAATCTGAATCTCCTCGCCAGAAGGGGCGCGCACCCGCAGCGAAACGCGCCAATCCTCGTCTATATCGCGCCCCGCCCCCCAAAGCAGGATCAGGCAGCCGCGAATCGCCTTCGTCCCCCTCAGGACGATCCCCGTCTCCCCCACAGGGCGCGGATCGCGAACGGGAAGCGGGGCAAAAACATCCTCCAGCGGGGCGTTCGGATCAAGGCGATAGGTTTCCGTGCGCAGCCCGCTGACGGTCAGTTCGTCTGTTTTCTCCCCCACCGCGCCTAAAAAGCAGGGATACGCCCCGCGCACATCGGCGGGGAGTTGAAACCATGTGAGGAATTCGGCGCGGCGTTTGCCCACCAACCCCTCCCGCAAGCCCGTCATGATCCGATCCAGCGTGCTGTGAAGGGGAATTTCGAGGAAGGGCGCCCGAAAGCCCATGTGCTTTCCGTAATAATCAAGCGTCGGCTCCCACCCATAGGGAATGACGAGTGCCGTATCCCCCTCGGCGTGGGCATAGCGTGCGGCAATTGCGCGGAAGTCATCGTGTTGGTAAATCGGTGTGCTGTAGACTGCCCCCGTCATGAGGACGCTTATAACGGCGGCGGTGAGGATCACTGCGCCCCGCCCCGCCCACCCCCGCGCCGCCAGCGCTAGCAGGATCAGCGTCGCGGGCAGACTCAGGATGAAATAACGGGGGTGAAAATCAATCGATGCGACGCGGATGATCGCCCACTGAAAGACGGGCAGGAGCGCCACCTGACTCAGCACGAGCAGCCCGCGCACCGAATAGCCTCGCCGCCCACCACGAATCACCACCAGCAGGGCGAGGACACCAAACATGATAATGGCGGCACTCAACGCACTCTCGTGCGGGTAGAGTCCTTTGATCCCTGTGAAATAGGACGCCCAAATGTCCCCGATCAGGCTTGGGCTAATCGCCGGTGGGGTGTTGAGGGGCGTCCCCGTGCGGTTTTGGGTCAGCAGCCAGGGGAGGTAGGCGATGCCCATCAGGGCTTGGACGGCGATCCACAGCGCCAAGCGCCGCCACGCCCGCCGCCACAGGAAGATGATCGCCGCTGTCAGGTTGAGCCACGCCACCAACGGCACAGCGAGCGTATGGCTGTAGAGCGCGATGAACTCCACAAGGAGCAGCCACGCCCATGTGCGCGGGGGGAGCGCCTTTTGGCGAGGGACGGTGAAGGGGTGAAGCAGCGCCAAGAGGATCACGGCGAACACGGACATGGCGGTATAGGCGCGGATTTCTTGGCTGAACACCCACAGCGTGGGGTTGATCGCCATGAGCGCCCCCGCCATCAGGCTGGCGCTGCGCCCAAACCAGCGGCGGGTGATCCCAATCACGGCGGCAACGGCGGTCAGGCTGAGGAGCAGCGACCAATAGCGCATCCCCCACACCGTATCGCCCGTCGCCACCATCCACAGGTTGACCGTGCTGTAAAAGAGGGGGGGGGCGTTCGGGTCGCTGCCGCGAATTCCCTGTGGGGCGGTGGGCGTGTAGCTGCTAAAGACCGACCACGCCTCGTCGTGCCAAAGGCTTTGAGTCCCCAAGTGCCACAGCCGAAAGGCGAAGGCAATGAGGAGGATCAGAACGCTGAGGGCGATCCAACGGCGACCTGCACGGGGCATGACCTCAGCGCACCAACCCCATCCGGCGCAGTTCGTGGAGGATCAGGGCGTCCCACGCGCTGCTGGTTTCCACTGTGGCGTAATGCGCCCCGCGTTTCGCGCAGAATTTGGCGTTTTCGTCGCGCCATGTCAAAAGACGGCTCATGTAGAGATCGCGCATGGAGGCGTCAATCGTCACATCTTGGTTGATGCCCGTCTCCACATCCACCAACTGAAGATCGCCCGCCAAGGGGGGCGCGACTTCCTCTGGCGAGAGCGTGTGGATGATGGCGATCTCATGTCCGGCGTTTTGGAGCGCGGCGATTCCATCCTGATAGCCCCCCACCGCCAGCAGATCGGAGATGATCACCAACAAGCCAGCGCGGGCATTGCGGCGGGCATAGTCTTTCAGCGCCCTGTTGAAGTCAAGGTGGCTGACGGGCGTCAACTCTCGGATGAAGTCCAACACGGCAAAGGTTCGCCCCCGTCCGCGCAGCGGTCCCCAACTGCGGTTTTGCCCTTCCCCGTAAAGCGCCGTCAGGGTGAGGTAATCGCCCGTCCCTAGGGCAATATAACTTAAGCCCGCCGCCACCCGCTGCGCAAAGCGGAACTTGTGATGATCGGGGTTCGCCCCCTCTGTGCGGGGAAAATCCATGCTGGCGGAGGCGTCAATCAGCACATGGACGGATAAATCTTCTTCTTCCTCAAAAAGCTTGACAAAGGGGCGTTCCAAACGGGCAAAGACATTCCAATCGAGGCGGCGCAGATCGTCGCCCCGCGTGTAGTTGCGGTAGTCGGCAAACTCTAGGCTTGTCCCCCGCTTTGCCGAACGCCGCTCCCCTTTCAACACGCCGCTGCGCACGTTGTGAGCGATCAGCGTCAGCCGATTCAGTTTGTTCAGGGTTGTTTGGTCAAAGAGTGTCTCTTGCACAGCCTATTCCTACCTAAATTGCACGTGTAGCGACGCCCTTCGGGGCGCCCGTTTACACCCGCCGCATCCCCCACCCCCCACGTCCCCCGCATCCCCTACCGCGCCCCAACAGGCATTTTCTCAATCAGTTCGGCAATCACGCTGTCAGTAGTGATTCCCTCCGCTTGCCCCTCAAAGTTGAGCAGCAGTCGGTGACGGAGCGCGGCACGTGCCACCGCTCGCACGTCGTCAAAGGCAACATTGAAGCGCCCCGCCATCAGCGCGTTCAGCTTTGCGCCCAAGATGATCGACTGTCCCCCGCGTGGGCTAGAGCCATAGCGCACATACTGCCGCACAGAATCAATCGCGCCGGCATGATCGGGGTGGGTGGCGACAATCAATTTGGCGACGTACTCCATCACATGGGAGGGGACGGGGATGTTACGCGCCAGTTTGCCCATCTCCAAAATACGCCCCCCATCGGCAACGGCGGACTGCGGATCGCTGCTCCCGCCCGTCGTCCGCGTCAGAATCGAGACAAGTTCTTCCGGCGTGGGGAAGTTCACGTCAATGCGGAACATAAAGCGATCCAACTGTGCCTCTGGAAGGGGATACGTCCCTTCCATCTCCAATGGATTTTGCGTAGCGAGGACGAAAAAGGGCGGTTCAAGTTTGTACGTCCGCGTCCCAACGGTGATCGTTTTTTCCTGCATCGCCTCCAGCAGCGCCGATTGTGTCTTGGGCGTGGCGCGGTTGATCTCATCGGCAAGGACGAGGTTGGCAAAAAGCGGACCCTCTTGAAAGCGGAACTGCCGCCGCCCATCTTCCATATCTTCCATGACGGTTGTCCCCGTCACGTCTGCGGGCATCATATCCGGCGTGAACTGGATGCGGGCGAATTTCAGATTCAGGGCGGTGGCAAGGGCGCGGATGAGGGTGGTTTTTCCCAAGCCCGGCACGCCCTGAAGCAGGGCATGGTTGCCACTGATCACGCAGATGAGGACGAACTTCACCACATCGTCTTGCCCAACAATGATCTTTCCCACCTCGCGAAGGATTGCGGTTGTTGTCTCGTGAAATTGTTCAACGGTAATTGCCGATTGATCGGACATGCCTAACCTCGTATGTATGTATTCCCATATGCTATCCCAATGGGTTAGCCCTTCCCATTGGGATAGTTTGCGCCCGCCGCTTAAAAGATCGAGCTAAGGCTGACCACCCCTGGGGGCTTGAAAGCAAACAACGCCCCCCCGTTTGTTTTAAGCCCCAACGGGGCGGTTATTCCTAGCGCGTCGGCTTCAGCCGCGCGCCATTCCCTCGCACCCTCTACTTCTGCAACCCAGAGAAATAATCGCGGATCACCCCGCGCAGCGCACCGGGGACGCGATCCAAATCCATCGCCTCATCCGCCTGTCGCGCTGCCCGTCCTACGGCATCCCCTAGCTTGACGCCACTTTTGCCATAGGGATTCGTCGTGAAGTCGCCTTCTTCCACAGGGTCGCCCTCTTTAGGTTCGCCCGCGCCATCCAAGCCCACCTCCGCCCCGCCATCGCCGCCGACAAAGGACGGCGCATAGATGTAATCGTTCTTGCGCAGTGTCCCATCACCTCGGTTGGTGTTGGGGTTGATCGGCTGCTCGTTCGGATTTCCGCCGATCACATCGTTGCCCGCCCCACCATCCCCTGTCCCTGTGCCGCTTGTGCCGCCATCCGACCCAGGCACATTGCCAGAACTACCGCCCGCCTTGTCGCCGGGCTGCCCGCCATCTTGCGGAGCGCCGCTCCCATCAAGGTTGCCTTCCTGATCGCCGCTGTTGGGCGACCCCTGCCCGTCCATCATCTCGCCTGTGTCGCCACCGCTTTCGCCGGGCTGCTCGCTGCTTGGTCGTCCCGCTGTGCCATCCTGCGGATTCCCTTCCGCCTGATCGCCCTGACGTGGCTGCGGCTGGCTGCGCGTGCCCGGGTTTCCGCTGCGCGATTCACCGGGCTGGTTCTCGCGGCGTTCGGGCTGCCCCGCTTGGGCAACCTCATCGCTGCCCGATTGCAGTTCCTTCGCGGCATTTTCTGCCGCCTGTGATTGGGGCGTGCTGTCCATCTGATCTTGTTGGTTTTGGAGCGCCCGTGCCGCATCGCGAAGCGCCTCTGCCGCCGCCTTTTGATCACCCTTACGGAGCGCCTCTGCCGCTCGTTTCAGCGCCTCTGCCGCCTGCGGATTCAGGTCTTTCAGCGCCTCTGCCGCCCGTTCTAAGGCATCGGCGGTGCTGCTTGCCTGCTCACTGCTCAGTTGATTTTCATCCAATTTGGCAGAAAGACTGCGCATCTCGGCGGCTGCCCCGGAGAGATCGCCCGTTTTCAGCGGCTCAGCAATGCCCTGCGTCGCCTGACTTTGGCTGAGGGCTTGGGCGGATTCTTGTGCCGCTTGGCGCTGGCGCTCGTTCAACTGCGTCCGTTGGTCGTTCAGCGCGTCCGCCGCTTTGTTCATCTCGGCAACGGCTTCCGGTTGGCTGATCCCGGGCTGCTGTAGTTTGGAGATTGCTTCCTCAATCGGTTTCAACAGAGAGCGCTTGTCATCCTCTGTCAGACGGGGGTCGCTTTCAATATCGCGCTTGACCTCGCGCAGTTTTTCAACCTGATCCTCAATGACCTCGGTAATCGCCTGTGACTGCGCCAGCGCCGCCGCTTGCGGGTTGAAGGTGAGCGCCAACACACCCAAAACGAGGACGAGGGCAACCATGATCCCCAACTCGGCGCGGCGCACGCGGAAGGGGAGAAAGTCCCGCGCCCGCACCTGACGGGCGCTTTCTAGGGCGTCCTCCGCTTGCAGGGTGTCAATGCCCGCCGGGGCGGGAAGGCTGCCAGACGCCACTTCAAGGGCAGTACTCGTCCGTTCTTTCAGCCCAAAGGTGCGGTCAAAATAGCGGGCAGCCTTCAGCGGCGGGCGCGGGGCGAACCACACGGCAAGAAATGCTGCCATGCCACACAGCAGCGCCGCCGCCACGCCTAAGGCAAGGACTTGCTGCGGCATTAGCAGAGGGCGCAGCCGCGCAAAGAGGGCAATCCCCACCCCAATCAGCAGTCCGAAGATTACCCCACGTGGAATCCAGAGGGGAAGAAGGGTCGTCCGCAAGCGCATATCCCACCGCTGCACGTAGCGGAGAAGGTGATCACGGATGGGTGGTTGGTCGTTCATAGCGCCCTCACTTGGCTAAACGTTCGGAAAAGAGAAGCGCCCTGAGAGGAGAGCGCCCCGATACATATTACTCGCCCGTCACCAGGGCAATGGTCATCCCATCGTAGCCCTTGCCGCTGACGGTCTGGATCACGGTGGCGCTGACGCGCCGTTCGGCAGCAAGGCGTTCGTTGAAGCGCCGTATCCCCACGACACTATCCTCGCCGCTGGTGGCATCCAGAACAGCGCCGCCGCGAATGACATTATCCACGACGATCACCCCACCAACGCGGGTGAGCGTGAGCGCCCACTCAAAATAGGCGGCAGTGTTGATTTTATCGGCGTCGATAAAGACAAAATCGAAGGGAGCGCCGCCCTCCGCTGCCAACGCCGCAAGGCTTTCCAGCGCCACCCCCAAGCGAACCTCAACCACATCGGCAAAGCCAGCCTGGGCAAGGTTGGCGCGGGCAACTTCGGCGTGTTTCGGCTGAACTTCAAGGGTGACCAGCCGCCCGCCAGCGGGGAGCGCCCGCGCCAGCCAGATCGTGCTGTAGCCGCCAAGCGTGCCGATCTCCAAAATACGCCGCGCCCCCATCGAGGCAGCCCACAGATGGAGCATCTTCCCCTGATGGGGCGAAACTTGAATGGCGGGCAAGCCGCCCTCGTCAGAGGCGCGTAAGGTTGCCTCCAGCACGGGATCGGGCGGGAGGGCGATGGTGGCGGTGTAGTGATCGACGGCTGTCCAGAGGTCTTTAGACACAAACTGCCCCCTCTTTGTTTTATTCGATCAAGCCGGGATAAACCAGTTCAACGGCATTCGACGGCGTAAAGTCCTAATCTACTCTATACGTATTGTAACCTTGATGCCGGGTGGCATTCTTAAATCATCATCACCTTTAGGACTCTTTCCAGCGGTGGGAAGTTCCCCACACAAGATCGGCTTTCTCCCTTACCCCTCTATCCGGCGGACGCGGCGCACGGAGCGCCAAATCAGCCAGATGGCAAGCACCCCATACAGCGCCGTGAACAAAATCCATGGCGAGATGAGCGGAAGCTGTGCCGTGACTCCCGTCACCGGGTCGGTCAGCGTTTGGGTAAACACCCCCGCGCTGCCCGTCTGTACCAGCCACACTTGGGTGGCATACGCCGTCGCCAGCGGATTGGTGATGATCATCGCCAAAAGAAGGTAGAGCAAGACCGTTTGCGCCGAAAGCGAGAGCGTTTGAATCCGCGCCCCAAAAACGCCCATAAAGACAAACACAACCAGCGGCAGCCCCAAAATCACGCCGAGCGTCCAGCCATAGGCGCTGATGTTCGCGGCGACGGTACGTTCTTTCAGGGCGCTGGCATAAATGCCCACCGCCCCAAGCAGCACTGAGGTCACCAAGAGGATAACCGTCGCTAGGGCAATCTCCGCCTCGTTCACGCCGCTGAACAAAAAGGCGATGCTCTGCAAGGGAATTGCCGCCAAAAGCAGCAGCAGCACATAGGAAAGCGCCGAGAATAGCTTGCCAAAGACGAGTTTTGAGGCGGAAAGCTGCGTCGTCCGCAGCAGATCGTAGGTTTGCCGTTCGCGCTCCCCGCTGATCGCCCCCGCCGTCAGCGCCGGAGCAATGAAGGTGACAAGGAACAATTCAATCCCAACGATCCCCAAAAAGAGCGAACGCCCGATCTGCCCGCCAGAGGTATACCCGTTCAAATCCCGCGAGGACGCCGCCAACACATAGATCAGCAGCATGAACCCGCACATCAGCAGCAGGTAGATCGACAGCAAGGCATACGCCCGCATCCCGCGCATCCGCCCCCGCAGTTCCTTGACGATCACCGGGTTTCGCACGAATAGGCGCAGCATCAGGAGACAATCCCTTTCGTCACCTTCAGAAACACCGATTCTAAATCCTCTGATTCCTCGGCAAAGTTCACCACCGGAATGGCTTGTGCGGCGAGCGTCTGCATCATCGTGGAGAGTATCGTATCATCGCCATCAAAGTGAACGCGCAGCCGCTTTCGCCCCGCCTCCTCCACGATCTCTTGAACATCCAGCACGCCCATAATTTTTCCAAGCGCCACCTTGGCTTCGTCGGCACGGTCTAGGAAGGTGATCACCGCTTGGCGGTTGGGCATCAGGCGACGGCGCACATCGTCCATACGCCCCTGCAAAACCATCTCCCCCGCCTCGATGATCCCAATGTGCGTGCAGATTTCGGCAACATCGGCAAGGATGTGCGTGGAGAAGAAAATCGTCTTGCCCATCCGCGCCAATTCCACCAAAAGTTCACGAATCTCAATGCGGGCGCGGGGGTCAAGCCCAGAGGCGGGTTCGTCTAGAATCAAGACCTGCGGATCATGAACGAGTGTCCGCGCCAAACAGAGCCGCTGCTGCAAACCGCGACTCAGCTTATCCACCATATCATCTTTGCGGTGGGTGAGATCGACCAGATCAAGCAAATCAGCGATCATGGTGGGGCGCTCTGCGTCGGAAATATCGTAACAGGCGGCAAAAAAATCGAGGTATTCCCAGACCTTCATGTCGTCGTACACGCCGAAATAATCGGGCATGAACCCAATTTGCCTGCGGACGGTACGCGGGTCTTTGGTCACCTCTGTGCCAGCGATGAATGCTTGTCCGCTGGTGGGACGCATCAGCGTGGTGAGGATGCGCATTGTGCTGGTTTTCCCCGCCCCGTTGGGACCGGCAAAGCCGTAGATCGCCCCACGTGGGACGCTTAGCGAGAGGTCTTTCACCGCCGTGAGGGTGGCATAGCGCTTGACCAGCGAGCGCGTCTCAATGACGAGATCAGCATCGTCAATTTGGCGGCGCACCGCTTCCAGATCGAGCGAGCGCTTGCCAATATCGGGGGGAGCGTCGGTCATGACTGTAATGACTCCTCAAAAGGCTTGATCGGACGTAACATCAGATATAAACACATATACGAAAGATGTGGCAATCGGTCATCTTTCTAAGAACCCCTATCCCCCCCCCCCGACTGCTGCGTAATCCCTGCTCTCCGTTTACGGAGAGCAGGGGTTGCAGGGGGTGGGGTTATTAGTCTCTATCTTCCTTGTGTTTTCAATGTGGCTGCCCTCAGCGCTGTTCCCGCAGCGTCCCATACAAGGTCAGGTCGATGCGTTCATAATAAAGCCGATTCACATTCGCCGTCACTTCTACTTTCATCTCAATGGCGTTTTCCGGTCCGATGAACCGTCCGGCGTCGATGATCCGCGTCAGGAAGTTCGGCGTCTGGATCACCTCCCACTCCCCACGCTGCCAATTGTAAAGGGAAACGGCATCGGTCACACTGCGCGAGGCAGAATTCCCCGGTTGCAGCGTCAGCCGAATCTCGGTGACGTTCTCCATGCGCATCAGCGGCATAGGGATGTAACGGAAGACGTAGCGTTCGCCGGGTTGGATGCTCATTTCATAGGGGGCAACATCGCGGCGGGTGCTTTGCTCGGTGGGCGTCCATGTTAGGTAGGCGTTGGGTAGTTCCACCGCCCGCGCCGGGTCTTGGGTGGTCACCGTCACGGGCAGGCGGTAGATATAGACGGTGGTATCTTCGGTGACGGAGGCGACGCCGGAAAGCGCCACTTGGACGGGCGATTCCCGCGTGAACGCCGTCACATAAACAGATGTCCCTCGCCCACCACTCGGATCGGAATCGGTGATGATGCTCTCCAAAAAGCGCTGGCGGCGAAGGTCTTCTTGCTGCTCATCGGCGTTTTCAAAACCGCGCCCGCCGAACGGATCACGGTAGCCGAGGTAGCGCATCCCCATGATTTGCCTAACGGTGATGTTCGATGGGGTGTTGTTGTACCGTCCGGCGCGGAAGTAGGCGCTTGCCCATATGTTGCTGCCCAACGATGCTGGCGGGGAAAGATCGGCGTTCATTGGGAAGGAAAACGTGGTCTCATCGCCCGGGTTCAGCGTCCCTAAGGTATACGCCCCACCGTGCGCGATCACTTGGGTGTAGTACAAGACTTGGTTCGTCGTGTTCTTCACCCGCCCGCTGATGGTGACGCCTATCGCACCGGGGGTTGGCGAAACTACCGCTGAACTCCCCGGCGAAAGCATGATTCGCGCCTCGCCTTCAAGAGGCAGCACATCGGTGAAGCCGCTTGAGCCAAAGGCGGCGGTTGTCCCTGCATCGACAAACAGGTTGCGTGCCTCGTAGCCGCCTACCTCATAGATCGTCGTCGCCCGTCCGCTGATCAAGCCAGCCGACTCGGTATCGTTCAGGGGGCGGAGAGTATAGTTATCCCCGATGCTCAGGCTGTACGTCCCTCGGCGGGGGACGGCAACGCCGATGATCGCATCGACTTGCCCTCGCGTGGTGTTTTCCCACACCTGAACAATCGCCATGCGGTTGATGATCGCTTGCGTCCCGCGCAGGCTTGCCCCCGTCAGAATATAAACGGTGGTAAATCCGGTGACGATGAGCGGAATGGTGAACCACGCCAAACTTTGCCGCTTGATCAGGCGCAGAACAACGTAGTTAACAGGTCCAATCAAGGCAATGTACAGCCCTAAAAAGATCGCCAACTGTGCCACATCGGGCAGGCGCAGCCCGCTGATTGTATCTGCGGCGACGCGGCTTTGCGTTGTGTTGGTGACACCCCCCGCCCAGCTTGGCGTGCTGCCAGCGGTGGTGAACAGGGTGAACCAAAACTGCCCGCGATCTCCCCACCGGCTGAACGGCTCAAAGTTGGGATCGAAGGCGAGGACATCGACAAAGCCCGCCCCATAAGCGCGGCGGACGACGAGCGGCACGCCGCCTTGTTCGGCAAGGACAAGCGCCTCGGCGGTGAGCGTCCCCTCTGCCACATCAAAGGGATTCGGGCTGGCGAGGGCGGCGGGGCGTCCGGCAAAGGATGCCACACTGGGCATACTGCGTAAGGTGGTGATCCGTTCGGGGACGAGCGGCAAAATGTCTTTGACGCCCGCTGCTGTCCGCCGCCAATTCGAGCCACCGGTGACGACCAAATGCCCACCGCTCAAGACCCAATCCGTCAGCGCCTGCCGTTGATCAATGCCAAGCGCCCCGCTGTCCACATCGTTCAGGACGATTCCATCGAGCGCCCGCAGCGATTCGGCAAGGCGGGGGAGGTTCTCCACACGCCATGTCGCCTGATAGGCATCGCCCACGCCGCTGCGGATCGCCTTCAGGTCAATCGTCCCCGTTGGGGAATCGGTGACGACGGCAAAGAGCATGTCCGAGGGACGGGCGGGTTTTACATCCCGTTCGCTGCTGGCAACAATGCGTTCGGGCGTCACAAGGTTTACGCGGATGGTTTGGGCGGTGTAATCTGCCGGAAGGTAGAGAAAAAGTTGTTTCTCAGAGCGTGTGGGAAGGTCAATGGGCGCAATGAAGGGATCGGTGGCTTTTCCCAACACGTCTACAGACATGACGTGCAGTTCACCGGAAATATCCGCGCCGCCGTTTGCCACCCGTACAAGCACAGGCAGCCAGCTATCCGCCCGATAGTAGCCTTCGTAACCAACCTCTAATGTGAGCCTAATCGCGGCGTTTTGAGCGGCAACTTCCTGTGGAGGGGACGCTATATAGGCAAAGATGAGCGCCGCAAAAAGGATCAGCGCACCTGTCGTTCGTCGCAACCTGCGCTCCTGTCTGCTACCATGTTTTAGGGATTGTATCACTATCACTATTGCTTGCAGTACCCTCGCTGGTTGGGCTGCAACCAGCCTTCTTACAAGAAGGACGGGCGTAGGTTCGTTTATCCCTTAATCACAGCAACATACCCCATCGACAAGTATATCGTGATGAGCAGGGCTGTCAACCAATAAGGAGGCAATTTCCATGAAAAATGCTGTAAGGCATTGAGAATCTTTGTGCGAAGTTCCTAACATCGGTGAGACGATGCTTAGAAAGGGGGGAGACGAAACACCCAAAGGTGGGCAGTGTGCGGGTTTGAGCAGCGGCTGAGAAAAGGCTGTGTCTTACGACTTACGGGCATGTGCGTAACTATTGCAGTACCCTCACTGGTCGGGCGGCAACCAGCCTTCTTACAAGAAGGGCGGGCGTCGTTCGTTTACCCCTTAGATCACCACCGCCTAGCCCATCGATAAGTATGTCGTGATAAGCAGGGCTGTCAACCACTAAGGGGTCAATCTCCTTGAAAAATGCTGTAGGTCAGCCTAAGAGAGAGCCGCTAAAGCAGCGGGCTGAGACTAACCACCCCTACGGGGCTTGGAAACCCTAACCCCCACCATGTTGTAGTTAAGCCCCAACGGGGTGATCACCCTTAGCGCGGGCGTTTTAACCCCGCGCCCTCGCCGCACCCCTTTTCCTTGCAAAAGAACGGCGTTAGGCGGATGGGGGCAGCGGCATAACATTTATCGGCTTCGCCTGAGGCGTTCTATACTATACTTGATAGGCGGTGAGTGTATGGTATCGCACGTGTAAGCAGGTTGGTTGAAAGTCAGCGTGGAGGGGTCGTATGAACGAGTTAGCCGCGTTTTTAGAACACATTCGGGTTGGAGAGGCGCAAACATACAAGCATGTGACGATCTACGCCCTCCACAGCAAAAATGGGCATGAGCGTGCCTATCAAACCCTTGATGAGAGCTTAGCCAGCAAAAGCCTAAGCGTTGAAGAAATTAGCGAGGGGGGGAACGTCCCTCAACTCAAGGTGGTCAATACGGGCGGACTTCCCGTGCTGCTGATCGTTGGCGAAGAATTGATCGGCGCCAAACAAAACCGCGTCTTGAACACCTCGCTCCTGATTCCCGCCGGATCGGAAATGCCGATTCCCGTAAGCTGTGTCGAACAGGGGCGCTGGTCATACCGTTCACGGCACTTTTCCACAGCCGCTACCGCCTCCCACAGCCAACTTCGGCGGATGCAAGTCGAAAACGTGACGAACAGCCTGCGCGAGAAAAAAGCCCGTCGGGAGGCAGATACTTCGGCGGAAGACCTTCAGCGCACCGAATTAAATTGGTACGACTCGGATCAGCGTGCGGTCTGGGGCGAAGTACAGCGGAAAATGGCGGCGCATGGCTCACATTCACAGACGGCAGCGCTTCACGATGCCTACACCCAGAATGAGGATCAGTTGGTGTCCTATCTGAATGCCTTTACTGCGCCGCAAGCCGAGGGCTTTTTGGTGGCAATCAATGGAACGATTGTTGGCGCTGATGTCTTTGACCATCACGAGACGCTCAAGACCTTGTGGTCAAAACTGCTGCGCAGTTATCTGTTTGATGCCCTGGAACAGCCGGAAAAGGAGACAATACCACTTCCTCCCCATCAGGTGCGGGCATTCCTACACGACCTTGCCACGGTAGAAACCAGCCCCTTTGAATCGGTGGGCATGGGGAAGGATGTTCGGATCATGGGCGATACCGTCAGCGGCAGTGGGCTGCTGTGGGAGGATCGCCTGATTCATGCCAGTGTATTCAACCGCACGGGCGGGTAAAGAGATAAGGGAAATTGACGGGGCGACCTTACATGGTCGCCCACCGCTGCCCTACACCCCCCTTTACGCCCTCACTTTTGTCAGCACATCGGGGTTGACGACGTTCCGATAGTCGCCCCTGAACAGCGCCCCCAAGACATTCTCAACAATCTGGATAGCAACCGCATCTTGCGCTTCTAAGGTGCTTGCCCCCAGATGGGGTGTCAAAATGGCGTTCGGAATCCCCACCAGTGGGCTGCCGTCTTCAAGCGGCTCTTTGTTAAAGACATCCAGCGCCGCCGCCGCCACTTGCCCAGATTTCAACGCCTCTGCCAGCGCCGCCTCATCAATGAGTGACCCGCGTGAGTCGTTGACAATACGGACGCCCTTCTTCATCTTCTGGATTGAGGCGGCGTTGATCATCCCCTTGTTTTCGGGGCTGGAGACGGCGTGCAAGGTGATGAAATCGGCGCGGGCATAGAGTTCGTCAAGGCTGACCATCTCTGCCCCGTGCGCCGCGCCCGATTCCGCCGAGATGAAGGGATCAAAGGCGATGATTGTCATCTCGAACGCCGCCGCCCGCTTTGCCACTGCCCGTCCAACGCGCCCAAAGCCGACGACGCCGAGGGTTTTCCCGCGCAGTTCAACGCCCATGAAGGCTTTTTTCTCCCACTTCCCGCTGTGGGTGGTGGCGTTTGCTTGCGGAATATGGCGTGCCAACGCCAACATCAACCCTAAGGCAAGTTCGGCAGTGGCTATTGTATTCCCATCGGGGGCGTTCATCACGACAATCCCGCGTTCGGTTGCCTCTGGCAGATCGACATTATCGACGCCAACGCCTGCTCGCCCGATCACCTTCAGGCGTGGTGCGGCATCCATCATGGCGGCGTCTACGGTGGTTGCGCTGCGAATGATCATGGCGGCGGCGTTGGGAATGGCGGCAAGCACTTCCTCGCGGCTCATTTTTGCCGCCGCTTGGAGGGTCACTTCCGGGGCAGCCTTCAGAAGGGTCAGTCCAGCATTGTCAAGATTATCCGGCACAAGGATATGGGTCATGGAAATTGTCAACACCTCATCACAGGGTATACGTCTAGGAATGGCGTTAATTGTGCCAAAAGGAGCAGTCTTTTCCAAGTGACCGATTCGCACAAGTGGTAGATCGCCCCCACCTTTCGCCTCTGTACACGGTGCCATTTTTATGGTATTCTAGAGATGTCTTAACCATACGGGGGTGAACTAGATTCGACACGGTAGGTTGAGCGTAAGCTGCAAGCCGGGGCGCATGTCCCCTAGTTAACAAATGTGCAAACCATAACTGGCAACAAGAACACTGTTGCTCCGCGTCTCGCTCTCGCTGCCTAAGCGATAACGAAACCGGACAGCTAACCTAAAGCGTTAGCGCGTCTGCCCCGAACCATGCCCGGTTGGGTCGGACGCAGGCGTGACAAAGACCGGGATGCTGCCTTGCAACGCCGATAAACGAGGCAAAAGATCACTGGCTGGTCCGTGGCGAGACCCTGTTGGGCGGGGTTGCCACCGACGACACACAAATAGCCTGACTACGCTTGTAGACGCGGACGGGAGAGTTATCGTGGACGGCGATGGCAGAGTCGCCCACCTCCACTAACAACAAAGTCCCCCCATTATCGTGATAGTGGGGGGATTTTGTTATCTAAGGTTGACCAACGCTAAGAAAAATCCAAGAATGCAACCCGCCGGATGCTTTTCCCGTCGCCTATGATACACTTCTCCCCAGTAGTGACGAATTCAGGTTTCAGATCAAGGAGATACCCCTATGGTCAAACGTCCTCTCGTTTTTGCCCTGATGCTGACAGCCGCTGCGCTGCTGATCGTCGGGGCGGCACGCCTGACCCATGCGCAGGGCGGCACCCCTCCGGCAGAATTTAACGAGGCGCTGAAAGACCTCGGCACACGCTTAGGGCGGACGCTTGCCCTCGCCGATTTTGACAACCCTACCTCCCGTTGGGAATGGCGCGGGGTCGATTTTGCCGATAGCTCGCTGGAGTGTCCGTTGGCGGGCGAGGTTGCCACCCCTGGGAAGGTCATTGGCTACCAATTTATTTTTGTCCTGCGCGGCAAAGAGTACGATTACCGTGTGGCGTTTGGCAAGCCCGATTCCCTGAAGCTTTGCACAAACCCCACAGGCGCGATCTATGAACTGACCGCTATTCCCACCAACCCACCGCGCACCGACCCACCAGACACCTTCAACCTTGCTCTGCAAGATTTGGGGACTCGTGTGGGGAAAGCGGACATCACCCTTGCCGACTTTGACCAGCCCCGCTATAGCTGGAAGTGGGCATACCGCGAGTTCCGCAACAGCCAGTTGGAATGCCCGAAAGTCGGCGTCACGACGGATGGTATTGTCACCCCCGGATGGGTTTACACCTTTGTCTGGAATCGGGCGCTGTATGAATACCGCGCCGCCGATGTAGACACCTCAAACTGGTTTTTGTGCAAAGCGCCAGCCCAATAGGAGCAGGCTAGAGCAGGCTAGAGTATGTTGTCAGTGTAATTCCCGTAGGGGCGCAAGGCATTGCGCCCAGCGCCGCCCGTGAGCGCCCGCCGCTAAAGCAGCGGCTAGGAGTAACCACCCCTTCGGGGCTTGGAAACCCTAATCCCCTCCCCCTAAACTAAAGAGAGGGAATCTCTCCCCCTTTCCCCGTAGACAGGGAATAGGGGAGAAATTCTGTGGGCGAGGGGATGAGGGCGTCTCTTTCTATGGTTATCTTCTTGATGGTCTACTAGGGACACCCTCCACACGGGTTGAATATGCCCTCACCCTTTTCCTATCCTCCCCTTATGGGAGAGTAGGGCAAGGGCAAGTCTGTCTGCTTGATTCTCTCGCGCCCTTCAGCGAATCCAACAAGGGAAACCCCAAACCATTGCATTTTCTTAGATCACCCTTTAGACTGAATATGAATTTTGTGAATCATAGTATGTTGAGTACCGTTGTATGACCGATCACATTTTGATTGTCGATGATGAGCAGCAAACGCTCGATCTGCTGCGGATCATGCTCCGTCCCTTGAATCGCCCTATCGAAAGCGTCATGAATGGGCATGACACCTTGATCTCTGTGGAATACAATCCCCCCAGAGTGATCCTGCTCGATTTCATGCTCCCCGACATGACCGGTCTGGAGGTCTGTACGCGCTTGAAGGCAGATGCCAGCGCCGCGCACATTCCGGTGATCTTCTACACCGCCAGTCATGACAAGATAATCGAAACCCAAGCGCAAGACGCTGGCGCCGATTATTTCCTGCGCAAACCAGCCACCCGCGCCATGCTCTGTGAGACAATAGAAACCGCCCTTCGCAAAACACTTCCTAGCGACGCCTAACCATGCCCAGCGCGGCTGACTCGCCGCCCCCCGTCCGAACGCCACCAACGGCGCTGACCATTGCCGCCAGCGATTCCAGTGGGGCGGCGGGGGTGGCGGCAGACCTCAAAACATTCGCCGCCCATCAGGTCTATGGGCTGCTGGCGATCACCGCACTCACTGCCCAAGACTCACAGGCAATTTACGCTGTACAGCCCCTTCCGCCGGAGTTTATTGCCCGTCAGATGCGGGCGGTCTTGACGGATATGGGTGCGGATGCGGCAAAAACAGGGCTGCTGTTCAATGCCCCAACCATTCGGGCGGTGGCGGCTGCTTTTGCGGAGTCTGGCTTTGCCGCCCCGCTGGTGGTCGATCCTGTCCTTGTGGCGGGTGATGGGCGGCGGCTGGTGGACGCGGCAGGTCTTGCCGCCTACCGTGAGGCACTTTTTCCCCAAGCGGCGCTCATCACGCCTAATCTAACCGAATGTGGTTTGCTGCTGGAAGGGGCGGTCACCACCGCCGAGGAGATGTCAGCGGCGGCGCTGGCACTCTGTGCGCGGTATAACCTCCCCGCTGTCTTGGTCAAAGGGGGGCATTTGCCAAGCGGCGTGATGATCGATATTTTGGCGGTGGGGGGGACATTGCACCACTACGAGACACCGCGCCTTGCTTTAGACAACCCACGCGGCACAGGCTGCACCTTCAGCGCCGCCATTACCGCTGAACTGGCGAAGGGCACAGCGCTGCCGGATGCCGTCAGACTGGCTCAAGGCTACCTTCAGCGGGCGCTGGCGGCGGCAGTGGGCTGGCGGCTAGGGGCAGGGCGAGCGACGCTCTGGCATGGCGTCGATCCAGAGCGGGGGCGGGACGATGCGGCGCTCACGCCAAGCCCTTAATGAGGTAAACGACAGCTTGCCCCACCTGTCCCTGTTCGGATGTCCCGCCTGTTGCCCCTAAGCGCTCTGCCTCAAGAAGATCGCCCAAGCGGGTGATGACCTCTTCCTCGGCAAGAGTTTGTCCGGCGGCGGCGCGTTCTTGAAGGCGCTTTGCCGTGCCAACAACCCCGCCCAACGCCGTATAATGCATCGCCCGCTGCGTCCCCACATTGCCGATAATTGCCTCGCCAACGGCAACCCCTATCCCTAAGGCAAGGCTTATCTTGTGCTTGGCGTTCATCTCTTGGATGGCGTGCTGAAGGGCAATTGCCGCATCAACAGCGCGGTAGAGGTGGTCGCTTTGTTCTTCCGGGGCATTGAAGATCGCCATGATCGTGCTGCCGAGGTAGTTATCCAGCGTCCCCTCACGGGCAAAGATCACCTCCGCTGCCAAAGTCATATAGGCGTTCAGCAGTTCAACGACGCTTTCCGGCGCCGCCTGTTGGGTGAAATTTGTATAGCCGCGCAGATCGGCAAAGAGGATGCTCACCTCGCGCCGTTGCCCGCCAAGGGTCAGACCGTCCGGCGCACGCAAAATGCGATCCACCACACTAGGGGCAGCATAGCGCTCGAAGGCGCGGCGAATCTGCATCTGTTCGCGCTCTTTGGCTTCTTCCAACGCCTGAAAGTTGCGGGCGTTCTCAATGGCGATAGCGGCGTAATCTCCCAAGGCGGAGACAAGCGCCCCCTCATGTTCGGAAAACGCCTTTGCCACTGTAATGTTTTCAACGCCGACGACTCCAATCGTCCGCCCGCTGAGTTTGATCGGGACGAACATCACGGCATGGGGGGCGTTCGGGTTGCGCGATTTCATCAGCGTCATTTGCTGGGGGGTCAGGGAGACGATCTCCCCGCTTTGAATGGCGCGTTCGGCAATACGGTCTTGGGTGATTTCAGCGGTGGGGCGGGCGTGTGCCTCCCCGCGCCGTTTAACCGCCCGCAGGATGAGATCGCCCTCCTCAGCCAAGATCAGGCTGCCGCCCTCTGCGCCGGTGACGACCACTGCCGCCTCAACCACCCGTGCCAAAAGCTGCGCCGGATCAAGCAAGGCGGTGACACTTTTGCCGATGGTGTAGATTGTGTTTAATTCTTTCACGCGGGCGTGAAGGTCTTTGTTGGCGGCAAGAAGGCGTCCGGTGAGCGCCTCTTTCTCGCGGCGAAGGCGCGTCTCGGTAAGGCTGCCTTCAATGGCGCGGAGCATTTCCTCTGGGGTATAAGGCTTTTTGACATAATCCCGAACGCCCTTGCGGAATACTTCAACGGCAATTTCTTCCGACCCGTGAAAGGTCATCAGGATAACTGGAATGGCGAGATTTTCCCGACGGAGCGCATCCAGCACGCCTAAGCCATCCAAGCGCGGCATTTGCAGGTCAAGCAAGATCAGGTCGGGAGATTCTTTGCGGGCAATCTCCATACATTCCACACCATCACGGGCTTCCAGTGGCTCATACTGATTTGGTTTTAGAATGGCGGAGACAATGAACTCGCGGTTATCGGCGCTATCGTCCACCACCAGCACTCGTTCGCGTGACATGACAATCCCCGTTGAACACCTTGAAAACGCCCTGATCTCGCCACAGAGTGTAGCATGAAAATGAGAAGTCGCTTTAGGGTGAGTCTGAAACTGGGTGAATCGCAAGGGATACCGACACTTGGAAAGAATTGCGCTCTATGCTATTGTTCTATAAGCCCACCCCGGCGGGGTGGGGGTAAGGAATTCAGCGGAGCGTTCATCTATGGAACAACCAACAAAGAAAGCCGTTCTCAACCGGCTCAAAAGCACACTTGGACACCTGAACGGAATTCTTCAGATGGTTGAGGAGGATCGCTACTGCATCGATGTGATCAAGCAGCTTCAAGCGGCGCAAGCGGCGTTGGCAAAGGTGAGCCAAGTGATTCTTGAAGATCATCTCCATACCTGTGTGATCACTGCCGTGCAGGGCAACGATGCCGCCGAGCGCGAGAAAGCGCTCCGTGAAGTGAGCGAAGTTTTTGCGAACACCCTGTAGAAAGAAAGGTCGGATTAGGATGAAAAACGAGACAAAAACCGTTGTCGTGCCGAACATTAGCTGTGGGCATTGTGTTCACACCATTCAAGAGGAACTCAGCGAGGTGGTGGGGGTGGTTACCGTCAAGGCTGACCAAGCGACGAAACACGTTGAAGTGTCGTGGGGAGACCCCGCCACATGGGAGGCAATCCAAGCCAAATTGGTGGAGATTAACTATCCACCCGCGCAGCCAAACGTGACGATCAATTAGTCCGCCCAGCGCATCCCCACACTCGATTTTAAGCCCCGAAGGGGGCTACCTTCAGCCCGCTGCTTTAGCAGCGGGATCACTGAGATTACACGCTCAACACAACCTACAGCATTTTTCATGGAAATTGACCCCTTAGTGGTTGACAGCCCTGCTCATCACGATAGACTTATCGATGGGGTATGCTGCGGTGATTAAGGGGTAAATCAACCTACGCCCGTCCTTCTTGTAAGAAGGCTGGTTGCCGTTCAACCAGCGAGGGTACTGCAATACGAGGGTACTGCAATAGTTGTATCGAAGCCTTAGTGTCGTTTCCGTACCCTCAACGGGCAAGTGGCTGGTGTAACCTAGCGTTTGCTCTCCACCCGCGAGAAAACCCCAAACCCTGTGAACCCCGCCTAGAATCAAATCATCCGGCGTGGCTGCCGGATGATTCACTGGGGAGTTTGGTTGTGGGTCGTAGAAGACTCGAACTTCTGACCTCGTCGATGTCAACGACGCGCTCTAACCAACTGAGCTAACGACCCATTGCCCCAACCTTCATTGGGTAAGTGTGATTATACGGGATTGCTCACGGCTTGGCAAGGGGTGACTCCCTCGCCCCTAAAATCGCTTGTGGGGCATCTTCTCCCCTCCTGTTATAATGTCATAATATTATGACAAATTTCGTTTACCAGAAGGAGGGCAGCCATGCCCGTAGAGTCTCAGGTACTGCGTGCCGCCATGCGCCAATGGGCAACAGGGGTGACCGTCGTCACCACCTACCATCAGGGCGCGTTGGCGGGTATGACCGTCAGTAGTTTTACCTCTGTCGCCCTTGAACCGCCCACCGTCCTCGTCTGCCTGAACAAAGATACCTATGCCCATGCCCTTGTTCGGCAATCGGGCGTGTATGCCATCTCCATGTTGGGGCAGGGGCAAGAGGCGCTCTCCAACCGCTTTGCGGGGATTGATAAGACGATCACCGATCGCTTTGCAGGCATCGCCTACACAACAGCCGAGACCGGATCGCCGCTCCTAGCGGGGGCGATTGCCTGGTTCGACTGCGCCGTCGTCAACAGCATCGAGACGGGGACACACACCATCTTCATCGCTGAGGTCATCGCCGCTCACAGCGAGCCTGACTTAGCCCCCCTGCTTTACCACAACCGCACCTACAAGCGGCTTGTGCCAACCGCCGAAGAAGGCACGGGCTAACAGGAGGCAACACAGCAGCCACCGCTCACTGGCGGCTGTATTCCCGCTGTGCCGGACTGCGGTTGTACCCGGTCAGTTCCACATAGCCATAACCGCTGACCGGCACACCGCCATCGGTGCCAGTGAAGCGCGTCGCCCCCTCCCAATAGGCCGTCGTCGTGTTCAATTCCTGGTTCAGGAGGAGCGGCGTCCCTTCCAAAAGCAGGTCGCCCGTTGGCGTCTGGATGGTGATTCGCCAGCCGGAGGGGTACACCGCGCCCGTGCGCTCGCTTGCCCATGTCCCTAAGGGCGTGATCGTATAGGCGCTCAGGGGGAGTTCGTGGGTTGTCCCGTCCGCTTCAATCAGTGTTCCATGAGAGTTTGGCTCTACCCCGCCATCCTTCTGGCGAATGGTAAAGAACATCACCTCCCGCCCATGGTCCAACTGGATGGAAAACCAATCCCACCCGACGGCGTTTTCGCCTAAAACACTTGTGCTGAACTCGTGATCAAACCATGTCGTGCCGCTGACGACGAAGGTTTCCCCCTTCACGGTGATCGTCCCTTGCGCCTCGTTGCGCGTCAGGGAGTAGTAATAGCTGGCGCTGCCGGCGATGCTGCTTTTCAGGCTCAACCCGCGATCCCCTTGCAGAGCGGGCGGTTTTGTGGGGCGCAGCGTCAGATCAAGGGCAATATCGCCCTCCCCCGCCTTCAGATGGAAGCCGCTGGCTTGGCTGTCTGTACCGCGAATCGCCCAATCTTCAAGCCAAATCCGAACACCCTGGGCGGGGTCAGGCTCAGCGCCAGCAAGCCCCGCCGCGCTGCGACTGAAGCGCTCATAGACGTAAAATTGGTTGGCGCTGACATCGGCAAGGGCGAAGTCGGCAAAATAGACTTGATTCGTCGCCCACTCGGAGTCTCGTTTGGGCATGGTCGGGCTGAGCGCCCGCCGGAAGATGGTGAAGTGAATCCCAAAGCGCCGCCCCTCAGCGGTGCTGAGATTGCCCGTGTTGTACCACCACTCGGTTTGAAATTCACCATGCGCGGCGTGGTCAGCCGGAAAGACAAAAGGACGGACGGTGAGGGCGCGGGCAAAACCTTCTGTGCTGCTCCCCCCTAGCGCAGCAACGACATCGGCGCTGTATTCCGGCGCACGGGCGCCGCGCAAGCCGCGCACGCCTAAAATGCCGAGGGCGATCACCGCCGCCCCCGCAAGGATAAACGGGTAAAGACGATGTTTCACAATGGCAACTCTCTAAATAGACCGAATCGGGCGGGAAATGCCCACAACACGGCGACTGAGATCAAAGATAAGGGAGTCGCCCACGTTTGTGCAAGGTTTGCTTTCCGCACAAGGTTGTAAATCAGGTTACAATGGTGCATTCAATAGCAAAGCGGCGAGGGAAGATTTGGCATGGATCCCTGTATCGGGCAGAAGTTCGGCGAATACAATGTTATCTCCAAACTGGGGAAAGGCGGCATGGCAACCGTCTATCGCGCACGGCAGACATCTGTTGAGCGCGATGTGGCGATCAAAATCATCCGCTCAGACAAGATTGATGATCCCCTCTTTGGGGAGCGGTTCACCCGCGAGGCGCGAACAATTGCCCGCCTGAGCCACCCCCACATTTTAAAGGTCTTTGGCTTTGGGCATGAAAACGACGTTGCCTATTTGGTCATGGAACTGCTCGAAGGCGGCAGTTTGGCGCAACTGCTGCGGGCGAGTGGGGCAATCCCCCTCGAAAAATCGGGGCGGATGCTCGATCAGATTGCCGGCGCGCTGGATTACGCCCATCAACAGGGGATTATCCACCGCGACCTGAAGCCGGATAACGTCCTTTTGGACAAAATGCACAACGCCTTCCTGACCGATTTCGGGATCGCCAAACTGCTTAACGAGACGACGAACATCACCCAAACGGGGATGGTGATGGGGACTCCGGCGTACATGGCGCCGGAACTGTGGAACGGCGCACGGGCGGATAACCGCAGCGATGTCTATGCCCTCGGCGTGATCCTCTTTGAGATGCTCACCGGGCGCGTCCCCTACGCGGGCGATACCCCCTTCCGCATGATGGCGATGCACGTCCACGACCCGCTGCCCTCTATCTCCGCGCTCAACCCTGCTATTCCGTCTATTATCGACCCGATCTTCATCCGTTCTTTGGCGAAAAACCCCGATGAACGCTTTGTCTCCGCCGGACAGCTTGCCGAATCGTTCCGCAGCGTCATATTGACTGGAAACCTTCCGGCGTGGTTTGGCAGTTCGCAAGGGACAATCGGCTTGACAAACCCCCTTCCGGTGACCCCGGGCGGGACGTCCATCCCCCCCCGTTACCCCACGCCGCCTGTCGGGGTGAATGTTTCGGGGGGCTATTCTCCTACCCAAATGCCCGGCGTCAGCGATGGAGCCACCATCGGCGGTGGGTCGATGCCCGCCCCCGAAGCTGCGCCCGCCGCCAATCCCCGGCGCGGCGGCGCGGGCGTGATCGTCTTGGGGGTGATCGCCCTCGCCCTGATTGCCGGCATTGCCGCACTCGTCCTCACCCGCCCAAGCAACGGTGTGCCAAACACAGAGGCGACCAATCAGGTCTTGGAGCTGACGAAAGCCGCCGAGGATGCGGCGCACTTGGAAGAAACGCGCCTTGCCCTTGCCGGAACAGTGGCGGGCAACACGCAGCCCACCGCCACCTTCACCGCCACAAACACAGCGACGGGCAGCCCATCGCCCACAAGCAGCGTCTCGCCTACAAGCACCCCCTCGCCGACGAGTTCGCCCACACCCATCCTCACCGAGACGCCGAACCTCACCGTAGAGGCGCAGCTTACGGCGAATGGCGAGGCAGCGATGATTGCCAGTGCCACCCAAGTGGCACTCAATGGGGAAGCCACCTTAGACGCGATGGCAACGGCGTTTCAGGCGACCTTTGCCGTCACGCTGACCTCACAAGCCGCCGTGATCCAGACGGAAACGGCAGTTGCCGGCATACAGGCAAGCGCCACCGCGGCTATCGCCAACCTTCAGGCGACGAACAGCGCTGCGCTCAATATCACGGGGACGGCAATGAGCAACGCCAATGCGACGATCAGCGCCGCCACTGCCACGCAAAATGCGCTCTTTAGCATGGCGACGGCGACCCAAAACGCGCTCTTTGCCAACGCCACCCTAAACGCACAAGGGACGAGCGTCGCCCTGCTGATGGAACGCAGCACGATTGCCGCTGCAACCATTTCCGCCGTCCAGACGAATGTCGCCGTCCAGAACGCCACGCAAGGCGCCATCTATGCCTTAGGGACGGCGAACGCCCAAATGACAGCCGTTGCTGCCCTTGTCAAAACAGAGAGTGCGCCGCCGCCGAATTCGGGAGTGGCTTATCCAACAACGCGCTGTTCAGGCTTTATGCCCTCCCGCCTGATCGTCGGCGCGGGAGCGCGAATCACCCCCGGTGAGCCGAACATCCTGCGCGATGCGCCCGGCACGGGCAACCGCATCGGGGCGCTTTTGGGCGGGTCGTTGGTCACTGTTATGGAAGGTCCGCAGTGTACAAAAGCAGCCGATGGCGAAGGCTTGGCATGGTGGAAGGTCAACAGCAGCGGTCAGATTGGCTGGACAGCAGAGGGCAAAGGGCTGGAATATTGGGTGGAACCGGCGTATGATACCGGCGTCCCGGGCGGGGGAACAGTGGGCGTGTGCGGCACGTCGCCAGCCACCCGCCTGAAAGTCTTTGGCTACGGGCGCGTCACGCCGAGCGGATCGGCAAACTTGCTGAACAGCCTTGCCGGACGCCCCTCGGTGAACTCCTCCATCACAACGATTGCCCGTGTCGCCCCGTCAGAGCGCTTCCGCGTCCTCGGCGGTCCGATCTGCAATCACGGGATCACGTGGTATGAGGTGGAGTACAAATCCCAATACGGCTGGATGGGCGAGAGCGACTCCAGCGGCTATTGGTCAGAACCCGTCGCCTCACCCGTCACCGCAGTGGCACGCACCGCTACGCCTAAAGCAACAGCGACAACGACCACCTCAGACCAATCGCCGCCCGCCTATAACAACCGGAACTACATCCCAGCAGGGGCGGTGATCATTGGCAATGGAGAGTTCCAAGTAGAGCAATACTGCACGGCGAGAGGCTATAAAACCGCTCTGACAAACAGCAACAAGGATTGGGCGTGTACGAATGCCGATGGCTCAACCGCCTTCACCCTCACGGCAAAGGACTTTGATACGATTTGTCAGGGGTGGTACAGCGAGCCAAGAGCGTTTGCCCTCCAAGTGGGGACATCCTCCACACTGGCATATAACTGGCGCTGCTACCGCTTCCAGTAGCCCTATTACCTAACCCTAGTTCGACATGGAACGCCGGGCGACCCTGTGAGGTCGCCCCTACAGGATGGTTCATGTAGGGGTGATCCCGCGCCGTCGCCCATAGTGATGAATGTAGGATGACAACCACACACAATACACCGCCTTCCAACGACGACCCGCTGATCGAACAGCGGAAAAAAGATCACGTCGAGATCACGCGATTCAAGGACGTTCAATCCGAGCTAACCACCGGTTTAGAACGCTATCACTACATGCACCGCGCCCTTCCTGACCTGAATCTTGACGCGGTAGATACGGCGATCACCGTGTTTGGGAAACGCCTCGCCGCGCCGATTCTTATCTCCTCCATGACGGGCGGGATACTGGAAGGGACGCCAATCAACCGGACGCTGGCGGCGGCGGCACAGCACGCCGGAATCGCCATGGGCTTGGGGTCACAGCGGGCGGCGATCATCCGCCCAGAGCTTGCCGAGACGTTTCGCGTCCGCGATGTCGCCCCCGACATTCTCCTGTTTGCCAATGTCGGCGCGGTGCAGTTGAACTATGGCTTCACGGTGGATGATTACCGCCGCGCCGTCGATATGGCGGAAACGGACGCCCTCATCCTCCACTTCAACGCCCTCCAAGAGGCGGTTCAGCCAGAAGGTGACCGCGATTTCAGCGGGCTGCTGCCCAAGCTAGAAACGCTCTGCCGCACGATTGGCGTCCCGGTCATTGCCAAAGAGGTTGGGTGGGGGTTCAGCAAAGAGGACATACGCCGCTTGGTCAGCGTGGGCGTCAACGCCATTGATGTGGCGGGCGCAGGCGGCACTTCGTGGAGTCAGGTTGAATCGTTCCGCGAAATGACCGAAGTTCAACAGACAATTGCCCGCGCCTTCGTTGGGTGGGGCATTCCCACCGCCGACGCCATTCGCTACGTCCGCGAGGCTGCGCCGGATATGCCCATCTTCGCCAGCGGTGGCTTGAAAGATGGCATTGACGTGGCAAAATGCATCACCTTGGGGGCATCGTTAGGGGGCTTTGCACAGCGCTTTATCAAAGTGGCTGATCAGGGCGTTGATGCCGTGATCCGACTCATTGAAATTGTGCGACAACAACTCCAAATCACCATGTTTATGACGGCTTCAGCGGATATTGCCGCCTTACGGAAGGCGGAGATGAGTTGAGTGTGAGCCATGACGAACGGACAATTCACGCCCCGCTATAAACTGATCATCAGCTACAACATTGTTGGCGAGACGAACGATGTCTATTTTCAGTTTGTCACCCAAGAATTCGTCCCCCGCTTACAAGGGATGGGGATTCACCTGTTCCGTGTCTACAACACGGAATGGGGGGATTATCCGATGCGTCAGGTGGAATTCCTCTCCGAACAGTTGGAGACAATCCGCGAGGCAATGTCTAGCACCACATGGCAGCGCCTTGTGACACGCCTCGAAAATTTCGTCACCGATTTCAGCACAAAGGTGATCGTCTTTCGGCACGGCTTTCAGTTGTGATTGTGAGCGGACGCCCCAGGGAGCGTCCCTACAGGGGGGCGGGGCGGTCTATTCCAGCCCCTCAATCGGTTTTGTGGGGTCGTTGCCCCAATCTTTCCAGGAACCATCGTAGATGGCAGCCGCCGTCTTAATCCCCGCCGCCTTCAGCGCCATCAAGCCAAAACTAGCACTCGTCCCACCGTTGCAATAAAAAATGACCTCTGGGGATGCCTCGCTGACGCCAAGCGCGGCGAATTTCTGGCGAATATCCTCAGCGGGTCGGAGTCGCCCATCGGGTTGGACAAGATCGGCGCGGGGCTGATTCACCGCGCCGGGGATATGCCCTTTCCGCGCAGCCCGTGAGGCGCTTCCTTGAAATTCAGCGATGGTGCGCATATCGACAAGGCGGGCTTCCCCCCCTAGCCGCGCCAGCACCGCCGCCCCATCCCGATACCAGTGGGGGGTGGGCGTGGGGCTGAAGACTGAGGGTGTCATTGCCGGACTATCCGCCGTAACAGGGCGACCCTCCGCCATCCATGCCGTCCAGCCGCCATCAAGGACGCTGACGCGGGGGTGACCGTAATAGTTCAGCGCCCACCATAAACGGGCGGCAAACATCCCCCCAGCGTCGTCATAGGCAACCACATAGGTGTTTTCGCTGATCCCCAAGCAGCCCATCGCTTCGGCAAAGCGTTCGGGCTTGGCAATCTGGGCATGGCGTGGGTCAGCCGGATCGGTGATGGCGTGTACCCAATCGACAAACACCGCGCCGGGAATATGCGTCTTGAGGTAATCGGCATGGTGGTTGAAGTAATGCGGGAACGGCTCGGTGGCAGGAAGAACATGCCCGCGAATATCCACGATGCGCAAGTCGGGATCGGTCAGGTGATCTGCCAGCCACGCCGTACTGACAAGAATCGGAATCTCAGTCGTCATGAGGGTGCGTCTGCTTTCTCTTTCTCTAACGTATTTTGTTGGGTCTCTAAGCCAATTTGGGCGCTCTGGGCAACTTCATCGGCGTCAAAGGGGCGGCTGATGGCGGCGGATAAGACCTTGATTTCAATTCCCTCGGCAATGCTGATGTAAGCAATGCCATGCGCGGCATCCATTTGGGTAAGTGTGCCGATGATCCCCCCAGCGGTGATCACCTCATCGCCCACGACAAGCGTCCGCACATACTTGTTGTGCTGCCGAAAGATGCGCTGGCGGGGGACGATCACAAAGGAGTAGTAGGCTGCCATGAGGACGAGAAGAATGAACGAAAAGGCGATAAATTCACCCATTAGCGATACGTTCCTTGCTATTTTTTTGGTATCTTTGAGGAGATTATAGCGGCGAGGGCGCCCTGTGTTGAGGGTCGATTGGCATGGGGTGACTACGCTCCCCCGCCGTTGCCCTCATCCCCCTGCGACCCGCCTTCGGCGTGTACCCTCTCTCCCGCTGTGCGGGAGAGAGGGAGA
Organism: Anaerolineales bacterium; assembly: GCA_015075625.1. Classification (NCBI taxonomy): domain Bacteria; kingdom Bacillati; phylum Chloroflexota; class Anaerolineae; order Anaerolineales; species Anaerolineales bacterium. The sequence goes on along the minus strand of JABTTZ010000001.1, from coordinate 1,066,520 downwards.
GACGAACGGCGTCCTTTTCCTTTTAAGCCCCATAGGGGTGGTTCCTCATAGCCCGCTGCTTTAGCGGCGGGCGCTCACGGACGGCGATGGGCGCAAGGCATTGCGCCCCTACTTAGACGTTACGCCGTTGCCCTCATCCCCCTGCGACCCTTCCCTGTCTATGGAGGGATCAGCGGTGAGGGGAGCCAAACGACAACCGCACATACGGACATGCCTTTTAGCGGCGGGTTCACTGGGATTGCCGCCACAGCAAAATCTATCCCTACGAGTCGTCCTCGTTATCGGCTGTGTCTTTCGGCGGTTTCTGGCGGCGACGGCGCTTTTCTTCTTGCTGAATCGCCCGTTCCTCGCGGAGCGCCGCTTGTTTCGCCGGTGAACCGCGCAGCCCCGCCTCTACACGGCGGAAGGCACGCATCGTGCGGTCACGCCAGAACGCCGCCACATAGCCCACCTCGCGGCGGCTTTGCGCCAGAGCCTGAACCAACCCGCGTTTTTCGGGCTTTTTCACCCCTTGCCACTGCACCACCGCCGATGCCCACGTTAGCCCACCGCCAAACCCAACGAGGACAATGTTATCGTTTGGCTGCACCCGTCCATCGCGCTCTGCTTCAAAAAGGGCAATCGGAATTGAGGCGGCAGAGGTGTTCCCATAATGGGCAACGTTGCTGTAGAACATGGACTCAGGGATGTTCAGACTGCGGGCGGCGGCGTTCAAAATGCGTTGATTCGCTTGGTGGGGGATGATCAGGGCAATATCATCCATGACCAATCCAGCACTATCAACGGCATCGCGGATGCTTTCATGGAGGATATGAACGGCAAACCGGAAAACCTCCCGCCCATCCATATGAATTTTGTGGAGGTGCTGCCCTTCGGGGAGCGCCGTTGCCGCCCGCCCCACCGTTGGAATCCCAAGCAGTCCTGCCCCCGAGCCATCCGATCCCAAAATGCAGCTAAGCAGCCCGCCGGGATCATCGCTGCCCTCAAGGACAACCGCCCCTGCCCCATCGCCAAACAGGACACAGGTAGAGCGATCATTCCAATCCAAGACACGGGAATTCAATTCCGTGCCGATGATCAGCGCTCGCTCAATGCTCCGCGAACGAATCGCCTGAGCGCCCATATTCAAGGCATAGACAAACCCCGAACAGGCGGCGCTCAGGTCAAACGCGCCTGCCCGCGTTGCCCCAAGCATATTCTGAAGGCGGCTTGCCGTGCTTGGGTAGACATCCTCCGGCGTAGAGGTAGCGACGATGATCAGATCAATATCGCGGGGGAGAACATCCGCCCGCTCCATCGCCTGATGTGCCGCTTCAAAGCCAAGCGTCACGACGGATTCTTTCTCGGTGGCAAGGCGGCGTTCCTGAATGCCGGTTCGAGAGCGAATCCACTCGTCGGTTGTCTCAACAAGCGCCTCCAGATCGGCGTTTGTCACCACCTGAGCCGGAACGTGCATCCCCCACCCCGTGATGTGCGCATAGCACACCGTCGTAGAAAGAGCCATCCGTCCAGTTGGGCGAGGAGCGGAGGCATCATTTGTGGCTGCCCCGCCGTAAGTCCCATTCCCGTTCTGCCGTTCGTTCGTTCGCTTACGCGGGGTGTCCATTCGCAGTGTATTTCCCCATCACCAAAACAGCGTTATGACCGCCAAACCCAAATGAACTGCTCATGACGGTGTGCACCGCATGGTCAATTCCCACATTCGGCGTGTAATCGAGATCGCAGACCGGATCGGGCGTATGCAGGTTGATCGTCGGTGGGATGTAGCTGTGATGCATCGTCAGCAGACTGATGATTGCCTCAAGGCTGCCCGCCGCGCCAAGCAAATGCCCCGTCGCCCCTTTGATCGAACTGATCTTCAGATGCGCCGCTTTCTCACCCCAAATGTCTTTCATGGCGCGGGTTTCGGCGGAATCGTTGAGCGGTGTCCCCGTGCCGTGCGCGTTTACGTAATCAATCTGCTCTGGGCGAAGTCCGGCACTGCGGATCGCTTTTTGCATGGCAACCCGCGCCCCCTCGCCATTTTCCAGCGGGGCGGTGACATGATGGGCATCATCGGTATTCCCATACCCCAAGATTTCCCCGTAGATCGTCGCGCCGCGTGCAAGGGCATGTTCCAGCGCCTCTAGAATCAGAATCCCACAGCCTTCCCCCATGACAAAGCCGTCTCGTGTGGCATCAAAAGGGCGCGAGGCGGTGGTTGGATCGTCATTGCGGTGTGAGAGCGCCCCCATATTGGCGAAGGCTGCCAGCGCCAACGGCACAATAGCCGCCTCCGTACTGCCGGCGATCATGACATCTGCCGAACAGCGGCGAATGATCTCCGCCGCCTCGCCAATGGCATTGTTCCCCGTAGCGCAGGCGGTGGAAATCGACATATTCGGACCGCGCAGGTTGAATTCAATCGCCGTCCGCCCGGTGGGGTTATCGGGAATCATCATCGGGATGAGCAGCGGGCTGACGACACGATAGCCGCGTTCCAGCGAGACACGCGATTGCTCAAGCAGCGTCTCAATTCCCCCGATTCCTGTCCCAATCAGACAGCCCACTTCCCAGGGGTCTTCTTGGCTCATGTCCAACTTGGCATGGCGCATCGCCTCTTGGGTGGCGGCAACGGCAAATTGCGTCGCCCGATCCATCCGTCGCGCCTCACGATGCCCAAAGGTCGCTTTGCCATCAAAGCCTTTCACTTCAGCGGCAAAGTTCACTTCAAGTTCCGAAGCGTCAAAGCGCGTGATCGGCGCAACGCCGGAACGCCCTGCCGCAATATTTGTCCATGCTTCTTGTACACTGTTCCCACACGGGCAGACCAACCCCATGCCTGTGACGACGACCCGCCGTCGTTCCATGATGCGTCCCTTTCCTGTAGACAAACCCATCCCGAATTATAGCGGGTGTGGGGTCTAGGAGAGAAAACCCCGCAAAAAAGGTGGGGTTGTGCCAAGCCGTTTTTATGCAAATGCAGGGCTGAAGGATGGGTACGTTGTGCAGAGGTATTTTTGTCAGGTTGCATAAGGCAGCGTAAAACTGAATTCGCTGCCCTGATTGGGACTGCTTTTTACGGTGATCTCGCACTTCATCCGGTCCAAAATGAGCTTTACAATTGCCAACCCAACGCCGGCGCCGTTGTAACTACGTGTCGTCTCGGAATCGACAATGTAGAATTCCTGAAAAATCCAATGTTTTTTTTCGGGGTCAATGCCAATGCCCAGATCGGTCACGCGCACACGCATCTCTGCCTTGCCCATATCCGCGCTGACGGTGACGGGCGAACCCTCTGGGCTAAATTTCAAACCGTTCTCAATCAACTGATAAAGGACTTGCCCAATCGCGTTGCGATCCCCTTGCACAAGGGCGAGGTCTTCAGCGATGGTGCTGACCACGCGGTGAACGTGCTTCCCCGCTGACCATGAACGCCCCAACTGCCGCTGCGCCACCGTGAGCGAATCGATAAGGCGAAACGGTTCTGATTTCAAGGCAAAGGAGAGCGCCAATTGGTTGATGTTTTGAATCACATCGTTCAGGCGGCTGGTGGCTTGCGTGGCGTAATTGATCAGGCGCAGCATCCCTTCGGCATCCTCGCCAGAATCACCAAAGCGCGTGCGAATCTCGGCATCAAGGCTGGAAATAGCGCTTTTAACTTGGAGCATTGGCGTCCGAATCTCGTGCATCACATGGTCTTTGATGCTCCGTTTCAGGATAGCGATTTCGCGGGCTTCTTCTTGGAAATCGGCAATCTGCTGATCGCGCTCTGCCAACGCCGCCTCCAACGCGGCAATCCGTGCATGGAGCGCTGCGCTGGAAGGTGTCTTTGCCGTTTTTTGCCGTGCGTTTGCGCCCATGACCTAAATTCACCGGATGGTATTCATGGCAGATTGTACACCCGTCCGCTTATGTGGGGATGAAATCGTTAGCGTTTTCTAGCTGAATCTGAGCGGAATCTATACCCCATCCTACCCCCTCAGGCTGTCGTAAGGTACAATCAACGGATTAAACGCACGGGGAGAGGTTTTCCCGTGCAAACGAGACCTGCACGCGCACCTCAAGGGAGTTTTTTTCGTGACGAACACGCCCACCACCTCGAAACCAACCACAGGTATAAGACTATCCCAAGCGACGTTGATTTTCATCGTCCTTGTCTCCGCATTGGGGGCATTGCTTATGGCGGCAACCAGCATCAATCCGGCAGCTTTCGTCCGGGCGCAGAACACCCCAACCAACCCTGCTTCGGCTGCCGCAGTCTCCCAACCAGATGCCTTTGCCGATACCGAATACATCACCTTCACCAGCCCGGATCGCGCCATTCAGGTGAATCATCCCAAAAGTTGGCAAGCCATTGCCAGCCAGCAGTTCAGCCCTGTTCAATACAGCATTTCCCCCGTCGGCAGCCAAACAACGGCAATTCTCATCCTCGCTTTACCAATCCGCACCCTTGCCGGTGGGGATAGCGCTATCGCCAATGACGCCGAATTGGTCGATGTGATCCGGCTGTTCATTTCCGATGAAGACACCTCCAACTTCACCGGCACAACGCTTGCCGGCAAAAGTGGCTTGGCAATTCATGAACAGTTTACCGATCCAAATACAAGGATTGTTTTTGAGCGTGAACTGCGTATTGCAAAAATCAATTCGGAGACGATTATCGCCTTGCAAGCGGTCACATTGCCCGCTGATTGGGAAAAGATGCGCCCCTACCTTGAACAGGCGGCAGCATCCTTAACCTTTGACGAGAAGGCAATCATGAATGCGCTGAATCAGGCATTCCCTGCCCCTACGCCCATCCCGACGGCAGCACCCACCGCCATCCCAACCAATGAGGCAACACCGGACGCAACCGCCGAACCAACGGAAAGCGCACCCGCACCCACCGATTCCCCAACGGCAGCACCCACCCAGAGCAACTGAGACGGTAGAATGGGCGGGCGACAGGGCGTGTGCATATGCCGCTGCAAAGGTATAGCGGCAAAGGCATATAAGATTAAGGGCGACCCTACGCGGAGTTGCCCGCTGCCTGAAGGACAAAAACATGACTACCTACGGAGGTTGGCTTGAATATCAGTAAAACCGGACGAAAGATGCTCATCGCAGGGGTTGCTGTGGTGGCAATCCTCTTTGTGCTGCGCATTGCCATCCGCGCGCAGGGGACGGAGTTGTTGAAGAACACGACCTTCGATCAATACTATGGCATCGGCGGTGCGAATGTCGCTCCGGTGGGGTGGTCGCTCACAGCGTCTCTCCCTGTCAGCGCGGCGCGGCAAGAGTGGGTTTTCAACGAGTTTCCCGGTTTTGGCGCATCGTGGGAAGTCTCCACCTCGAAGGCAGTGTTTACCATGACAGCGGCGCAGTTTGTGCCGGGTATCCGCGCCGGGACACCGCTCCGTTTTCAGGCATATTCCAACGTCTTTACCTGCGACAAAGAGACAAGCTGCATCGAAGGCAACGTTGGCTACCGCATTTCGATGACGAACTCGAACGCCCGGACGCGCATCGGTGTTGATCCCACCGGTGGGCAAGACCCCAACGCCAGTACCGTTGTTTGGTCGCCCTACATCTCCCCTTTTGACCGCTTTGAACTTGCCATTGTCGATGTACAAGCGAAAACCGATAACGGCGTGACCTTGTTCCTGAACGGGACGCAAGACGTGGGGATGCTTCTGAACAAGATGTATTGGGATAACGCCAGCCTCCAAGTGTTGGGTCCGGGCGGCGGCGCTCCCCCCGGCGCCACGGAAGTTCCCCGCGTTGTTCCTTTTGTCACACCGGCGGGGCAGCAAGCCGATGGCAGCATCATTCATACCGTCCGATCCGGTGACACCCTCGCCTCTATCGCCGTCGCCTACAAAATCACCATTGATGAGATTCGCCAACTGAACGAGATGGCGCCCGATGAGTACGTGATTCAGATCGGGCAAAAGCTGATCATCCGCCCGCCCTTCTCGGTGAAACCGCCCGTCACCTACATTATTGTCACGGCGACCTATACGCCCGGAGTGGGGACAATCTATCCCACCCCAACGCCTACCTTCACCCCCACCCGAACGCCAACGGCAAACAGCAGCGGGCCGATCATCATCATCATCACCGTTGCGCCCACCGCCACACCGGTCAGTATGCGGCAGGAGAGCGATCCCGCGGCGATGCCTTTCGCCCGCCCCCGCCCGAATCGATCTGGCGGCACAGGGCAGCAGGCGAAGGATGCGGGCATTCTCTGCGCAGTGGTCTTTGAGGATGCCGACGAGAACGGCTACCGCAGCGCCGGGGAAAGCCCCCTACGGGGAACGTTATTGAAGCTGACGCTTGGCACAGGAAACACCATCACCCGCAAAACAGAGGGCGACGATCCGATCTGTTTTGCCGATTTAGCGCCCGGCGTCTACCGTGTTGCCGCCGAACCGCCCCCCCAATACAGCGTGACAACCCCGCGTGAAATGCGCGTGGAAGTTGACTCTGGCGGGCGGGTGGGCGTCATAATCGGCGCGGCAGCAGGCGTGAAGGCGCATCCGGTCATGCCCAATATGCCCGCCGAAACAACCGAGAGCAGCCTCACTGCTGTGTTTCGTCGCTCTGGCGGAGTCATTTTGATCGGAACTGCCGGGTTGATCGTTATTGCCGGAATTGGTGTGGCGGTGTTGACACGGGCGTGAGTGCCTGATAGCACCGTGTATAGCCTAGACGAGAAAGACACTGATGACTGTACAGCCAACGAAACCAACCCTCCCCGCCCTCATAGAAGCGGCACGGGCTTTGATTCCCCCAGAGTCCGCCCGCCTTCCGATCTGGCTGTGGCGGTTGGGCTTGGGAATGTGGATCGGGCAGGTGGCGATGATCATCTCCACAACGGGGCGGCGCAGTGGGCAAGTCCGCCGCGAAGCGCCCCCCTACTTTTTCGTCAACGGGCGGAAATATGTCCTTGCCGAAGCCGATGCGCAGTGGGTTCAGAACACCGAAGCGAATCCCTATGCCACCATCCAAACCGCCTATGGCGTTGAGCATGTCGTTGTCCGCCGTGTCACCGATCAAGAGGAATTGACGGCGGTCTGGGTCACGCTCATGCACAACCGTCCCCAAAGCGCCCAGACCTATGCCCATCAGTATGGGATTCAATCGCTTGCCGAAGACCTCCCCGCCAATGCCGATAAGCTCCCCCTGCTCACCTTTGACCCGGCGGATAAGCCAACGCCGCCTCCCCTTCAGGCAGATTTACGGTGGGTCTTGCCCATTGCCGGAATGCTTATAGGCTTGCTGTGGCGGCGGAAGCCCCAAGCACGGCGCATCGAAAAACGGCAGCGCTCATGAGCGCCCGCCACAGCAGCGAACCGACGGTGATCATCCGCCGCGATAAGGCGGGTATGTTCCAACGGCGCCACCCCTGGGTGTTCAGCGGAGCCGTTCGGGCGGTAAAGGGCAGCCCTCCAGACGGCGGGATTGTCGCCCTCTATGACGACGATGGCTTGTTTCTAGGGCGGGGCTACTACAACAGCAAATCCCAAATTACCGTTCACGTTCTCACCTGGGACGATGAACCGATCAGCGCCGCCTTTTGGCGCTCTCGCTTGGCGCGGGCAGTACGCGGGCGGGACGGGCTGACGACGACGACGAACGCCTACCGCCTCGTGAACGCCGAGAGCGACGACCTCCCCGGCTTGGTCGTGGATCGCTACGGCGACTGGCTCATTTTTCAGGCATTGACGGCGGGTATCGAACGCCACAAGGCAGAAATTGCCGCCTTCCTCTTGGATGAAGTTCCCGGCGTGCGCGGTATTTACGAGCGCAGCGATGTGGACGTGCGCGAAAAAGAGGGCTTGCCGCCGAGCGTGGGTGTCCTTTGGGGGGGCGAGCCGCCGCCCCTCATTGAGATCATCGAAGATCGCCGCCATTACCTTGTTGATGTGCGGGCGGGACATAAGACAGGGTTTTACCTTGACCAGCGCGAAAACCGAGGGACGCTTTGGCAGATGGTCGGCGCGACGGCGGGCGTTGATCATCAGGCAGCCGAGGTCTTGAATGGGTTCGGCTATACAGGGGGATTCGCCGTCGCCGCCAGCATGGGTGGGGCGCGGACGGTCAGCGTTGACTCCTCAGCCGAGGCGCTTGTCCTTGCCAAGCAAAACCTTGCCCTGAATGGCGCTGCCGCAGACGCCCATGAATTCGTTGTGGGCGATATGTTTCAGGTCTTGCGCCACTACCGCGAGGAAAAGCGTCACTTTGATGTGATCGTCCTCGATCCGCCCAAATTTGCCCACAACAAAGGGCAGATCGAGCGGGCGTGTCGCGGCTACAAAGACATCAACCTTTTGGCGTTCGGGCTGCTCCGTCCGGGTGGACTCCTCGTTACCTTTTCCTGTTCGGGGCTGCTTGAACCAGAGTTGTTCCGAAAGGTCATTTTTGGGGCGTTGATCGACTCTGGGCGAGAAGCGCAAATCCTTCGCCGCCTCGCTGCCGCCCCCGATCACCCCGTCTCGCTGACCTTTCCAGAAGGCGCGTATCTGAAAGGCTTTGTTTGCCGCGTGTGGTAATTCAGGCGACAATCCGTTTATGGCAGTCATCCTCGGCATCAACACACTCCATGCGGGCGCATCGGCAGCGCTGCTGATCGATGGATTGCCCGTTGCCGCCCTTGCTGAGGAACGCCTGAATCGTCAAAAGTACTACGCGGGCTTTCCAGCGCGTGCCATCGAAGCGTGTCTTGCCGCAGCGGGCATCACCTGGCGTGAGGTCGATTACCTCGCCGTTGGGCGTGATCCCCGCGCCAACCGCCCCCAAAAGGCGTTTTATGCTCTCCGCCATCCGGCACGGGTGTTGAATCTCCTTCGGTCTGGGGCGGCGCGGCTTGACCTGAACGATCTGCGCCCGACGATTGTCGAATCATGTGGCGTCCCTCACGCTGACCTGCGCTTTCGTCAGGTGAATGTTGAGCATCATCTTGCCCATCTCGCCAGCGCTTTTTTTGCCTCCCCCTATGAACGCGCTGCGGGCTTCAGCCTAGATGGGTCGGGCGATTTCGTCACCTGTATGCTCGCCGCCTGTGAGGGCGATGCGCTTTACCCCCTGCGCCGCCTCTATATGCCCCATTCGTTGGGCTGGCTCTACACGATGATCTGCCAATTCATTGGCTTTCCTAACTATGGCGATGAGGGGAAAGTGATGGGGCTTGCCCCCTATGGAGAAAATTCCTACAAGGCATCCTTTGCCGAGATGCTCCGTCTGACAGGAGATGGGTTTCGGCTCAATGGGCGCTGGTTTCGCTTCCCCGGCAGCGCACGTGGCGAAAGCGTCACAGCGGGCGGCGAGATGGTCGTTGATCCGCTTTATTCTGATCACATGATTCGGATTTTTGGCACACCGCGCCCCCCCACCGATCCCCTCACTGATCGGGATCGCAATTTAGCGCAGGGTGTTCAGGCAACCTTTGAGCGCGTCTACCACCACCTTCTCAACAGCTTGCACCAATTGTATCCGGTGAATCGCGTCGCTATGGCGGGCGGCGGCGTGTTGAACAGCGTCGCCAATGGGCAGATTTTCCAGAAAACCCCTTTTCGCGAAACATTCATCCAGCCCGCCGCCGGAGATGAGGGGCTTTCCCTCGGTGCGGCGCTCTATGTGGCACGCTCAATCTGCCACGAACCCAACCGCTATCAGATGAGTCATGCTTATCTTGGGTTAGGCTACAGCGATAGCCAAATTCGCGCCGCGTTGGATCAATCGCGCCTCCCCTACCGCGAATGTTCCCCCCATGAACTGGTTGAGATCGCTGCCGATCAGCTTGCGGGGGGAGGGATTGTGGGCTGGTTTCAGGGACGGATGGAGTGGGGTCCCCGTGCGTTGGGGGCGCGATCCATCCTTGCCCATCCCGGTCTACCAGAGATGAAAGATGCCCTCAATGCCCGTATCAAACGGCGGGAGTCCTTTCGTCCCTTTGCTCCGGCGGTGTTGGCAGAACGCCAGAACGATGTCTTTGAGTGCGGCGAACCCTCCCCCTTTATGCTCCATGTCTATCCGATCAAAGCGGCATGGCGGGAGCGCTTGGCGGCAGTGACCCATGTTGATAACAGCGGACGCTTGCAGACCGTCACAGAAGCAGCAAACCCGCTTTACTATGCGGTGATCCGCGCCTTTGAGCGCCGCACAGGGATTCCCGTCCTCTTAAACACCAGCTTTAACGAGAACGAACCCATCGTCTGTACCCCAGAGGAGGCAGTTGCCTGTTTTGAGCGAACGCGCATGGATGGCTTGGCAATTGGGTCGTTTTGGTGCGAGAAAGGGTGAGGAAATCCACCCAGACTCACCCCCGTGAAACGAGCAGTCCAGCGCTCATGATGATCGCCCCGCCAACAAGCTGCGCCCCCGTTATGGGCTGTCCGAGGAAGATCGCGCTGAAGATGAACACGGCGATCACCTCTGGCAGCATGAGCAAACTGGCGATCCCCGATGGCAGGCGCCCAATCCCAAAGTAAAATGCCCCGTAGGGGATTGCCGTCCCCAAAAACGCCAAGCCAAAGAATAAAAAAGGGACTGAGGGACTTGCTTTAAAGGTAAACTGAGCGTGCAGCCCCCCCCCCCATTCAACATGAGATCAGCCATCCCCAACCCAAGCAGCCCAAGCAGCGCCGATCCCGCCGACCAAACCACGGCTGGCACTGCCGTAACCCCTGTTGTGGTGCGCCACCAACGCCCCGTGACAACATACAACGCCGTGAGCAGCCCATTCAGGATAGCCAACATGTCGCCCGCGTTTAAATCGCGCAGGTCGCGGATCGTCCACACCTGAATGGTGACGGCGATCCCTGTAAAGCCAATGCCCAATGCCGCAAGTTTCAACCGCGTTAGGGCTTCACCAAGCACAACACGGGCGATGATCGCCGTGAACAGAGGGTAAAGATAAGCGAGCAAGACTACCTTGTTCGAGGTGCTTAGCCCAAGCGCTGTTATGTAGGTGACAAAAGACCCTAACAGCATCAACCCGTTGAATGCCGCAAAACGCGCATCACGCCATGATGGAAGAAGTCCTTTCGCCCCAAAACGTCTGGGAAACAGGGCAAGCAGTATACCGAAAAGCATCACTGTCAGTGTCAGACGAACGCCCACTTGCAGCCAGACCTGCACCCCTTCCCGCTGGAGCAGCGTCGAAAAGACAGGAATTGTCCCGAAGAACAGGGCAGCGACAAAGACCATCAACACCCCTGTATTCAAAGGTGAGCGTTTTCCAGTAATTTGCATGAGGTTGTGATCCTGTTTGTCTGGTGGGTATGATATGATCGCCCCTAGATCATGCTATGGAGATACACCAATGCCCATTACAACGGAATGGTATGAATCAAATCGTATTCTCTTGACGCGCTATACAGGCGCTGTCAGCCTAGCCGATATCCTTCGCTTTATGGAGGATTTCAAGCAGGTTCTAGACGATTCGTCCACCATCATTCATACGATCACCGATTTCCGAGGGGCAGACGAAATGCCGCGTGGGAGTCTGGAACAAGTGAAGGGTGTCCAAGAGATTTTACAACACAAACAACTTGGTTGGTCAACCTCCGTTGCCCCGCCCCCTATGGTCACTTTTATCTACAAGACGCTGATGAAAGTTTTTGGGCTGCGCTTGGCAGTTTTCGACAGCGTTGAAGAAGCCGTCATCTTTCTCCATAAGCTGGATGAGGTAGAGGCGCGGCGCACCGGACAGCACAAATCTATCCCCCCCACCGATGAGGCGCAAACCTCCTAAAGGGAATGCCTCTAGCGACGCAGCGGCGCGGCGGCTTTGCCGCTTTTCTCCTATGGCTTGGCGCCCTCGCCGTGGGGGTTGTTGGGCTGGTTTATGGTGGCGAGATCAGCCGCGTCCCTTCGGCGTGGGCATATCTTGGGCTGTGGGTGGTCTGCGCCTTAGGCTGCCTTGTTTTCGTTATCCTACGTGTTCCCTTCAGCCTCCAACGGATTGGCGCTCTTGATCCGCTTGAAATTCCCGTCTATGTCACCCTGACCAATCTCGGTCTGATTGGCATTGCCGGCATTGCCCCTTACGCCGATCCTGCTCTTTTGATCCTCCCCGACACAACGACCCTTCCCAACAGCTTGCTTCTGATTGGGGTTGGGCTGTGGGCAATGTGGGGCGGCTATGCCTTGCTAAGCCTGACGTGGGAGCGCGGTGGCGCGGTGGCGCTCTCCAACCACCCAACGCGCTTTGCTGTCCCCTCCCAACGGCGAACCCTGTTCCTTTATGGCGGTGTGCTGATCTTACGCTTAGCGCTGTTTGCCTCTGGGACGGGTGAGCGTTTCCGCGTGGGCGGGGGACTCTCCCTCTTTGGCGAATGGGATCAATGGTTCACCTATCTGCGGGCAACAGCGTGGGTCACGCTGGCGGTGATTCTTCTCCAGGGCATGTCCAAACGTGATCGGTATTCCTTCCGCGTGATAAGTCTTATTATCGGAATAGAAGTTGTCATGGGCGTCTTTGCTGGGTGGGCAAGCCATCTGATCAAACTAGCAGCGCTCATCTTGGGCTGCATGGTCTACACCCGCCAACCCACGCGGCGCATCGCCCTTGCCACCTTGATCGGCATTTGTGGGACGGTGGCGCTGACCCCTGTTGCCCGTTTTATGCGCGGGGGCGATCAAGACCTTGATGCGCTCTGGCAAGGGATTCAAATCATTGCCGAAGGCGACGCCGCCGATTCAACCTGGGCGCTGTTCATCCGGCGGCAAAGCACGACGGCGCAAACTCCGGCGCTGATCATGGCGAAAACCCCCTATCCGGTTGCCTTTCGTCCCCTTGAGGAACTGCTTTTGTCCCCGTTCAGTTTCATCCCCCGTGTGATCTGGCGGGGTAAGCCAGAGTATGCCAACATTGGGGGCATACTCACCGAACAGTATTTCGGCGTCTCGGCAAAAAATGGCTCATCGGCGGTCACCTTCGCCGGAAATCTGTACCTTTACGGTGGGGTGGGCGTTGTGATTCTCGGTATGGCGGCGTTTGGCGTTCTTGCCGCCCTGATCTATCGCATGTTTGCTGTGCCGGGCTTGGCACATGGGCAAATCGGCTTGTTGGCGGCTTATGCAGGGGTGGCAATCCACAACCTGCACCTCGGTGAAGGGGATATTTTGGGGACGATTCAGGGGTTGATTCAGGCGTCCGTCTTTTTTTATGTTGTGGCTGTCTGGCTGTGTCCACGCCGCGCATTCTGATCGTTGCCCCCGATCTGGGGCTGAACCCCGATGGCACCTACCGTCCGGGTGGGATTCAATATGCCGGGCGGTTGTTTCGGCGGGCGCTAGAGGGCGCTGCCAATCTAGCCATACGCGTGGTTAGTCAGGTCGATCCGCCGGAAATATCGGGGATCATCGGCTGCGGCGGGTCGCGGCTTAGATTGGCGCACACCGTGATCCGGCTTATGCCTCAGGTAGATCGGGTGATTTACCTCCACCTCCACCAAGCGGCGCTCTCAAACCTCCCCGGACATCCGCCCTTCGTCGTCATTGCCAATGGGGAAGAAGTCTACGATCCGCCGTCACCCCTCCGCGCCCGCGCCCTCCGCCGTGCCGAGAGCGTGATCGCCATCTCACAGTTCACCGCACGGTTTGTCGCACCCTACCGCGAAGGGCGTTCCCCTGTGCGCGTTGTCCATTTAGGAATCGATCCACCCGCTTCTTCTAAGCCGCTTCTGATGCCGGAGCAAGGGGGGGAGGCAGCGCTGCTCTGCGTCGGTTCAATGTACCAGTGGCAGCCCGAACGAACAAAAGGACACCGTGCCTTGATTCAGGCTTGGACGGCAGTCAAGGCGACGAGCAATCTCGCTGAGGCAGCGTTGTGGATTGTTGGCGGCGGCGAGGATGAGCCATCGCTGCGAGCGTTGGCGGCTGCCAACCCCAGAATTACCTTCTTTGGACGCCTTAGCGAGGCACAACTCGCCCCCTTATGGCAAAAAGCACGGGGCTTTGTTTTGCCTAGCCGCCGTGAGGGGTTTGGCTTGGTCTATTTGGAAGCGATGCGACGTGGGCTGCCGTGTATTGCGGGGAATACCGACGCCGGCGCCGAGATTGTGATCGACGGCGAGACAGGTTTTACCGTCTCCTCTGATCCGACAGACATCGCCCAGCGATGTATCCGCTTACTTCAATATGAAGCGTTGGCAGAGAAGATGGGGGCGCAAGGGCGGCAGCGCTTTGCCGATCACTTCACCTTTGATCACTTTCGGGCGCGGCTTGGGCAGGCGTTGGGGCTTTCTCTATGACCTCTGCGGTGTACGATGTTGTCGTCATTGGGGCAGGCGCGGCGGGTCTTATGGCGGGCATTTGGGCGGGGCGCACGTCCGCGAAGGGTCGCCACCTGATCCTTGATGGGGCGCGGACGCTTGGGGCAAAAATCCTTGTGGCGGGCGGTGGGCGCTGCAATGTGACCCACGACACGGTAAGCGCCGATGCCTATGCCGGGGCGTCGCCGAACGCTATTCGGAAAGTCCTGACCCGCTTTGATGTTCCGCAGACTGTCGCCTTTTTCCGCCAACTGGGCGTGCTGCTCAAACGGGAATCAACGGGGAAACTCTTTCCAACAACCAACAGCGCCCGAACGGTGTTAAACGCCCTTCTGAGTGCCGTTCGTGAGGCGGGCGTTACTATCGAACACCCACAGCGCGTTGAGCAGCTTGAAAAAAGGGGCGATCTTTTCACGCTCAGCGGTCAATCGGGCAGCTTCCAAGCGCGGCGGGTGATCTTGGCAACGGGCGGCAAAGCGCTGCCCAAAAGTGGATCCGATGGACAGGGGTACGCGCTCGCCAGCGGCTTAGGGCATACGCTCACCCCCCATATTTTTCCGGCGCTTGTCCCGCTCATCCTCGCCGCCGATCACCCCCTCCGCACCTTGAGCGGGCTGAGCGCTCCCGCCGTCCTTGATTTGTGGTCGGGAACGGGGAAACATCTGATCCGGTTCACCGATGCCTTGCTTTGCACCCACTTTGGCTTATCTGGTCCCGCCGCATTGGATATGAGCCGCTACTACACCGCAGCGCGACGCGAGGATTCCGGCGTCAGGCTGACGGTGAACTGGCTGCCAGAGCGCGATAGCGTAGCCTTCGAGGGCGACATCGTAGCCTTAGGTAAGGTTTCGCTTGGGCGCTACCTCAGCGACCACCTTCCCGAACGGTTGGCGCGGCTGCTCTGCCAGATAGCCGCTGTTGACCCTTCGCAGCGTGCCGAGACGCTGCTGCGCGAACAACGGCGGGCGCTGGTGGCAGCGGTAACGCGCTTGCCCTTGCCCGTGACGGGGGATCGTGGGTTCACCTATGCCGAAGTGACAGCGGGGGGTGTCCCTCTGACGGAAATCCGTCTAGAGACAATGGAATCGCGGCTTTGTTCGGGGGTGTACCTCTGTGGCGAAATCTGCGATGTAGACGGACGGATCGGCGGCTATAACTTTCAGTGGGCGTGGGCAAGCGGTTACACGGCGGGGGTGGCAGCAGGGCGCAGTGTTTCGGGATGAGGACTCATGAGGAATGCGCCGATTTACTATCCCTTTGTACAAACCGTTATAATATCAATAGTATCTCGAATCCTCTGTTAGATTGCCCACAAGGAAAAATGTCATGGGCTTATAGGGTATCATGATGTGGGTATAGATCATCTCAGGTTTAATCCGGATTACCACTCATGACCGCTGCGAATGTGCCGTTCACAGCTACCCGCTCCCCCGTAATCATGGTTGTGGATGATGACGACTCCACGCGCCACCTTCTGAAAGTTCATGTCACCAAAATGAACTATGAGCCAGTCTGCTTTGGCGATGGCTTAAGCGCCTTGGAATGGCTTGGGGCAAACCCGCGCCCCGATCTTGCCCTGCTTGATGTGATGCTCCCCGATATGGATGGGTATACCGTCTGTACGAGGATACGGGAACGCTATTCATCGGGGCTGCTCCCCGTCCTCATGTTGAGCGCCCTCGGTGGCGATGTGGAACAGCGCATACGCGGCTTACAGGTCGGGGCGAACGATATTCTTGGCAAACCGTTTCATAGCAAAGAACTGCGGGCGCGGATTGATGGCTTGCTCAAACTTCACGACGAGGCGCAAGAGGCAGACGATCTAACTGCCTATGTTGCCCCTGCCCGCCGCCGCCGCCAAACGGGACTGCTTGCCGCTGTCCCCCAACAATATGAACGAGGGACAGGTGTCGTCCTCTTTGCCGACTTGCGCGGATTCACTGCCTTTACCGCCGCCTCGAACTTGGACAGCGTGATTGACGTTCTCAATACCTTTTTCGAGGCGATGATGCGCGTTATCGAAGATCACGGTGGGGTGGTGTTCGACCTCATTGGGGATGAACTTTTGGCTGTATTCAACCTTCCTGAATCTGTGCCACAGCCCGCCTTTCTTGCGGTGCAAGCGGCTGTTGCCATGCAGCACGCTTTTACCAACCTTCACCATCGTTGGGAATTGTATGGGATTCACCTCGGCTTGGGGATCGGGATTCACATGGGCGAGGTGGCTCTGGGGGATATTGGGGGGGCGAACTACAAACGGTTCACCGTCATTGGCAGTCCGGTGAACATTGCCAACCGTCTTGTGAGCAATGCCCACAACGGCGAAATCATGATCTCCGAGTCCGTCTCTTTGGGAACGGATCGGCAGCGGCTGCCTCCCCTTACTATGGCGAGCGACGAGATACGCCTGAAAGGGATCAGCGATCCGTTTCGGGTTTGGCGCTTGCGTCCAGTAGTGGCGGGGTGATCTGCACCTCCCATGAGGCTACCTCATCCTCGATGAAGCGCACGAGGCGCTCTGCCTCATCGGTAAGCGCCGCCTGATCGCCTTTTGCCAGCCGGTGAAATGGCTCTATCACCAGCACGGCAGCTTTTTTCACCCGCTCCACCTTCCACCCATTGGGTGAGCGCCGCACGGGGGAAATCGGCTAGGCGCGTCCACAATCCGATGTAAGGCGGGTTTGTCACTTGCGCCTGCAAGCCAGCAACACGGGCAACTGCCTCCAACGGTGAAATCGCTGCTCGTTCGAGGAGGAGTTGGCGGGCAAGCGTTGCTCGATTCAACTGGCGGCGGCTGAGTGTTGTCATTGCGTTGTGTAGCCCTTCTTTACTCGCTTGTCCCACACCCTACTTTTCCCGCCGCAGCGTCAAAATAAAGTCACCCACTGTTTCTCCCGCACGGGTGGCAACAATCAGGTAGTCACCTTGTGCGGGCAAAGTGATCTGTTCGATCCCCGCCGCCCCGTCCGGTGCATCGGGGCGGTTGTCATTGGCGGCGATCAGCGTTGGGGCGGTGTCGGGCGCATAGGCATAGAGATAGAGTAAGGGGTCAAGCCCACCACCTCCGCCCCGCCCCATGCGGATCGTGATCACATCCCCCGCCGCGCCGCGAAAGACATAATAGCGTAACGGTTCGGCGCTGCTCAGCGTCCCTTGCGCGCTCGCGCCATAGGCAATGGAGGTGATTGCTGGAACTGCTGTCTGCGCCGCTGAGGGCGTTTCGCTGGCAAGCTCCCCGTGAGGGGTGAGCGTTGCGGCAACCGCCCGCCGTTCGACGCGCAGGGTGTAGTCGCCGCTGGTCGTTCCGCTTTCCCCGCCGCTGCGCGTGGCGATCACCGTGTAACGCCCCTCTTTGGTAAAGGTATAGGGGATTGTCGCCTGAACCAGCCCAGAGGCACGATCATCGTTCTGTGCCAAGCGTCGCCCATCGGGGGCAAGCAAGATGAGGGCGGGATCAAGGGCTGATCCCGCCGCCGCATCCATATGAATGACGAGGCTCTCCCCAACCCGCCCACTGATCACATAGGTCACCGTCACTGCCTCGGCATGAATTGTTCCGCTGAGCGTCTCCCCAATGGGGAGGGGGATCGGCGGCTTTTCGGGCGGAGCGCTGCCGAGGATCACACTGTACGCACCGCTGCCCGCTCCCGCCATGCCGCCTCGCCGTGCCACAACCAAGATGTATTCCCCATCGGCGGGAAGGATCAGCCGCCCAATGCCGCCAACGCCTACCCCAATCTGGGCAAACGTTGAATCAGTGAGAAGGGCGATCACCTCTAAATCGTCGCTGTGCAGTACATCAATACGGATCGCGGTCTCTTTCGCCCCGATGAAGCGGTAGATGCCTGCAAAATCGAGATCAATCACCCCACCCTGTGTCGTCCCCGGAACAAGCGAGGGTGCGGCGTCTGGCGAAAGGGGGATTCCTTCCCGTTCAGCGGGGAAATCCCCGCGCAGTGCGAACGTTCCTGCCCCCTCGCGTCGGGTCACAATCAGAAAATAAACCCCCTCAGCGGGCAGCGCCACAGTCAGCGGGGTATCGGTGTTACCCGTCCCCAGTTGGGTTCGCAAATCACCGCTATAGAGCGTCAAGGATGCGCTCAAGGCGGGATCGGTGCTGAGTTCCACCCGCAGCGGGTCACCCCGCCGAGCGCGAATGGCATACAGGGCAAAGCCAACCCCTTCGTTCAGCATCCCATGTGTTTCCGGGCGAAGGGGAGCGACGATGGGCGTCTCCATTGCGCTGAGCGGTGCGGCGGGCGGGTTATCGAGGGTGAGCGTCAGCCGAAAGCGCCCTGCCATGCCGCCCGGGGTGTTCGTCACAGTGACGACATAGACCGCTGAGAGCGGGGCAACAAAGGTCAGGCGCGTTTTGTCTCCCTCTCCAGCGTTTCCGGCAGCCATCGTCAAGAGATCGCGCCGTTCGCCGTCGGTCAGGATCAGGTAGGCACGCACATCCGAGTCCAGCGGGGTAAGCGTGAGGGTGAGTCGTTCACCTTGCCCGGCGCTCAGACGGTAAGAGCGTTCGCCGCCTTCTGGAAGGGTGTTTTCAACGCTTTCGCCATAGGCTAAAAACGGCATATCATCTTGGGCATAGGCGGCAGCCACCCTCCCCAAAAGAGCGATTATTAAGAATAGACAAAAGAAGATACGCTTACCTTCGCTATAATGGCATTTAAGCCTTCGCTTCATCAAGGTAGTTCTCGCCATGACCGACAGCAACCCACAACCGATTCTCTCTCAGCCCAGCACGGCATTATACATCAACCGCGAATTGAGTTGGCTGGAGTTCAACCGCCGCTGCCTGCTAGAGGCAGCCCGCCCCGAACTCCCCCTTTTGGAGCGGCTGCGCTTCCTGACCATCTTCAGCAACAACCTTGATGAATTTTTTATGGTGCGCGTCTCTGGGTTGAAGGATCAAGTTGACGCCGGAATCAGCGACCCCACGCCCGACGGCATGACCCCTAGCCAACAGTTGGACGCTATCCGCGAACGCCTCATGCCCATGCTCCACGAACAGCGGGCGATGCTTCATGAGGATTTACTTCCCAAATTGGCGGAACACGGCGTGCGCATCGTCCGCTATACCGATCTCGATGAGGCGGATCGCTATATTTTGCGGCGCTATTACGAAACGGAATTGTTCCCCGTCCTCACCCCCCTTGCCGTCGATCCCGGACGCCCGTTTCCCCATATTTCCAACCTCAGCCTAAATTTGGCAATTGTTCTTCATGATCAGTATGGGCGTGAGCAGTTTGCCCGTGTCAAAGTACCAACCCTTGTCTCGCGGATTGTCTCCCTTCAGCAATGCTACCAAACCTATGGCAAGGGCGAGATCGATCCAAGCGGTGAGCAGCGCTTTCTTTGGTTAGAAGACCTCATTGCCGCTAACCTCGACTTGCTTTTCCCCGGCATGACGGTGATTCATGCCAGCGCCTTCCGCGTGACGCGCAACAATGATCTTGAAATTGCTGAAGAAGAAGCCAGCGACCTCTTAGAGACGATTGAAGATATTGTTCGTCAGCGCCGCTTTGGTCCCGTCGTCCGCCTCGATGTTGCCGAGAATATGCCAGAGCGCGTGCGGACGCTGCTGTTGGAAAACCTTGAAGTCACCCCCGCCGATATGTACGTCCTACGTACTCCATTGGGCATCAAAGACATAGCCGATCTGTGCAACCTAGACCTGCCCGCGCTAAAGTTCTCGCCCTACGCGCCACAGCGTCCTTCGCGTCTGCCCGTCGGGGTTGATATTTTCGCGGCAATCCGGGGCGGCGATATTTTGCTCCATCACCCCTTTGATAGTTTCCTGCCAACGATTGAATTTTTTCAACAGGCGGCGGAAGACCCCAACGTATTGGCGATCAAGACGACGCTTTACCGCGTGGGACGCAACTCCCCATTGGTAGAGGCGCTTCTGGACGCCCAAGAAAACCTGAAACAAGTCGCCGTGCTGGTTGAGCTTAAGGCACGCTTTGACGAAGAAAACAACATCGGTTGGGCGCGGCGCTTGGAGGCGGCGGGCGTTCATATTGTCTATGGCTTGGTTGGCTTGAAAACGCACGCAAAGGTGACTCTTGTTGTCCGCCGCGAGACAGATGGGGTGCGCCGCTATGTTCACCTTTCTACGGGCAATTACAACGCGACAACGGCGCGGCTGTATACCGATTTAGCCCTGTTCACCTGCGATCCGGTCATTGGCGCCGATGCCTCGCAGTTGTTCAACCGCCTGACGGGGTATGCCAGTGACATTCGCTATAACAAACTGTGGGTTGCTCCCGAATTTTTACGTGCCGTCTTTACGGAAAAAATTCAGCGGGAAATTGCCCATGCACGCGCCGGACGTAAAGGGCAGATGATCCTCAAAATGAATTCCCTGGTCGATCCGGGCATGATCGCCCTTCTTTACGAAGCCTCCCAAGCGGGTGTCCAGATTGACCTTCTGGTGCGCGGCATTTGCTGTTTGCGTCCGGGGGTGCCGGGAATCAGCGAGAACATCCGCGTTCGCTGCCTTTTGGGGCGCTATCTTGAACACGGGCGGGTGTACTACTTCCACAACGGGGGTGAGGAAGAAGTCTATTTGGGAAGTGCCGATCTGATGCAGCGTAACTTAAATCGCCGCGTGGAAGTCATTTTTCCGGTGGAGTCCGCCGATTTGAAGCGCCAGATCATGGACGAGATCATCGCCATAGAACTGCGCGATAATGTGAAATCGCGTCGCTTACTTCCCGACGGCACGTACCTTCCCATCCTTCCAGGGGCGGGGGAAGCCCCCCTAGAGGCACAGCGCTGGTTCATGGAGCGGCGGCGGGACACTTAAGCCCCACACCGCCCTTACCCGCTCACTGTCCGGCGTTGCCGCTGGCGGGGCGTTCATCGGGCGGGACGTAGCCTTCCACCCGGAAAACGTTCACCCCGCTCATGATCGTTGACCCATCGCGCAGCGTTGCCCGCGCCTGAAGATCATAGCCCCCCGGCACAAGCGCCCACCATGCCCACCAGGGGGCGGCGTTTGTTGTTTGGAACAGCCGTCCGTTAAGCCAGTATTCCACACGGATGGTTTCCGGCGGCACAACCACCGAAAAGCGCACACGCTGCGTCTCAAAGGGGATCAGCGGGCTGATCTGGAAAATCGTATAGGGATCGGGCGTGAGCAGGCGAAGAGTATCCCCCTGAGTTTGGTAAGCCACGCTCTCTAGGGCGACGGGCGGCGGTTGAATAGCGTTCCGAATCCCCCACGCCCGCGCCTCTTGGGGCAGCACCATAAAGACCTGATCGCGCTTGTAAAAGGGCGGGGTCGTCTCATCGGCAAGCAGTCCGCTGCGGGTATCTATGGTGAAGGTTTGCCAGATCGTGTCATATGCCGTCGGGATTGTCCCCAAAATAAACCATTCAAGGCGCTTGCGCGGACAGGATGCCGTTGGCAGTAGACCGGAGGCGGTGCATACTTCGGCTTGGACGATCCCCGGCGGGCGTTCAAAGGATACCTTCGGCTGATCGTTTAGCACCGCACGGATGAAATCGTTCCAAATCGGACCCGCCCCCGTCACGCCGGAGACGCGGTACATCGGCGTGTTGTCGGGGTTGCCCACCCACACCCCAACGACGATCTGTGGCGTGTAGCCCACCGTCCAATTATCGCGATAATCCGTCGTCGTCCCTGTTTTCACCGCCGCTGGTCGGTCAATTTGCAGCGGACTGTGATCGCCAAAAGAGGGCATCCGCGCTTCGTTATCGCTCAAAATGTCGGTGATCAGCCATGCCACCTTCGGATCAATCACATAGGGCTGCGGGGGGCGCGGCGTCCATTCATAGAGGGTGTTGCCGGCACGATCTTTCACACTGAGCAGCAGCGACCACTCCACCGGACGCCCGCTGTTGGCAAGGGCGGCATAGGCGGCAGTCAGGTCAATCAAGCGGACATCCCCGCCGCCTAGTGTGATCGACAAGCCAATTTTTTCGAGATTGTTTAGCGTTGTAATGCCCAAGCGGTTCAGCAGCCGGATGAACGGCTCAATCCCTACAGCGTCCAGAGCGACCACCGCCGGAATGTTATAGGAAGACGCCAACGCCTCCCGAACGAGGACAGGACCCCGTTCCACCAAGCCATAATTGCTTGGCGTGTAGCTCTCCAATTTATTCGTGACAAAGGGTGTTGAAATATCGAGAACCATCGTGGCGGGCGTCCAAGCGTTGGGCTTGTCGGGATCAAAGGCGAGCGCATAGGTGAACGGTTTTAGCGTTGATCCCGGCTGGCGGGGGGCAACCGCCATGTTCACCGCCCCACTGTTATCCTCGTTGAAATAATCGGGGCTGCCCACCATCGTCAGCACTTGCCCTGTGCGTGGGTCGATAGCGACGATGGCTGCCCCAGTCGCATTGTTGGCGGGTTTGGTTGCCGTTGAGGTGTTCAGAAAGCCCAGATGGCGGCGGGCGGTTTCTTCGGCAAGGCGTTGGTAATCCAGATCAAGGGTGGTGATCACCTCCAGCCCGCCTTCGTAGAGGTATTCGCCAAAGTTTGCCGCCACCACCTTCCACACCTCTTGGACAAAGTGCGGCGCGTTGATCGGGAACTGCCCAGAGCCGTATTGAAGAGGCTGCTTGAATGCCTCGTCTGCGGCGGCTTTTGTCAGATAGCCCGCGTTCACCATGAGGTCAAGGACGACGCGCTGACGATCTTTCCCGCCGGTGGGGTTTGTCAGTGGATCATAAATGGCCGGCGATTGCGGCAAGCCTGCCAACATCGCTGCTTCAGCAAGGGTCAACTCGCGGGCATCTTTGTCAAAGTAGGCACGCGCCGCCGCCTCCACGCCGTAGGCAAGGTTGCCATAGTAGGTCTGGTTCAAATAAAGCGCGAGAATCTCATCATGGCTGTAGCGCCCCGAAAGCTGCACCGCTAGTGCCATCTCACGGAGTTTGCGGCGCAAGGTGCGTTCCGCCCGCTGGTTGGGGTCAAGCAAGAGGTTGCGGACAACCTGTTGGGTGATCGTGCTTCCCCCCGCACGGATTTCCCCACCTTGTATGTTGATCCACAAGGCGCGGATCATGCCCTCAAGGTCAATACCGCGTGTTGCATAAAAATTGCGATCCTCAGTAGCAATCGTTGCCTGAATCAGCGCTTGAGGCATCTCACTGAGAGGGATGGGCGCATGTCGCCCGCCCTGCGGGTCAATGACCTCGTAGAGCAAGCGCCCTTTGCGGTCATAGATGCGTGTGGTGGGAAGTGCCAAACCCGCTTCAAGGCGATCTAAGGAAGGGAGGTCGCTGAAAATCCACAGATAAAGTCCGCCGCCAGCGATCAGAAACAGGGTGAGCAAGACGATTCCGACCTGCTGCCAACGCCGCCGCGCCCGAAACCACCGCCCCGCCCGTCTTAGCCCGTTGCCCATCATTGATCCCCATCCAGCCGCCGATGGATTCATCATACCATCGTTCCCCGCTCACGCTGCCCAACGGCTGATCAACGGGTAGGTGACGCTGCGAGCGAGATATAATCTTTCTTAACGGAAACTTGCACGGCACACTACGCCCAATGACCATACCGCTTGTCACCTTAGCCGATATTCAACGCGCCCAACAAACGCTGCGCGGGGTTGCTTTCCATACCCCGCTGCTTCCCGCCTTTCATGCCACCGCAGACGGCACTCAACTCTGGTTGAAACCGGAAAATTTGCAGCCGATTGGCTCGTTCAAAATTCGCGGGGCATCACACAAAATCCTCAGCCTCGATTCGGACGTGCGGGCGCGGGGGGTGATTGCCTATTCCAGCGGAAACCATGCGCAAGGTGTTGCCTTTGCCGCCAAAGCCTGCGGGATTCCCGCCGTCATTGTCATGCCCAACAACGCTCCGGCGGTGAAGATTGAGGCGACACGCGGCTATGGGGCGCAGGTTGTCCTCTATGACCCCGCCACCGAAAGCCGCGAGGCGGTGGCGGCGGAACTCATGGCGGGGCAGGCATGGACGCTCGTCCCCCCCTTTGATGATCCCCTTGTCATTGCCGGACAGGGGACGATTGGCGCGGAAATTTATGCTGATTTACCAACGGTCAATCTCGTTCTTGTGCCTATTGGCGGCGGCGGCTTGATCAGCGGGGTAGCGGCTACGCTGAAACATCTGAATCCCGCCGTGAAACTCATTGGCGTTGAGCCAGCGCTTGCCAACGATGCGCAGCAATCCTTCCGCGGTGGGGCGCTGCGGGCGATTACCCCCGCCGAAGCATGGCGCACCATTGCTGATGGCGTTCGCACGCTCACTCTGAGCGATCTCACCTTTCGCCATATGCAAGCCTATGTAGACGAGGTGATCACCGTCACCGAAACCGAGATTAGAGCCAGCACGCGGGAACTCATCCTAAACAACCATCTGTGGGTCGAACCATCCGGCGCCTTGACCTATGCGGCGTGGCGCTGCCATCAAGCGGAACTCCCCCCCGCCGCCCAAACGGTGGCGATCATCAGCGGTGGCAGCGCTGATCCGGCGGTGATCGCCTCGATCCTTGTCGGGGGTTGAGGGGAGGGACTTCCTGCTTTACGCTCTGCCCTTGAAGGGAACTTCTAAAAGACTTGTAGCGTGATCTAAAGACATACACTATGGTCTTGTGATCAGACCGTGACTCATAAATGATGAGAATAACGGTAAAGTAGTTCTAATCAATAGTCACCATGTATTCTCTATCCCCTGAGGGATTTTGGAAGGTCTTATGCGACGGCGTATTGCAATCATAGTCATTCTGTGTTTCTTGTTCCCTGTTCTGCCCCCGATCTCGGCGCAAGCCAGCGGATCGTTGAACCCAACGGGGGCAATGACCCGCGCCCGCGCCTGCCACACGGCAACCCTTCTTCAAGATGGTACGGTGTTGGTGGCGGGGGGCATTCCCGGCGATGGGCGCATCAACAGCGATGCCGATATTTACAACCCAACCACGGGGGCGTTTACGCCTGTTGGCGAGTTGAATCGTCCGCGTGCCTGTCACGGGGCGGCGCTTTTGAGAAATGGGCTTGTCCTCATCATTGGTGGGGTGAATCGTCGGGGGCGGATGTCCACTGCCGAAGTCTATGACCCCATCACAAAAGAATTTACCTACATTGGGGACATGACCACCATCCGTTCGGGGTTCACGGCAACTGTTCTCAAGGATGGTCGCGTGTTGATCACGGGTGGCTACGGGACGGGTATTCTGCAAAGCGCGGAAATCTTCGACCCCGCCACCTTCACCTTCACGAACATTGGGATGATGACCATCTCTCGCTATAACCACACGGCGACGCTGCTCCAAGATGGGCGCGTGTTGATTGTCGGTGGGCAGGTGCGGGCGCGGGGCAACAACCAAATCTTCGCCACCGCCGAAATTTACGACCCGGCAACGAACCGCTTCACGGTTACAGGGTCAATGTCCGTTGCGCGGCAAAAGCACGCGGCGGCGCTGCTGCCCGATGGCAATGTCCTGATCACGGGCGGCGCCGATGAACGGGATTGGAATGGCGTTTATGCCAGCGCTGAAATCTATGATGTGAAAACAGGCGTGTTCATTCCGGCGGGAAGCATGTGGTCAACGCGCTTTCGGAATGCTGATGCCGTGGTCATTCTCCCCAATGGGCAGCCGCTCATTTCTTACGGGGCGCGAAATCTGGAACTTTATAACCCGCAAACAGGCGCCTTTGAACTGTTGAACGGATCGTTCGATACAGATCGGTTCTATGGCACGGCAACGGTGTTGGGAAATGGGACGGTGCTGATTGTGGGCGGCTACGATTACAATATTGAGGCAACCACCCAAGCCTGGATTTTCCGTCCGTGACTCGAACATGTGCGGCACATCGTCACGAGTAGACCACCAAGAAGGTATAAGTCATTTCACAACCGCACCCCTTGTCCATCCCTATAAACGGAGAGAGGCTGTTCACCCCCTTTCCCGGCAAGCGGGAAAAGGGGTTCTTTTAGAAATCTTTCTGACGGACTGCTCGGTAGGTTTGGGCGGAGGGTGTCAAGAGACGCCCGCCGCCATTGTTCCTTCCTCGTTTTCGTCTTCCTCGTCGCCGATCAAACTGCCCGCCACCGCATCCAGTGAAAGGGCTGTGAGTGCTGGCGTCCCACAGACCAAACACGATGGATCGCGGGGGATGTTCACCCACTGGGCGCTGTAAGGGGCAAGAGTCACCCCATCCATGATCTCCATAGCAACATTGGCAAGGATCACCGTATTCGCCGGATAAGGGCGGTGCTGCGGCTGTCCGGCTAAGAGGGTGTTCAGCGCCATATCTGCTTGGGCGCTTGCTACACGGACGACGTGAAGATACAGTCCGGGTTCGGCTTCAATCGTCCCTTCGTCACTGATCATCCCGTAATCGAGGTCTTCAGCGGGGGCGTTCGTCGTCTCGCGGGCGGTTGCCTCGGCAATATCCTCACGAAGCTGCCGCGCCCAACACGCATAGCAGGGACCACTGTTCGGCTGAATGATCGTCACATCGCCGCCTTCGCCCCGCTCATAAACGCCGGCATAAAGGGCGGTTTTTCCATATTGGCGGCACAGGGAATTGATCTCATACTTCACCAATTCCCCGTCCACACCGACGATCACCAAGTCCACTTCGGCAAGTTTCGCCGCGTGCTGTTCCAAACGCCCGCTGATCGCCTCCACATGGGCGGCGGGGTTGCGGGCGTGGATCAAATCTGCCACTGCCTCGACCTTCGGACGCCCTACATCGCGCATATCGGCAACATGGCGGACGATGTTCGTCGCCTCTACCGTGTCGTCATCGATGAGAACAAACCCGCCAACGCCGCTCATTGCTAAGGCAAGGGCAACAAACCCGCCCCCCGATCCCAACCCAACCACCGCCACTTTTTTCTGTGCCAATTGGGCAAGGGATTCCTTTCCCAAAAGCCGCTCCACACGATCCCAATCTGCTCGTGCCGTCATGCCATCTTTCCTTCTAGGAGGTTTGCTTCCACTGCTGCTGCTAAATCGGCAAGGGTGCGTTCGGGTGTCCATGCCCATGTTGGATAGGCAGAGGCGGGGACGGGCTTTGATGCCTCCCACAATTTGCGGAATAATTCCGGTTCATTGGCTAACGCTTTTAACAAGGCGACGGGGGTGATCCGCACCAGCGGACGGCGTGCCGGATAATCGGCATCCGTCACCAAAAACAGGATGTACGGACTAGGCGGACGCCACACCCAACTGCAAATTTCAAGGGGCGGGACACCATCCGTATCATACTGCTTGAAATCTGGGGTAAATTTTTGCGCCCGAAGGGTATCCCGCTCAAGGCGCACCCGTTCTGGGTTTGCCAAGTGCCAGCCAATGCTGTTTAAGACAGGCAGCGATTCATTGGGCAGCACAAGCGGATGTACCCGCACAAAGCGGCGGATAGTGCGGCTGATATACCAAAAATCAATGCGCACCCACCGTGTGTCATTGATCGGAATGATCAGCCAATCGCCCGCCTCTGGCTCGCCGTGCGCGTCAAACTCATCATCATAATCGTTGGCAAAGCGCTCCCGAAGCGTGTGAAGGCGAGAGGAGAGGCGATTCAAAAGCGTTGGGGAAGGTTCTTCTTCCTCATTCGTGTCGTCCTCTCCAAGCAGTTCCTCAAGCGGCGGCATTTCGGGCAGTTTTTCCCAAACCGTCGCCAAAAACACCAGCAGCTGCGGCGCTCCCATCTCTGGATCGGCAAGATCATCGAGCGCCGTTGCCAAATCCCCCTCAGAGGGAATTGTGTAGGTGCCGGGGTGTTTATGCCAATTTCCCAGATGGGTTAGGGAGGTGCGCAGCGTCGGCTGGATCGGCTTTCCGGCAGCGTCTAGACCCCGTTGAAGGCACAGCCGCCAGTTGTCCTCATACCAATTGAAGATCGCATTTTGCCATTCGTCGCCCTGTTCAAACATCGCTCCCAAACGGATCGCGCTGTCGTCAGGGGGAATGGTGTCAAGGACGATCATATCTGGCTCGGCGCGCTCGGCGCTAGGGAGGGTGAACCCAAAAAGGACTTCACCCGTCTCTGTGTCATAGATCAACGCATTGGCGACGATCTTATCAATCACCCGCTGAGCAACACTGACGCGAGGAAGGCGATCTGGATTCACGCCGAATAAACTCCGAAACATGGCGCGTCACTTCACCCGTTCTTCAATGCCGGGCCACGTCCCAATTGCCCGCCATGTATAATAGGCGTACAGCCATTGGACGCCCCACGCGGCTACCGTCACTGCTGTAGAGCGCGAGGGATTCCACCCATAGGTTTCGCCATCTTTTGGGTTAAAGAGGCAAAGCTGCCCATCTTCAAACTGGTGCTTCTCGCTGTAAATCTGCGGTTTCACCACATAGGCTTCTGGCGGACGGTCTGGGTAGCTTGCCGGATAGAGAATTTTCAGGGCGTGTTCCCGCTGTGGGATGTTTTTCAGGTTGATCTCCACCGTGCCAAGCCAATACAAGTTTTGCCCGGGCTTGACAACAAGGCGGAAGGTGTCGGCAAAGGCGGCACGCATCGCCTCTACTTCTAGGCGCAGCCGCGCCGATACGTTCTCTCGTGTCCCCCACCAAACGGTCATTGGGTTCATCTCCTGTGCTGTCGTCGGTTGTCTCGTTCTAGATCGTCAGAATTAATGAAGGGCAGAGGCAGTCGTTTCTTCTTCTGCATCATTGGTATTCGTCATCAGCAGTTCGTCAAGGCTCATGCCGCCATTCAACCGTTCGCGCTCAACGGCATGGGTCAGCCAGGGATCAATCTCGCCGTCTTCCTTGATAAATTCCTTGATCTGCCCATCATAGGCGGGACGAACGATGAATTCATGGACGGCGAATACCGTTTCGCCAATGCTCACCCGCACCGACCAACGCCCCCCACTGCGATTCGTGGGCAGCGGCAGCCATGTTTTGGTGGTGACGAAATTTTGTCCCTGTTTCAATTCATAAAGCTGCTTGTAGGTGTAGCGTTCCTCGCCCGCTTCGTCGTGGATGGCGAAGGTGATCGTTCCCCGCCCGCGTTGGTAGGGCAGCGAGATCACCAAAAAGGGGCGAATCTGCTGCGCATCCGTAGGGACTGGGGCAAGGCGCACCAGATCGGGCGTGGTGTCCCCGTGATAGGCAAGCAAGCCAATATCATCAAGGGTCAACTCCCATGTGTCGGGGCGGTTTCCGGCGCGGCGCATGGCACGCTTACCAACCTCGGCGGGGGTCATTTTTTCGCGCTCAAGGTCTGTCGGATCGTACTCTGTGTTCATCTGTCGGCGGGCTTGGGCGGTGAACCGCTGGCGGTCTGCTTCCTCTTCGGCGCGGCGTTGGATGTCACGGGCAAGACGAGCCGATACCGAGTTGCCATTTTGCCTTCCGCCCCCGTTAGCGAATGTACTGGCAAAATGGATCAAACTCATCACGACCAAAATACCAAAGAAAACAACGGTTGCTGAACTGCTGCCAAAGATGCGTCCTTTGGAAGCGACGGTCAAAAAAATAAAGACACCCCAAAACCACCACCACCCGCCATGGTCGTTGTTACGTGATCGTCTGCCACGCGAGTTCGACATGATCCAGTTCCTTCACTCAGCCATTCTCAGCCGTTTCGTCATCCGCCGTGTGTTCCGGCGGGCGTTTCGTCAGCAGATCAGAGCGCAGCACCATATAGACGACCCATGCCACCCAAATCCCGATGAAGATCAACGCAGGGGGGTCTATCTCACCCTGTATCACAGCGATTACGGCAAGCCCCACCATCAAGACGCCCGCCCCCATGAGTCCACCGCGCACCAAGCGCTGAATGGTCACTTGTGACATGGCATTAATTCTCGCTTGCTTGGCTGCGGCGTGCCTGTTCGCGGAGCAAATCCTCAAGGCTGACGGGATCATCCTCATCTACCGCCAACACGTGCCGCCCACGATCTTCATGGGGGGCGCTGCGCGACTCCTCCCGCGAGGGAAGCGCTTCGCCCCGTTCCGCCGCCGAGGTGGACATGCTGAATTCGTGAATCCCAACCAGTTCGCTGTTCACCCGCACACGTAAATCCCAAAGTCCCGCCCGCCCGCGTTCGCTGTTATCGCGCAAGGGCAGTTGGCGCTCACACAAGATCAGGTTTTCCCCATCACGGAGGTATTCTTGCATCCGGTGGGAAAATTGAAGGTTGCCAGAGCGATCATAAAACTCAAATTCAATCAGCGCCGTTTGTCCGGCGATCTCTGGCTCAATGCGCAGTTTGATATAGGGCTGAATTGCCCCATCATCATAGGACGCCGATTCCCCCACGCGCCGATTCCATGTGCTATCCTTGCGGCGGGTGTTCACCAGCAAGCCAATATCGGCAAGAACGTGCGCCGTGTCGCTGGTATAAGGCGAACGCGCCCGCGCCTTTTGAGAGGCACGCCGCGCCGCGCCCGTCATGCGGGCGGTTTGCGCCTGATCGCGCACGCGCTGCCCAACCTGCTGCCCTACAGCGCTAAGATCAATCCCGCGCAGCGTGACGAATGTTCCGGCAAGGTATGCCAAGACGAGCATAAGTGCCACTGTCGGTGGCACACTGGCAACGCCGGCGACGCTTGCCAACGAGACGACCAACACCAAGACGCCAATCAGCGCCAACCAAATTGCTTGCCCACGTCCAACAGTACGCATGAACGATCCTGACGGTGAAAAAAATTGCCTTTGGGTCACAGGATGCTGTACGTAGTTCATTGTACCTGTGTTTCACCCCCGATGGGAGATCAATCCCCAAAAACGCCCACAGATTGGGGGTCTGCACCTTACCCTCTGCCTCACAGTGACGTGCTGTCTCGATGTCCTTTCTCGCCCCTTCCCCACTCTGTAGAGCCACGCTTGGTATTCATCACAATCCTGTAATCAACTGCCATTTTTACATTTTTAGACGGCATTCAATGCTATACTGCCCAATTAGAGAGAGTAGCCAAAAAGATTATTAATAGGAAGGTAGAAGATGTCCACCACTGCTGTCATAGGGCTAAGTCGGCGTCAAAACCCTTATCTGGCTGGTCGGTCAGCGATGAAGCAAGCCCTCACCAAATTGGATGATCAGCGGGCTGATTTTATTCTTCTGTTTACCAGCGAGAACTACGATCAAGCGGCGGTATTACGTGGGGTGCGCTCAATCAGTAAGGGTATCCCCCTAATTGGCTGCTGCGGGGGGGGAAACCTCACCGCCAAAGGCTCCCAAATGAAAAGCGTAGCGCTTATGGCGATCCGAAGCGACAAGATCAGGATTACGACTGCCGTCGGAGAGATGGCGGAACAAACGATTCGTCTCGTCGCTGAACAGGTTGCCGAGTCGCTGGAAAACGACCTGATGGCTGCCCATGCAGCAGACCACAAAGCGCTGATGGTGCTTTCCGACAGCGCGGATAGAAAACTGCTGGATATTGTCGCCGGCATGACCGACACCCTCGGTCCAATTTGCCCACTCATCGGCGGCGGTGCGAACGACCACGCCCCGGCACGCCAATTTTTTAATAACCAGACCTACTCACAGGCGATTGTTGCCGCCTTGCTGTGTTCCAAAAGCCCGATTGGGATTGGCGTGCGGCATGGCTGGAATCCGGTGGGTGGCGCCTTGGTTGTCACCCAATCGGAGGGGCAGTTCATTGTGAAACTCAATGGTCGTCCCGCCTTTGAAGTCTTTCAAGAACTCTTTGCCTCCGATGCGCCGGATCTCAGCCCCGCCACATTCTATGCTTTTACCCGCACACATCCCATTGGGCTGCCGCAAATGAGCGGCGAATACCTGATTCGTGAGGTGGTTCAGGTGCGCCCTGATGGGGCGATTGAATGTGTGGGACACATCCCTGAAAATGCAGTAGTGCGCTTTATGCAGGGCGATCCCGACTCCTTGATGGTTGGCGCAAAACAGGCGGCTGAAGAAGCCATGCTTGCCCTGAACGGGAACCCGGCGGGGGCGATCCTTATCTTCGATTGCGTCTCCCGTTTGCCCATCCTCGGCGATAAAGTGGACGCTGAGATCGCCCTGATTCGGCAGGTTGTCGGCACAAAAACCCCATTACTGGGCATGTATACCTATGGTGAAATTGCCAATCCGGTAGGCGTTAACTTAGCCGCTTACCATAACAAAACGATTGTTATCTGTGCGCTGGCGGCTGAGTAATTCACTTTACTCACCTTACGCCGTTGGGTTTGTTCACCCCGTATTCATCGAAAGGGGCAGCTTGAGGGGGAAGCCCCCTCAAAAAAGTGCATCTTCCCTCTCCCGCGTAGCGGGAGAGGGGGCTAGGGGTGAGGGTCCGTGCGTAAGGTCAGTGAGTCATTCATCGATGGTTAACGTCCCGAGTGCCTGAATATCGGGCGTATTACGCCGTTATGAGGATCGAACTCATGAGCGATCAGGATCGTATTACCGAATTCTCCATTTTGTACGAAATCGCCTCCATGCCCACACGGTTATTGGGCATAGAGCCAATCGGTGAGGCGGTTGTTGATAAAGCTACCCGCCTGCTTAGCACCGATTTGGCTATCTTATTTCTGTATTCCCCTGATCAGGATGCCCTAGAACCAAAGGTCTCTCGTGGGGTTCGCCTCAATCGGGCTGCCCCTATCGTCTTACCAACCCAAAACAATGATCCCTTAGCTGATCTTCGCGCTGGACGTGTCGTCATCTGGTCAAGCCACCTCCATTCCAAAGCGCTTGCTCCGCCTCTCAAGATCAATTACCCGATTCACAACGCCTTGTACATTCCTATCGGTCAAGATGATCGCCTGCTTGGGATGATTTATGTGGCGCGTCTGGCGGAACGCCCCTTTACGCGGGAAGAACTCTCTTTCTTCACCGTCTTGGCAGATAAAACAACGACAGCCCTTGATAATCATTGGCTCTTGGCGGAAACACAGCGCCAGTTAGAGGAATTGAAAAAACAACGGGCGCGGCTGGAAATCAGCAATCAGGTGGGGCAGCAAATCACCTCAATCTTGACCCTAGACGAGTTGCTCACTGAGGTCGTCAGTTCGATTCAGGTTCAATTCGATTATTATTATGTCAGCATTTGGCTACCCTCCGAAGAATCTCAGGTGATGACGGCGTATGCAACGGTGGGACGCCACCAAAAAGCCCAACTGCTTCCAGATTATCAAATCCCCCTCGATGCCCCTAAAAGCATTATTATTCGCGTCTACCGCACAGGGCTGCCCTACCTTGCCCAAGATGTAAACAGCGATCCAGAATATTGGGCGCTTGCCGCTATCCCCGACACAAACTCGGAAATTGCCTTACCCCTGCGCATCGGTCA
Organism: Anaerolineales bacterium; assembly: GCA_015075625.1. NCBI lineage: Bacteria > Bacillati > Chloroflexota > Anaerolineae > Anaerolineales > Anaerolineales bacterium. Next base: position 1,033,042 of record JABTTZ010000001.1, on the reverse strand, counting down.
GAAGATCATCGGGGTGATGGATATTCAAAGTGATCGTCCGAATGCCTTTGATCCAGAGGACGTGGCGCTCCTCCAGACCATTGCCACCCAGATAGGCGTCGCTGTTCGCAACGCCCAACTCTATGAAGATGCCCACCAAGCACGCCAAGAAGCGGAAGAGGCAAACAAAACAAAAACCCTTTTCTTGGCAAACATGTCTCATGAACTGCGCACCCCATTGAACGTCATTTTGAATTTCACCGAATTTATGGCGGATGGCTTAATTGGGGATATTGATGAACAGCAAGAATCTGCCCTCCGCCATATCCTTGCCAGCGGAGAGCATTTGCTCACCCTGATCAACGATGTCCTCGATCTGACGAAGATCGAAGCGGGCATGATGGATTTATTTATCGAACGGGTTGATCTTAATGCGGTGTTGGCGGCGGTGGTTTCGATGGGAAAAGGGCTGATCAAAGACAAACCCATCGTCTTTGAGGTGCAGCTTGAGCGCTTACCTTCCAGCTTTGGCGAGATTCGTCGCTTGCGCCAAGTGTTTTTGAACATGCTCTCTAATGCCATCAAATTCACCAAAACAGGGACAATCACCCTACGCGCCAGTTTTGATGAGGCTACCCAAGAAATTGAGGTGAGCGTGCGTGATACGGGGATTGGCATTGCCCCACAAGATTGGAACAAAGTCTTTGAATCCTTCAAGCAAGCCAAGCACGATCTGACAGGCACAGTAGGAACGGGGTTGGGGATGCCCATCTCCAAATACTTTGTAGAAATGCATGGAGGGCGCATTTGGTTTGAAAGCGTGGAGGGGGCGGGGACAACCTTTTATGTGCGCTTGCCGATCCTTACCCTTAGTCAGGCAGAAAGCTATAGCAAATCCATGAAATCGATTGAGGTGTAACCCATTACACATCTACACGAGTACACGAGGCAGCGAATGATGAATGTGATAGAAGACCCTTGCTTTGTCTATGTGGAGGATGACACCCTAAGCCGAGAAGTCATGCATATGCTGCTGCATAACCGGCTAGGCTACAAAAAGTTCACTATTTTTAGCACCGCCGTTAATCTGATCGAGCAGTTACGTGAACTGCCCTATCACCCTAATGTTTTTTTTCTTGATATTCAGATGGGCCCCCCCACTGGGTATGATGTGCTTGCTCTCCTTCGTAAAGAGCCAAGCTATCAAGAGGCGACCATTATCGCTATGACCGCAAATGTGATGTCCTATGATGTGGTAAAACTACAAGAGGCTGGCTTTGATGGCTTGATTGGCAAACCGATCCGCCAGAAAGTCTTTGGCGATTTGCTGCAGCGTCTGCTAGGGGGGGAAAGCGTTTGGTATGTGCCTTAGGAAAGGCTATCTATGGAAAATTTTGACCTTCGTCGGATAGTTCGCAGATGAATCCGCTGATGAGGCGACTGCCAAAAACAAACTCTTGGGGGGAATCCATCCATGACTGACTTTAAAGGGATCCGCGCTCTGATCATTGATGACGATGAGGCAAGCGTCAATGTCCTTGGCTACTTGCTCCATGCGCTGGAGGTTGAGGTTGATGTCATTACCGATAGCCACTGGATCAGCGAAAAAATTGGAACGATCACCCGCCCTCATGTCGTTTTTTTAGACCTTGAAATGCCCGCCATGAACGGCTATCAAGTCTTATCCTCCCTGCGTGGACTGCCTCTTTTTGAGGGCGTGCCAATCATTGCTTACACCACCCATGTAAGCCATATGAACGAGGCGCGTTCAGCCGGATTCGATGGCTTTCTGGGCAAGCCCCTAGAACGAAAAACCTTTCCCGATCTTCTCGCTATGATGCTCAGAGGCGAAGGCGTCTGGGTGACGCGCTGAAGGACAAAGAGGCGTTCAATCCACCGTGGGAGGGGCTGCTTACACACCCTAAGTACAAACACAGTGAAAAGGCGGGATAACGCATGATCCCGCCGCTAAAGCAGCGGGCGCTCACGGGCGGCGATGGGCGCAAAAGGCATTGCGCCCCTACGGGAATTACACTAATTACCTTCCTGACGAACTATTAGTGGGCGTTTCTTCCATAGTCTCATCACGGATTGCCTGCGCCGAGACCTCTCATAAGAAGCGTCCAGACGCTCTCAAATGCCGCATCGATGTTCAGATCAGCCCACTCTGCGGCATGAACAGGATCATGGAAGCGTGCTGTGGCATAGAACACCCCCTGCCCTGCGGCAAAAGGATCATTTACTGTAAAGTCGCCTTGTTTAACCCCCTCGGCGATGATCTGGGCGATCTGGCTGACAAGGGTATCGACATGCCCTTTGACGACATCTCTTGCGCCGGCGACAAGTTGAATGTAGGTGGCAAACAGTTCGGGATCGTCTAGCGCACGGCTTCGTTTGGAGCGAATCAAGAGATCAAACCAGCGCCGCAGCCGCTCTGGGGCGGGCGTATTCTCCCCCACCACCGCTGCCAATGGTGCGCAAAGACGCGCCAACCAGCGTTCGGTGACGGCATCGCGCAAGGCTGCCTTGCTTGGAAAGTGCCGGTAAACACTCCCGTGACTCACCCCCAACACGCGGGCAACGTCAACGACTGTCGCTTTGGCGGGACCAAACCGACGAAGGACATCTTCTGCCGCTTCCAAAATCTGTTCAGGGGTGAGTGCTGTTTCGGTCATCACATCGCCGTGCTGCTGTTTACATAGGATGGGTGACTTCGCTCATCCATCACCAAATGAAGGATAGTTCAGGCGCTGCCACGCCGTTCGCGCTCGCTGTCGAGGGACGCCATCCCATGCACATTATAACGTTCCCCGGCGGCAGCGCCAAGCGGCACAGCACGCTCAATCTTCGCCAAATCGTCCGCTGTCAGAAAAACATTCCGTGCGCCCAACGCTTCCGTCAGACGATCCCGCCGCCGCGCTCCCACCAGCGGAACTATATCCTCGCCACGCGCTAATACCCACGCAATAGCGATCTGGGCAACAGTTACCGCCTTTGCTTGTGCAATCTCGCGCAGGGCGTCCACAAGCCCAAGATTATGATCCAGATTTTCCCCATCAAAGCGCGGACTTGCCTTGCGGAAATCGTGTGCCGCCATCGTCCGTTCCTTCGACCAATGCCCACTCAGCAGCCCACGCGAGAGGACGCCGTAAGCTGTCACCCCAATGCCAAGCTCACGGCAGGTTGGCAGAATCTCCGCCTCAATCCCGCGTGAGAACAGGGAATATTCAATTTGCAGATCAACGATGGGATGGGTGGCTTGTGCGCGGCGCAGCGTATCAACTCCCGCTTCGGAAAGACCGATGTGCCGCACATACCCCGCCTTCACCATATCCGCGATTGCCCCAACGGTGTCCTCAATCGGTACATTGGGATCGACCCGTGCCGGACGGTATATGTCCACATAGTCTGTACCAAGCCGCCGCAGGGTGTAGGCGAGGAAGTTTTTGACGGCGGCTGGTCGCCCGTCAAGCCCGCCGACACTGCCATTCGGTGCGCGTAACACACCAAACTTAACGCTAACCACAACCTGTTGGCGAGTATGGCTGCGCAGTGCCTCACCAATTAGTCGTTCGTTGTGTCCCATCCCGTAAAAGTCGGCGGTATCCAGCAAGGTGATCCCCGCCTCAAGCGCCGCGTGAAGTGTGGCGCCGCTCTCCGCCTCATCACTTGGACCATACAAATCCGACATGCCCATACAACCAAGACCAATTGCCGAGACAGCAAGTCCGGCAGAACCAAGCGTGCGAGTCATGATGATGCCCTCTGTCAACAGTCGATGGACGCAGTATAATATATAAAATGACAGATGTCAATATTTGTCAGTCAGACCATTTGTTGAATTTTACCAACGGGAATGAGGGAAGCGTACATGACGCTTCCCTACAGACGACCCGCCATGAAGGGTGCGGGGTTGAAAGGCGTGTCCGCCATTAGGTCAGCCTAAACGAGTTGCCCAAGCACCGAGTGGTCTAGGCTCTGTTGAGAGTGTCATTCTCGTAAGGGCGCCATGCCTTGCGCCCATCGCCGCCCGTGAGCGCCCTACGAGGATTGCCCCACCCCCTAACACAGAGAGGGACTTTCTCCCCTTTCCCTGTGTACGGGGAAAGGGGACTGCGGCGCAGTAACCGGGGGGTTAGGGGTTCTGACCCCAAACCCTCACCACAACCAAGTTACCGGCGCGGTGTCCGCGTTGGCTCATAGGTGGGCGTCGGCGGGAAAAAGATCGTTGGCAGCGGTGGGAGTGGAGCAGATGTGTTCGTTGGCAGCGGCGTTGGGGTCAACGTTGGCGAAGGGATCGCCGTGTTCAGCGTCGCCGTGACGGGCGGAATGTCCAACGTCACCGTTGGCAGCGGTGAGGCATCCCGCGTGACAGTAACGGGGAGGCGTGTATTGGGCGGCAGCGCGGCAGTCACCGTTGCAGGCGGGAGGAAGGTTGCTGTCGGGGTGAATGGCGTCCATGTGGGGAGCGGCAGGATGGGCGTTGTCTGAGGGATGAGCGCCGTCGGGACGGGCGTCCATGGTTGGGCAAGAGGTGTCGCCGTTGGGTGGGCAGCGGTCATATCGGTGATGGCGGCAAAGGTTGGGCAGCTTGGGGTGGTGTCGCTGATTCCAAAGGTCACCAGTTCTTCCTTTGTCAGATCGCCAAACAAGCGTGAACAGGCATAGTCCACCATCCCCATCACCGCCGTATCCCACAGGCGAATCGTGCCATCTTGCCCGCCGCTGACGATATGCAATCCCTCAGGGGAGAAACGGGCGCTGTTGACAAAATCGCGGTGTCCAATCAGTTGCCGTATTAGTCGCCCACTCTCCACCTCCCACACATAGATATACCCCCGCGTCGGGTCGTCGGGATCGCGGGTGGTGGCGAGAACATAGCGCCCGTCAGTAGAAAAAGTAACGCGGGTAACGTTGACACGGACGACGCCATCGCCAAAAAAGCGGATCGTGTTCCCCGTTTCCACCTCCCACAAGCGCGGCGCGGGGTTGCCACCCCCACCTCCCCCTGTGACGATGTACCGTCCATCGGGAGAAAAGGCAACTGTGAGGATTTCTACGCCGTCTCCTTCAAAGATGCGCAGTTGCTTCCCGCTTGCCACCTCCCACAGAATCATCCTGCCATCTGCACTAACGGTAACAAGGGACGTTCCATCGGGCGAAAGAGCCACCCCATAAACGTTTTTGGAGTGTCCAGCAAAGGTGCGCAGCAGCGCCCCTGTCATTGTGTCGTAGAGGTAAGCGATGCCGTCCAGATTGCCAACGGCAAGGTACTGCCCATCGGGAGAAAAGGCAATGTCCCACCCTTCACGGGGATATTGACCATAGTCGCGTTGGCGTTTTCCAGTGGCAATATCCCATAAAATGACATTTCTAGCGCCAGCGTTCAGCGTCACCAGATAGCGCCCATCAGGGGAAAAACGAACCTCGTTGAGGTGGACATCATCCGCCTTCCATCGTCGCACGACGGATTCTGTTCGAGTGTCCCAAATAACGACATCCCCCCCATCCATCCCTGCCGCCACATAGCGCCCATCGGGGGAATAATCAACGCTGTAAACGGGCGACTCTGCCGTGAATTGGCGAACAGTCTGCGATTTATCCGTTGCCCATAACCGCACCTGCCCCTGTTGATCCCCACTGAGGGCGTAGCGCCCATCAGGAGAAAAGGCAACCCGATATACCGGCGCTTGATGTTCCGTGAAACGGCGGATTTCCTTGCCGGAAACCGTTTCCCACAAGCGCACCGTCTTATCCAGCCCCCCCGTGAGGACATTCTGCCCATCAGCGCTGATGGCGGCGTACAACACATCATTGCTATGCCCCGCAAAAATTTGGATCACCTCCCCTGTATAGACATCCGTCAAACGGGCTGTACTATCCGCACTGGCAGTGAGAATTCCCTGTCCATCCGGGGTAAAAACTGCCCTGTAAATCGTATTTCTGTGTGGTTTATAGCTGCGCACCAAGCGCCCGCTGGTTAATTCATGCAGCGCCATGCCATCTCCGTTGCTCAAGATAAACAGGACATACCGTCCATCGGGGGAAAGCTGCACCCCACTTAACCCATCAACTGCCTGTGACCACGCCGGAAGCTCTTTTTCGGCGGACACATCCCAAAGGCGAATCGCATTATCCTCGCTATAGGTAAGGAGCGTTTTGCCATCAGCGGTGAGTGCGGCATAGCGGACAACATAGTTATAACTGGCATTTGTTGTATAGTGGGTGGGGTTGGCAAAGGTCTTTACTGCCTCCCCTGTTTGCACACGATAGAAAATGACTTTATCGTTGATCCCCATGACAAGGAACTGCCCATCGGCAGAAAATTGAGGGGGACTTGTACTTGTCGTCAGCGGAAAGCTCCCCATCTTAATGCCCTGTTCCACCGCCCACAATTGCAGGTCACTATCCGCCTGAATGAGCGCAAACTGACCATCGGGCGAAAAAGCGAGAATCCCTATGGGCGAAAAAGGCGACTGAGTACGGGCAAAGACCTTCGCCGTGTAAAGACTCGCCAGCGCCCGCTGAAGGGCTAAATCCCCCTCTGACGTGCTGCCCGTCCTCAGCGAGCGGATCGCCAGCAATGCGGCGGTGGCGGCATTCCCTCCCTGTGCGAAAACGGTATCCGAGAGCGCAGCAAGGCGCAGCACCTCTGTGCGGGTCAGGTTGGCATCGGCGGCGGCGATCTTTTTCTCCACCTCAGCCGCTTTTATCTCGGCATCCCTCACCTTTTGTTCGGCAGTCGCTTGCTTCACCTCAGCGGTGGCGGCAACCCCTGCAATCGCCGTAGAGGTGTCTTGTGCCGCAGCGACGGCTTTCTTTGCCGTATTCTCCTGCTCTCGTGCTAATTGCTGCCCTTGAAAGCCAAGATAGGCGGCAAGGATCGCCGCCATAATGATCACCGCCGCGAACACCGTCGTGATCAACAACCGCTGACGGGTGCGCCTTGCCCCCACTTCCATCCGGCGCAGTTGATCAATGCGCCCCTGCTCATCCGCCGCCCGCGCTTGTTCCGCCGCCTCTGAAGCGGCGATGAATTCCGCCTCCAACCCGCTTGCCGAGCCGCGTTTTGCCCACTCTTGGGCGTCAATCAGCTTGCTCCCGCGATACAGATCGTCGGGGCGTTTTCCTTTCCGCCGCCATTCCGCCGCATCCTGGGCGACGATTTGCTGTGCGCGAATCCCCTCGCGCCCCTCGCTCAGCCAGACTTTCAGCCGCCCCCATTCGCGGATCAGCGCCTCGTGACTCACCTCCACCGTCTCGATCTCTCCAACGCGATCCGCCGTCAGAAGGCGCGCCTCGGTAAAGGCTTGGCGCACCTCTGTAAGACGTGCCGATGCCGCTCCGTCCGTCAACACCAGATCGGCGCTGTTGGCGCGGCGGCGGGTGGTATCTTGCTCCGTTGCACCGGGTTCGATCAGGCGCAAGAGCAAAAAATGGGCAAGAGCGCGGTGGGCGTCGCTTGGGAGGGCAAGGTAGGTTGCCTCAGCATGTTTCGCCAGCGCCCCGCGCACCCCGCCAATGGCGTCATAGGCGGCGCGGGTCAGGCGGCGACCCTCCCGCCGTTGAAAAAGCTGATCGAGGGTGAACTGCAAGAGGGGCATTGCCCCCGTTTGTTCGCGCACCTCAAAAACAAGTTCAGCGACCAGTCCCCGATCGAAGATCAGTTGGACATCGTTCTGTCCGGCGGGGCGCTCAATGGCATCTTTCAGATCGGTCAGGCTGAAGGGGAGGATGGACTCGCTGTGATCCTTCACCAAGCGCCCCAGATCGGCGTAATTCAAGGGGCGATCATAAAAATCGGCGCGGAGCGTGAGAATCACATTCAGGGGCGAATTGCCCTCAGCAAGCGCTGTTGTCAGCAGATCAATGAATCGTTGGCGTTCACTTTCCGTCGCGGTGAGGGTAAACAATTCCTCGAACTGATCGATCAAGAGAACGACACGCCCGCCGGGGGCTTTCAGGGCATTTTGGGCAAGGATGTGCAGCCCACGCCCGCCGCTCATGTCCAGATCGTCTAGAATCGCCTTGACGCTCCGCGCCGGAAAGACGCTGCTGAAGGCAAGTGCCGTTCGTTCCAGCGGGTGTCTGCCGGGGACGAACGGATCAATGAATATCCAATCGGGGTGCGCTCGGCGGAGCGCGGGCATCACCCCTGCCATGACCAAACTCGACTTCCCCGACCCCGATGCGCCCACCACCGCAACGAACCTTTCGCCTTCCAACCGCACCATGAGCGTTTTGATCAGCCCATCGCGCCCGAAGAAATCACGTTCATCCTCGGCGCGGAAGGCGCGCAAGCCTTTGTACGGGTTGCGCGGCTCACCGCCCGTTTCGGCGGCAGCCGGCGGCGCGGCGGGCATCTCTCCAGTGGATTCCCGTCCCCGTAAGGCGGCGGCAATCGCCTCAATCCCCGTGCGGTAGGCGTCCCCCCGCATATCCACATATTGAATCTTCCCCAGACCCATCGGGATGCAGTCGATCCAATGCTCCCCCACCGCCCACACAGGATAAAGCGGACGGCTATACATCTCGGCAATGGCGATCTCATCTTGCACATACGAGGATCGCCGCGAATCAGGGGAGGCGACGAGCAGCACCCCCCACGAACGCTGAATCGCCCCCCGAATTGCCTGTTCCCAATCGGGCGTGCCGGGTTTCAAGCCGCGCTGGTCAATCCAAACCTTGACGCCCCGTTGGTTGAGATCGGTGATGAGGGCATCGACAAACGCCTTGTCTTTGCGGGCATAAGAGAGAAATACCTGATCGCCGGGTTGGGCATCAATGCGGTTCACCGCCCGTTTCAGCGCGGCAATTCGCGCTTGTTTATCCGCCCCCATCTGTTCAGCGGCAGTGAGCAAAAATACCCACAGGGCGTTTCGTTCGTCCGCCTCGGAAACCATCCCATAGGCATAGGCACGGTCAAGGGCGTTGGGGAGAAAATCGCCCACCGCGCCGGAGAAGGTGATCTGTGCCAAAAGGGGGTGGCGGCTGCCTAAGGCGGCAAGGAACAATGCGCGGCGTTCCTCCTCTCCCCCGCATAGCGGCATCAAAAGATCGCTGATCTCGCGGATCGTCTCAGGGTTCATGGTTACCTTACCCCCCATGTGTGCGGCGTCTGCCAAGCGTACACCGGAAAGGGTGAGAGCGTCAATGAGGGGGTCTTTGACGAAGGGAGGGCTTACGCAGTTGAACGTGTTTACCCTAGTATGTATTGAAAGGAGAAGGTTGAGGGGGCTTCCCCCTCAAAAAATGGCTTCCCCCTTCTCCCATTGGGAGAGCGGGTACACGCCGAAGGCGGGTCGCAGGGGGATGAGGGTAAGGGTGTGACTCCTAGAAAGGAGCAAAACACAAATTGCCAAGAGGGGCGGCTTTGAGTATCATTCCCACGTTCGGTGTGCTGAACACTCAGCACCGTTGTGGGAGAGGGTATGCTTCTTCGCGCTTTCCGCGCCGCAGACAAACTGACCAATGCCGGGCTGCGCGTTCTTGCGTGGGGCGGCGCTTGGCTGGCGCGACAGTTGTTCTATCTTCGGTTGTCCTTCACGGCGCTGCTGCTTGCCGTGCTTGCCATCGTCTTTCGCACGGCAAGCGTCGGACGTGGGGCGTACAACGCCACCCTTCGCCGCCAGTCCATGGCGCAGCGGGCAGCCGCCGAAACGCCGCGCACGCTCATCCGCGAAGACCCCTTGAAATCCCAAAACCGCGTCTTGAGCTTGTTCACCGTCGTCCTCTTGATCGCCCTCATTGGCATCGTCCTTTGGACGACGAACAATGCCGGAACTGCCAACCGCCTCCCGCCCACCAGCGATGGGGCTGTCGCACTACCCATCCTCCCCACGATTCCAAGCCCCACGCCCACCCTCACCCCGACGGCTTCCCCCTCGCCCGTCCCTGATCCTTTACGGGTCGGCGGGAGCATCGTCTATTCCCTGCGCGTGGAGGGGCGGGAAAATCTCTTTGTCTTGGGCATTGGCATGGCGCAGCCGCTCCGGCTGACAAATACCCCCGTCGATGATCGGGACCCAGCATGGAGTCCCGATGGGAAACGGATTGCCTTCACCAGCCGCCGCGATGGAAACTGGGAACTCTACACGCTAGACATGGAATCGGGCGCCCTCACACGGCTCACGGTGACCTCCGGCTACGAGGCAAACCCAACATGGAGTCCCGATGGGGCGTTCATTGCTTACGAGGCGTACACCAACGACAATCTCGATATTTACATCATTGCGGCGGGCGGCGGCGGCGAACCACAGCGGCTCACCTACAACCCCGCCCCCGATTACGCTCCGGCATGGGGTCCTGCCCCTAGCCGCCTGCGCAATATTGCCTATGTAAGCCAGCGCGATGGGAACGCCGAGATTTACGTGATCAGCCTTGATCGTCCGGTGGAAGAAGAAGCGCTGCGGCTGACGAACACCCCAACGATTGAGGAAAAATTCCCCGCATGGAGTCCCGATGGGGTAAATATTGCCTACAGCGCCTACAGCGAAGGGGTAGAACTCGTCTTTAGCAAGAGTTTCAACAACCCAACCGGAGTCCCGCTGACCATTGGGCGGGGGCGTGAACCAGCGTGGTCACCGAACAGTCAGAGCCTTGTCTTTGCCTTGGATGTTAACGGGCAAACAACGCTTGTTGGCGGCTTGGCAACGGGGATCGGCGTCGCCTCCCCGTTGGCAATCTCCCTCCCGGGACGTGCCAGCCACCCCCATTGGACGGCGGCGGAACTACCCGATTCGCTCATCACCAGCGGCGGGGCAAAACCCAACGATCCCCCGCTCTATTCGGAAGCGGTTGCCCCAGAGAGCGCCTCCCCGCCCTTTTACCAATTCCGCCGCTTGCCCGCCATACGCGCCCCGCTGCCCGTCCTCTCAGACCGCGTGGACGATAGCTTCGTCGCCCTCCGCGAGGTATCAACACAGCGCATTGGCTACGATTTTCTCGGTGCGCCAGCCGATTTGCTCTGGACGCGGGATCGCCTTCCCGAACCCGGTCAAAGTCGCCAGAGTTGGCACTACGCCGGACGTGCCTTTGCCTTTGACCGCAACCTGATCTTCAACACCCCCGCTCCCATTGAGATCATGCGCGAGGATATTGGGGCAAACACCTATTGGCGGGTGTACATCCGCGTCGATCCCGCCTTTCAGGATGGGCGCTTGGGCGAGCCGCTCAAGGAATACCCCTGGGATTTCGCCAGCCGCATCGAGGGCAACGATCCCGCCGTCTTTGAACAGGGCGGGCGGCGCAAGGGGGCGATCCCCAAAGGGTATTATGTCGATTTCACACAGCTTGCCGCCGATTTTGGGTGGGAGCGCTTGCCTTCTGAGCGCCAATGGCGCAGCAATTTCCCAAGCCTGCTCTATTGGGAATTCGATAAACGCGAGGGGTTAGCCTGGGCAGAGGCAATGTTTGAACTCTATACCCAAGCTGAAATTGACGCCTTCCTGTTCGGTCCCACCGCCATTCCCACGCGGACGCCGCAAGCTACGCCCACCTTTGGTCCTTCCCGCACACCAACCCCACGCCCGCCGGATGGGGGCTAACGGGAAATAACCATGCCTCACCCACGCCGCACCCAACAGGGACTCCTCGTCCTGCTTTTGGCATTAGCGCTTGGCGTTTTTTTCATCGTCCGCAATGCCCCGCCCCCTTCTGGTGGGGACGAGGTGTCCCTCCCCCCCGCAGCGACGATCCTTCCCACCGCTGATCTCACCCCCACCCCGCGTGATGCGGCATGGGTCGGCGTGATCAGCAATCCCTTGCTAAACCCAACGGCAACACCGGGCGTGGTGATCGTCATGCCCCTTGTCGAGCCACCAACTCTAACGCCTATGGCGACGAATTACTGGGACTCCACACCCACCCCAACGCGCTTGATCCCCAACGCCAGCCCCACCCGCCCCGCGCCCACTGCTGCCGCCCCTATCCCCTCAAGAGGTGGGACGGTTCGTGATCCAAACGCCCAACCCGGCGGATTCTCGCCCCCGCCCGAACTCGCCCCGCTCTCGCTTGACCCCCGCGACCATTTCTGGTTTCGCCGCCCCGTCGATTCCAGCGCAAACAGCACCCAATTAACATGGTACGTCTACGGCTCAAATGGCCCCTTGAATGGGCTGCGTGTCCATCATGGGATTGACCTCCCCAACATGGATGGGAAGGAAGTTCGCGCCGCCGGCGATGGCTTGGTCATTTGGGCGTCCGATAACTACAGTTGGACAGAGGACGGCTATACCGAATACGCCTACACCTATGGCAATGTCGTGATCGTCCAGCACGATTTTGGCTTTAACGGACGCCGGCTCTACACCCTCTATGCACACCTTTCTTTGTTTTTGGTCTCAGCGGGTGATCGTGTTCGCATGGGGGATGTCGTTGGCTTGAGCGGGCGCTCTGGGATGGTCAGCGGACCTCATGTTCATTTTGAAGTGCGCGTTGGCAGCAACAAATACAATGCCACGCGCAACCCGATTTTGTGGATGGTCCCCTTTGAAGGGCATGGTGTCATTGCCGGGCGCATCCTTGCCCCCAATGGGCAGCCTATCCAAGATGCCCTTGTCCGTCTTTGGCAGCGGAAGCGCGTCGTAGATACGACAACAACCTATGTGAACCCCTTCTGGACGGACAGCCAAACCTATTGGAATATTGTCCCCGACGACGTGTGGCGGGAAAATTTTGTCTTTGGCGATGTTCCGGCGGGCGATTACACCCTCACGGTGAATGTGGGCAATCTCGATTATGAAATGCAAGTCACCGTCCGCTCAGCAACAACATCCTTTGTCGATTTTAACCTCAGCCAGCATGAGCCAACCCCCTCTGGTTAGCAGGTAGTTCTGAGAGATCGTATGAATCGTCGCGCCATTGCCGCCCAAACAATCACCATCCTAGAGAAAGGGGAATACGAAACCCCAAACGGCGCGAATGTTTCACTTGCCCACTCGTTGGCGGCGTGCCTTTCTGCCACGCGCTGCTACGATCCCGATTCCCTCGCCGCCCTGCGCGATCAAGTCATCGCTACCCCATCTCCCTACCCCGAAACGACCTTTGAGGTCATCAGCGAGACAACACTGGAAGGGTGTGCGCGGTTGGTGGCTGCTGGGCGTTACACCCGTGTGGGGGCGCTTAACTTTGCCTCGGCACGGAATGCTGGCGGAGGTTTTCTGAGCGGCGCACAAGCACAAGAAGAATCGCTTGCTCGCAGTTCGGGGCTGTACCCTAGCCTGCGGCGCTGCCCCGATTATTATGCCTACCATCGCCACCACGCTGCGGCGCTCTATTCAGATCGGATGATCTACAGCCCCGCCTGTCCCGTCTTTCGGCGTGATGATGGCACATTGTTGGAGCAGCCTTACGCCGTTGATTTCATCACCAGCCCCGCCCCAAACGCCGGGGCAATCCGCCACAACGAACCAGAGAGCATCCCGGCTATTCCGGCTGTTTTGCATGAACGGGCGGGAAAAGTCTTGGCGCTGGCAGCGAGCCAGAACATCCCCACCCTTGTCTTGGGGGCGTGGGGCTGCGGGGTATTTCAGAATGATCCGCTTATGGTAGCCACCACCTTTCATCATCACCTGACACAGGGGGGGGCGTTCTGGGGACGCTTCGCTCATATTCGCTTCTCCATTTATGATCGGGGCGGGGCAATGCTCGCCACCTTTCGGGAACAGTTCGCCGCCTACAGCAAAATTCAAGGAGATTGACCTCTTCGTGGTTGACAGCCCCGCCTATCACGATACGCTTGCCGGGGAGCGGCGGTGGTGATCAAGGGCAAACGAACGACGTCCGTCCTTCTTGTAAGAAGGCTGGTTGCAGTCCAGCCAGTAAGGGTACTGCACGGCAAACGAATCCTGATCACCCGCCCGCCCGAACACGCGGAGGAACTCGCTCAGGCGCTCCGCCATGAGGGGGCTGTTCCCATTCATTTTTCCACCATACACATTGCCCCTATTCCTAATAATCCAATGTTGGATCAGGCGCTTCATGACCTCACCCGTTACGAGTGGGTCATCTTCACCAGCGTCAACGCTATCCCTCCCCTTTTGCAGCGCATTTCGGCATCTGCCTTTACCGTCCGGCAGATCGCTGTGATCGGCGCGGCAGCGGCGCGGGCGCTCCATAAACACGGGATCACCCCCACTGTGCAGGCTGAATCATCGAGTGCAAAGGGCTTGATCGCCGCCCTCCAAAATGGCTATGATTGGCGAGGAGTGCGCGTGTTATTCCCCTGTTCAGAGATCGCCCGTCGCGAACTCCCTGATGCACTCAGGGAGTGGGGCGCAGTCGTTGATGCAATTCCCGTCTATCGCACCGAAGGGGGGACGCCCAACCGCGCCGCCTTTGCCGCGCTCCATGCCGGTGTAGAGGCAGTCACATTTTTCAGCCCGTCCGCCGTTACCCAGTTTGTGAGGTTGCTCAATGACGATGGGCAGCCAATCCCTACCGATACGGTCTGTGTTTGTTTGGGCAAGACAACAGCCGATGCCGCTCATACACGGGGATTCAAGAGGGTACTAACCGCCGAAACAGCAACCATTCAGGACGCGCTGCGTGTCCTTAAGGAGCATTTCCAATGATGAGCTTTCCACGCACCCGCTTACGCCGCCTGCGGACGACCCCCGCCATGCGCCGTCTTGTCCGTGAGACGCGGCTTGCCCCCGTCGATTTCGTCTACCCCCTTTTTGCCGTTCATGGGCGCGATGTTCGGGAGGAGATCAGCGCCATGCCCGGCGTCTTTCACCTCTCTGTTGATCAGATTGCGGCGGAGGCACGCGAGGTTGCCCGTTTGGGAATTCCCGCCGTGATTCTGTTCGGCTTGCCCGCCAGCAAAGACCCCATCGGTGTCGAAAATTTCGCCCCCGATGGCATTGTCCAACAGGCAGTTCGCGCCGCAAAAGACGCCGCCCCAGAGATCGTCGTCATGACCGACGTTTGTATGTGCGAATACACCGATCACGGGCATTGCGGAATCCTCCACGATGGGCAGGTGGCGAATGACCAAACGCTGGATGTTTTGGCACGGGTGGCGCTCTCCCACGCCGATGCGGGCGCCGATGTCGTCGCCCCTAGCGCTATGGCGGATGGGATGGTCGCAGCGATCCGCGCTGCATTGGATGGCAGCAGCCACAGCGGGGTGAGCATCCTCTCCTACGCGGTCAAATTTGCCAGTGGGTTCTATGGTCCGTTTCGGGAGGCGGCACAGAGCGCCCCGCAGTTCGGGGATCGCCGCGCCTATCAGATGGACTCAGGAAATGCGCGTGAGGCGCTCCGCGAGGCGCGGCTGGACGTTGACGAAGGGGCAGATATGCTCATGGTGAAGCCCGCGCTGGCATACCTCGATCTCGTCTGGCGCGTGCGTCAGGCGTTTGATCACCCCCTTGCCGCCTATAATGTGAGCGGCGAGTACAGCATGGTTAAGGCGGCGGCGCGGAACGGCTGGATTGATGAACAGCGCGTCGTCTTAGAGGCGCTGA
This sequence comes from Anaerolineales bacterium, assembly GCA_015075625.1. Taxonomy (NCBI): domain Bacteria; kingdom Bacillati; phylum Chloroflexota; class Anaerolineae; order Anaerolineales; species Anaerolineales bacterium. The sequence goes on along the minus strand of JABTTZ010000001.1, from coordinate 1,017,593 downwards.
CGGGGATTAAACGGGCGGGCGCAGATATGATCCTCACCTACCACGCCAAAGACGCCGCCCAATGGATCATGGCAGGGGACTAGATCAGATCACGGCGTTACGTTAACTTTACGCTGTAATGTTAACGCTGTAAAGTTATTTAAAAGTTAACGGCGTAAAATGAACACCGTTAAGCGTATCCAGTAACAGCACCAACAAAGGGATGCCATGCCTTACCAAACCACCGCATCAAACCGTCTCTATACTGCCGCCCAAGCGGTGATTCCCGGCGGGGTAAATTCGCCTGTGCGTGCCTTTCGGGGCGTTGGGGGGACGCCGCTGTTCATCAATCACGCCGAGGGCGCGTACCTGTGGGATGCCGATGGCAACCGTTACATTGATTACGTGTTGAGTTGGGGTCCGCTGGTCTTGGGTCATGCTGCCCCCGCTGTGGTTGAGGCAATCCGCAGCCAAGCGGGGCGGGGGACAAGCTATGGCGCACCGACTGCCCTTGAAACCGCCCTTGCCGAACAGGTTATTGCCCGCGTCCCCTCGATGGAGCGCCTCCGCTTTGTGAACAGCGGCACAGAGGCGACGATGAGCGCCCTCCGCCTTGCCCGCGCCTACACCGGGCGGGCGAAAATCGTCAAATTTGCCGGACATTATCACGGACATGGCGACATGCTGCTTGTGCAGGCGGGATCGGGCGTGGCAACGCTTGGCTTGCCCGATAGTCCGGGCGTTCCGGCGGGTGTCACGGCAGATACAATCAGCCTTCCTTTCAACGATCTTCCCGCGCTAGAAAGTGTTTTTGCCGATCATCCAAAGGAGATTGCCGCCGTGATCCTTGAACCGGTGGTTGGCAATATGGGGTTTGTCCTTCCGGCTGAGGGGTACTTGTCCGCGCTGCGCGATCTGACGGCACGACATGGCACACTTTTGATTTTCGATGAGGTCATGACTGGCTTTCGCGTGGCGCTTGGCGGCGCACAGGCGCGATACAGAGTTTCCCCCGACCTGACGACTCTCGGAAAAGTCATTGGGGGTGGCTTGCCCGTCGGTGCCTATGGCGGACGGGCGGACATTATGGCGATGGTTGCGCCGGCGGGGAAGATGTACCAAGCGGGGACGCTCTCTGGCAACCCGTTGGCAATGGCGGCGGGGCTGGCAACGTTGGAGGGCTGGACGCCGGAGGTCTTTGCCCAGACAGAGGCGGCGACGACGCGCTTGGTGAACGGCTTACGAGAGACTGCGGCGGAAAAGGGGATTCCCTTTCAGGCGGGGAGCGCTGGCACGATGTTTGGCTTCTTCTTTGCCGAACAGCCCATCACGGATTATGAGTCGGCAAAGCGCTGCGATGCTGGACGGTATGGGCGTGTGTTCCACGCCTTGTTGGAACGGGGGGTGTACCTTGCGCCTTCCGCCTTTGAAGCGGGGTTTCTCTCCGCCGCGCATGGGGAGGAAGTCATCACGGCAACCTTGATGGCATTCCGAGAGGCGCTGGCGGCGGCGGGGTGAGGGGAGAGATGGGAGGGGCGCATCATCGGCATATCAGTCATATAATATCATCATACTCTGGCGGGATTAGACAATCTACGGCAATCTGTCTATCCTTGTAAGTATGCCGGATGAAGAAGATGGGATCATGCCCTCTCAACAACTGTCCTTGTTTTCGCCGGGATCTGTTCGCCCCTTTAACTACCCTTTTCCCTCAACGCGGTATCAGGGGAGCAAACGAACGTTGGTTGATTGGATTTGGGAAAACGTCTGGCATTTGTCATTTGACACTGTGCTGGATGTTTTCGGCGGGACGGGGGCTGTGAGTCATATGTTCAAGAATGCGGGTAAACAGGTAATATATAACGATCTGTTGACCTTCAATTGGCATATTGGGCAAGCGCTCATTGAGAATCGGCAGGTAACGCTCTCGCCGGGGGATATTGATCGGGTCTTGACTGCTCAGGAAGGGGTGGACTATCCAACCTTCATTCAAAAGACTTTTGAGGGGATATATTTCACCTCTGAAGAAAATGCTGGGCTAGATCGGGTCGTCCACAATATTCAGGCGTTGTTCTCTGACCAATACAAACAAGCACTAGCGCTTTTTGCTCTGTTCCAAGCCTGTCTTATCAAGCGCCCGTACAATCTCTTTCATCGTGCCAATCTTTACATGCGAACTGCCCATGTGGAACGCAGTTTTGGCAATGAAACGACTTGGAACACGCCTTTTGAAAGGCACTTTCGGAACTTTGCCGCTGAGGCAAACCGCGCAATCTTTGACAATGGTCAGACAAATCATGCGCTCCACGTTGATGCAGCGGAAACCCCGACAGGCGCTGATCTGGTCTATATCGATCCTCCTTACCTTAACCGAAAAGGAATCGGTGTTGATTACCGCGATTTTTATCATTTTCTTGAAGGGCTTGTCCATTACGATTCCTGGCGCACCCACATAGACTATCGAAGCAAACATCGCCGTCTGCAACCACAAGAATCGCCTTGGAATCAGGCGGGCGAGATTATAAAGGCTTTTGAGCAACTGATTGAACGACACCGTAAGAGTATTTTGGTGATTTCCTATCGGGACGATGGTATCCCCTCGAAGGATGACTTGATACGCTTGTTGAGCCGCTACAAAAAACAGGTAACCGCATCATCCCAACCTAAACAATACGCTTTGGCTCACGCAAAAGCCCATGAATTAGTGCTGATTGGGCTTTAGATAAACGCCCATGAGCTTGCCACATGATTCCTTTGGGGAACGCTTACTTCACTATATGGATGCCTTTCAGGAACGCCTTGTAACCCCCAACGGTGATTGGACGGTCAAAGGGTTTATTGATATCTACAAGCGCATCTATACCATTTCAATAGACACAAAAGTCTTATCGAAAGTCCTTGAACTGCTTCTATGTCCGGTGATCCTACGTTTTGGAGAAGACCAAGGCTATCATATTGTGCTTGCTCAGACACAAAACCAGTATCCAGATATTAGTCTCATCTCGAAATCTGATGAAAGCGTTTGCATTGCGGTGGATATCAAGACAACCTATCGCACACAGCCCAATAAAAACGGGAACATGCGCGTCAGCGGGATGACGTTAGGAACGTTTGGGGGGTATTTCCGCACTCGTGATCGTCCAGTGAGCAGCACATTTGCCTATAATCGCTATGCGAAGCATTATGTCCTTGGTGTGATCTACAATCGCGTAGAAAACATTGACGAACGAACTGTCTATACGCTTGCCGATCTCGATAGGATTCCTTCTGTGGCGAGTGACTTTCAACTCTTTCTTCACGAGAAATATCGCATCTCCTCGGACATGCCCGGCAGCGGAAATACCAAAAATATTGGCTCAACAACGCATCTGGATCGTTTAATGAATGGAACTGGGGTCTTTGCCAACCTAGGGATTGAAGTCTTTGATGATTATTAGATGAATTATCGCACCCGTGCGATGGCACGAGAAGATGGCTTTGAGGGATCACCTTATACCAATCTCAAGAGCTATCAGGCGTACAAAAAACGGGGAGCGGCAATTTTAGGCATTCCAGAAGATGCCCTTGAAAGCGATATGGAGGATGATGGAGGCAGTAAAAACGATTAGTTGGTCCTACATCAGGAAGATACTAATTCACTCCTTCTTCAGACAAAGAAAGGGTACTTGCACGCCAATACGTGGTAGCGACAGATCTGTGTGGTCGCCTACGTAATCCCAACAGGTTAGAATCTATTTCAAAAATTCCTTCACTCCCCCTACGGTTCACTGTTTAATTTACGAATGGATACTTAGGTTCTGTTCACAGTCTATTTCTCGTAGGGGCGCAAGGCATTGCGCCCATCGCCATGTGTGAGCGCCCGCCGCTGAAGCAGCGGGCTGAAAGTAACCACCCCTTCGGGGCTGAAAGACAACCCCGCATTGTCTATGCTGTTTTAAGCCCCAACGGGGTGATCATCCTTAGCGCGTGGGCTTTACCCGCGCCCCCGCCGGAGCGCACGCAGGGTTGCGCCCGCCGCTAAAGCAGCGGGCTATGAGCAGCCACCCGTTGGGGGCTTGAAAACCAACCGCCCCGTACCTGTTTTGCCCCTCTTTCCCCGTTTACGGGGAAAGGGGAGAGGGGTTCTGAACCCAAAATATCAACAGAGCCTAATGATTCTGGCAGGGTGTCCAGGTCAAATTGGCGTAGCTTCGCGCCACGTCAATATCCCATAGCTGGTTGCCTTCGGCGGTGAGGATGCGCAAGCCGATGGGATCGGCTGCCTTTTTGCTATAGGTGTAGGCAAACAATTTTCCATCCGGCGACCACAGCGGATCGCCCAAGCCATACAACCCCCCTGCCACAGGAAGGGCGGGCGATCCGTCGTTATGGGCGAGATACAAGCCTTCATTGCGATATGGACCAAGTTTCAGCGTGGCAAGGCTGAAATCGGCAAGGGGGAATGCCTTGGGATCGCCAGCAATGCTGCTCATGAACATTCCAGACCGATCAAGCACGCCATCAATGGGACGCCAGCCCTCCCCGGAAACCACATAACGCCAAAGGCGTGTTCCCTCATAGGTATAAGCATCCATGCCCATATTTCCTTCTCCATCTCGCCACCAGAAGCTAAGACGGCTTTTGGGTGAGGTATTCAGAAAGAGGGTGATCTCACGCATCTCTTGCGTGAGGGCGCGCTGTTCGTGGGAGATAACATCAAGACGGTGCGCCTCCCATAACGGCGTTGGCTGCCCTTCCCCACCCCAACTGATGAAGGCAAGGGTTGTGCTATCCAGCCAACGCAGTTCGCGGTAATCCCAGAACCCATGATGGTAGGTGGTTTGTTCCGATCCATCGCGGCGGGCGGTGGTCAGGTAAACTAAGCGCTCAGCACCCTTTCCTTTTGCCCAAACGACAGCCACCCGCGAGCCGTCTCCCGACCAATAGGGAGCGCCCGCATCATCTGCCCCCTTCACAAGGGTGGTTTGCGCTGCTCCATCAATGTTCATCAGGACGACGCGCTGTGTCTCATCGGGATCGTGGAATGTAACCGCCCACCGCTGTGGTTGACTAGCGGTTGGCTCAGGGCTAGGGGCGTCACGCAGCCCACGCGCCACCTCAAGGGGTTGGTGCGCTGCCATGTCATAGCCAAGGATGTCCCACGTTGGGGAGGGGGGTAAGCCTAAACGCCCCCTCACCACTGTGTAATAGAAGCGGCTTTCGCCCACCCACACAAACCACTCGCGGGCAACCTCTGCCTCGTTAAACTCAGCAATCCGTTGGCGTTGGCGTCCATCGGCACTGAGCAGATCAAGGTAGCGGTGGGGGTAATTCACGGAGTAATCCAACGCCAACCATTGCTCGTCTGGCGATTCGATAGCTGTCTGGAGCAAAATGGGCGAATCAAGCAGCAAATGACCTTCCTTGCGCCCATCCGGTTTTAAAATAGAGACCCAGGCACGGGGGGGTTGATCCGTGTTCTGGATGATCATGACATCCTCATCGGGTTGAAAGAAGATGTAGGGGGCGCTCCAGGGCTGCGGGTTTGTGTAGGCGAAACTCTGTCGATCCGACGCCCGCCAGACATAGGCGAAATTGCCCTCATCGATGTTGACGGTGTTCACCAATATCGTCCCATCGTCTGACCAGCGCCAATAGCCCGCCTGATTGGGGAGTGAAAAACGGCTTTCGATCAGGCTGCCATCCTCGGCAACATCGACAACATGCCCCCAAACGGAAGAATCCGCCTCTCGGGTTTGGAAATAGAGGCGTGGTGTTGCCCCCGGCGCAACGGCATAGGTGTAGGCAAAGAGAAGGCGATCCGTGATTGGGATCGGGCGCCCGCCCGCCGTTGGCTCAAGGATCAACTGCCAGCGGGTATAATCGTTAGGGGTATATTCCTGTACAGCGATGGCATAGCGCCCGCCAACATACTCGCGGTAGAGTGAGGGCTGGATAGTCTGTTCGCGGCGGTCACGGACAAAAACACCGCTTTCAACATCAACTAAAAAGCGCCCTTGTGCCTCGTCAAAGAAAAAACAGGTATATCCGGCGGGCTGGCGGCGTCTGTTGTAGATGCCATAGTAGAGCAGCCCACTGAGGATGAGAAACACACCAAAACTAATCAGCATTAGGCGCGGCAGGCGAATGAGTTGAGTCTTCATGGGGGGATTGTACATCGGGGTGGCAGGGGACTCAACGACTCACGGCGCACGCTGCATTTCGTTTCGCAGGTCTTGTGGCTATAATTGAATTTGGTAAAGGGATTTCTCTATGGTTGTTTTGGCGGATTTTCGGAAAGGCGCGGCGATGCCGAAACTCTTGATCGTCGATGATGAGCCGATGACGGTGGAAATGCTTGAAACATTCCTCCAGATCAGCGGCTTTCAGACCGTTGGGGCGCTCAGCGGGGAGGATGGGCTTACCCTCCTGCAAGCAGAGCAGCCAGAACTTCTGATCTTGGATTTGATGCTGCCTGATATTGAGGGCTTTGAAATTTGTCGCCGTATCCGCACGCTCCCAGAATATGCCGCTCTGGCTAATTTGCCCGTCCTGATTATCTCTGCCCGTGTCGATTCTGTCTCTAAGCAGCGGGCGCGTGACGCCGGCGCGGATGGCTATCTGACAAAACCCGTTCGCTTGCAAGATCTTTCCAACGAGTTGAGCCGCCTTTTGAACAAGCCCCGCACGCCCCCCGATGGCGACGGCGGAACGCTTCCTTCAACACCGCCAGCCCCAGCAGCGCCCACGGCACCGATCCCACCGATCCCCCCAACTGGGGACTATTCGGCTGCGCCGCTCAATTAAGCCCACACACACGCTTTACTTCCACGTTTCATGTGGCACTTACTCTCTCGTGTATCACTCAGTATGGTGATCATCGCTATTTTAATTGCTGCTGCACGGGGGAGGCGCTACAGCGAAGCAAGCCCCTACGCGCAGATTGCCACCTTTGCGAACGGAATGCCCTGCCCACGCTTGTGTTTGTTTGGGATTTTCCCCGGCGCAACACCATTTGAGGCGGTGGAGGAAGCCCTTGCCGCTCACCCACTGACGGCTGACCTCCAACGTGGCGAGGAGGGAAACGAGACAACCAGCATCTATACAGGGGCAACCCTTCAAGTGTTCATCCTGCGCGATCCCAAAGGGGATGTGGTGCGCGGCATTGTAGCTATGCCCATCTATGGGCAGCAAAGCAGCAGTGGGATTCTAACGAGGCTAACGCTTGGCGATACGATGCGCTGGTTGGGAACGCCCGCCTATGTGCGGGTTTTGTTAGACATTGGGGGGGTGGAGTGGATGTACCCCAGGTCACACCTAATCGTCGCCACCATCTATAATGCGGAGCCAAACGCCCGCCTGACGATGTTTGATGGGATCGGCTCGCTGCAACTCTATACAGACGATTTTTTCACCGATGCGATTAACGTCCCTACGATGCCCGGGCTGATCAAACGTTGGCAAGGCTTCAGCCGCGTGCTGCGCTACCGTGATTTGCCCACCTTTGTGTTGTTCCCTGAGTGATTGGAAAGCCAAACCACCGATGACCGAACTGCTCTTGATCCGCCACGCCGTGAATGATTATGTCAAAACGGGCAAACTTGCCGGTTGGACGCCAGATGTCCATTTGAATGAGCATGGCAAGGCGCAGGCGATTGCCCTCGGTGAACGGCTGAAAGATACCGCCCTTGACGCCCTTTACAGCAGCCCATTGGAACGCTGCCAAGAAACGGCGCAGGCGGTTTTGGATCATCATCCGCATGTGGCGCTGACGCTTTTGGCGGATGTTGGGGAGGTGCGTTTTGGCGCGTGGCAGGGCGGCGAACTGCGCAAACTTGCCGGGCGTAAGCTCTGGCGGGCGGTACAAGTGTACCCATCGCGGGTGCGCTTTCCCGATGGGGAGACAGACGAGACAAAAGGCGAGACGATCCGTTGGGCGCAGTTACGGGCGGTGGATGCGTTGGAAGGGATCATGGCACGCCACCCCCGCCAACGGGTTGCCGTTGTCTCTCACAGTGACTTGATCAAGCTGATCCTCGCCCACTATTTAGGAATGCATCTCGATTTGTTTCAACGGATTGACATCTCGCCCGCCTCGCTGTCGGTGATCCGCCTGACGCCGAACGGACGCCCGATGATCCTCCAAATGAACGAGACGGCATACCTCCCCGAACCACGCCCCGACGCCAACGACGAACGGCAGATCAGCGTGGTGCGCCCCGTTGTTCACTTGGCATTGGAGGCAGTTGGGAAGCCGGGGAATCGTGTGTTTTACCTTCAAGCAGCAGGCGAGACCGAAGAAACAAAAACGCCGCTGACCTTCCTGTTAGAAAAAACACAAGCCGCGCAGCTTGCCGATCAGATCGATGGCTTTGTGGGGGGTGTTGCGGGAGAGTGGGTTTTTTCGCCCCTTGCCCCAATCGAAAAAATCATGTTTCGTATCGGACGGTTTATGCTAGACTATGATTCTGAATCTGCGCTGATCATCTTGAGAGTGGAGGAGATGCTCGGTGAAGGGGGAGGTGTCCCTCGGCAGGTTGCACTCTGGACAACAGCGGAGACGCTGTTCGCCTTAGCGACACAAGCACGGGCGGTTGTCCAACGCGGACGCGCCTGATTCATTGTCGAATCATACAAACAAGGTAGGGTAAAAGCATTATGCCCGGCATTGAACTTGAAATCAATCCGGTATCGTATATCACGGTGGGAACGGTGGGACCGAAGGGGAAACGTCAGTTTTACCTTCAGGCGGGGGATACGCGGCAAATTGTCTCGCTGATTGTGGAAAAAGAACAGGTGCGGCGGCTTGGTGAGGCGCTCACCGAGATGTTGAATGAGCTTCTCAAACGGGAAGAAACGCCGCTCTCCAACGATATGCCCGACATGAGCCGCCTGAATATGGAACTGCGCGACCCGATTGAAGGGAAATTTCGGGTTGCCTCTATGGGCTTGGGCTACGACGAAGAAAATGACTTGATCGTTCTGGTTGCCCAAGAGTTCGTCTTAAGCGAAGACCCCGCCGATCCGACGTTGGCGCAGCCAAGCACCGTGCGGCTGTGGGGGACACGGCAGCAGTTTCGTGCTTTGGCGCTTTATACGGGTGATGTCGTTAAACAAGGGCGCCCCGATCCTGCCCATAACGGACGGGTCATTTACTACTGGACATGAGGTAATGGTCAATGTCCGCCAGCAGCGATAAGCAAAACCCCACACTCTCTCCCCCGGCGGACAATGCTCAAATTCTCCATGTGCTGACGCATGGCGTCATGACCGAGGCACACGGCGGGTTGCTGAAGTGGAGTTCCAACCGCACCTTTTTGGTCTGTCTAGAGTATGAGGCTGTCCGCCTTTTGGCGGTCTATAAGCCGCAGCGGGGGGAACGCCCCCTCTGGGACTTTCCTGATGGGACGCTTTGCCTGCGAGAGACGGCAGCATATACCATCTCGGCGGCGTTGGGGTGGCACGTTGTCCCCCCGACGGTGCTTCGCGGCGGAACGGGGGGGATCGGCTCGGTGCAGTACTACATCCCGCACGATCCAGAGGTGAATTATTTCACCCTTGAGGAATCCTTTGCCGGTCAACTTCAACAGATGGTCGCCCTTGATCTGATGATCAATAACGCAGATCGAAAGGGGGGGCATTGTTTGGTTGATGAACGCGGCAAAATGTGGGGAATCGATCACGGTATTGCCTTCCACACCGCGCCGAAACTGCGAACGGTGATTTGGGACTTCGCCGGACAGCCAATTCCGGACACTCTCCTGAAGGACATGGAGCGTGTTTACTGCCTTGTGGAGGACCCCTCGCAACCGCTCCGCAGCAGCTTGGAAAAGCTCCTTGATCGGACGGAAGTGGGGGCATTTCTTGCCCGAACGCGAAAGCTCCTCCAGCGGCGGGAGTTCCCCCGTCCGGGTCCGGGTCCGAATTACCCATGGCCGCCCGTCTGAGCCGCCGCCTGATTCTTTCCCTTTGTGCGGGGCTGCTGTTTGCCGATCTGCTGCTGACGTGGAAGGCGTTGAATCCCTACGATGCCTCCCTAGAGCGCGTCCTTGCGGCGGGCGTTTTGCGCGTCGGGATCGACCCCACCTACCCTCCCTATGGCGTTTTTGCGGGCGAGACGATCAGCGGTTTGGACGCTGACCTTGCCGAGGAAATTGCCGCACGGCTTGGTGTGCGGGTGCAGTTCGTCCCGCTTGGGATTGATGGTCTCTACGACGCGCTCGCCGCTGATCAGATCGATCTTTTGCTCTCCGCTGTTGCCTTTGATCCCTACCGCCTAAACGAATTCCTTTACCTCCGCTCCTATATGGATGCCGGGCAGGTGTTGGTGAGCGCCAACGCGACGATCACAACGATGGGGGCAATGGAGGGGCGAACGCTGGCGGTGGAGTATGGGAGTTTGGGCGATGAATTGGCGCGGCGGTGGGTCAGACGGCTGCGGGTGCTGAACCTGACCCACCATCTGACGACGGATGCCGCCCTTGATGCGCTTCGTAGGGGGGAGGCGGCAGCCGCCCTTGTCGATCACACCTCGGCACGGCTCTACCTACGGACGCACCCCGACGCGGGGTTGTTCATTGCCCCGCAGAGCGTCCAAAGCGACCCCTACTGCCCAGTGACGCGCCTGCGGGCGCTGAAACTGGCAATGGCGGTCAACGCAGCGCTAGAGGCAATGGCGGACGATGGGACGCTAGAGAAACTCCTTCAGCGGTGGTTGTGAGTGGCTCACGAACAAGGCATTACTCAGAGGGCAAGCCGCGCAGCAGCCACCAGAGCATTGCCATGCCCCATCCGGCGAGAATATCGGGGGGGGCAATGACCGTCCCATAGCCGTAACTCCGACTGCGGATGCGCCCCGCCACGCGGACACAGACTGCCATTGAATCGGGGGTGGCAAGCAAGACCACCGCGCCACCATGCCCTGTTTGAGTCATGGCGCGTTCTGCCAAGCGCTCTGCCATCGTGCGGGGGTCGGGGACATCAGCCGCCGCCGCTCGCCATTCTGAAGCAAGCGCCTCGCTGACAGGCGTGATCTGAGCAGATGCTTCGGGTTGGCTTGCCAACCGCGCCGCCAAGCCGCCACTCGTGCCGATCTCAAGGATGCTGAGATGGGTGTTCGCCGCGCTCAGGGCGCGGGCAAGCGCCGCCTCCAATGGGTCGCGGTCAACGCCGAAGATGTACGCCCCCAGTTTTTCGCGCACTTCTGCTTCAACGGGGGCAATGAGCGCCGCCGCCGTCTCGTCCGTCTCCGCCCGCGCCGTGATGCGGACATCTGTCCAGCCGCCGTGTGCGTTCAAGCCGACGGTAGGATTCGCCAATTTCTCCAAATGCCCAATCTGCTCATCAATGTGGCTTTCCCCGATCCCCGCCGTGCGGAGGACGCGGGTGCGAATAACCCCGCCCGCCCCAACTTTTTCGCGTAGGTAGGGAATCACCCATTGATCGACCATCGCCTTCATCTCGCGGGGGACGCCCGGGAGGGAGAGGATCAGACGCCCCTTATAGGCAACGATAAACCCTGCGGCTGTGCCGGTTGGGTTGGGGATGATCTCGGCGCGTTCGGGGAGCATCGCCTGAATCCGGTTGTTATCGCTCATCCGCGCCCCAAAACGGGCAAACTTGGCGGCAATATCCTCAAGCAGTTCGGAACGTAGGGTGAGCGCCTGCCCGGTAGCGGCGGCAACACCCTGGCGGGTCATGTCGTCAACGGTGGGTCCGAGTCCGCCGGTTGTGATGATCACATCGGCACGGGCGAGGGCGGCATTGATCACGGCGGTGATGCGCCCTTCATCGTCGCCCACCGTTACTTTATAAGTCACCCGAATCCCGATTCTGCCTAAAGCCTTCGTAATAAAGACAGAATTCGTATCTAGGGTATCCGAATCGGCGGAAAGCAATTCCTCACCAATGGAGATGATTTCGGCAGTGATCGTCAGTGGGGTCATCGTGTGGGATACGTCCAATCATGACTGTCTGTTGGGTAAAGGGGGGTGTATTTGATTCCCGTGCGCGGCTCTGCCATCATGTCGGCAACGGCATCGCGCCAGCGAAGGTAGTGTGCCGTCTCGCGGTGGGCAAGCTGGACGGCGGGATCGCGGTACGCCTCGATGAGGACAAAGCGGGTGGGGTCGTCTTCTTGCTGGATGAAATCGAAACGGAAAATGCCTGCTTCTTGGACGCTGTTCCTGACGTTATCGAGCGCCGCCGCGATGAAAGCGTCAACGAATTCCGGTTTCACACGAATGTGGATAAGGGCAACGAACATGGGTAAAAGCTACTCCTCTCCCGGCAAGCCATAGGTATAAGCGCGTTTTTTGGCATCCAAGCTCTGGCTGAGCAGCGTCCCATAGTTTGCCCCCGCCGCCATCTTACGCGGACGCCATGTCGTGTGAATGTCTTTCACGAAGCTCGCCAGCATCTCGAAGGCGACAACCTCGAAATCAGTCTGCTCAATGCTATCGGCAACGCGGGGCCAACCATAGCCCCAGGCAAACCAGAACCCATCGGAATAAATGAGGAAATCGTAGAAGGACTCCGCCGCCTGATCCTCGCCCACAAAGAGGGCAATCCGTCCGCACGGCTCTTTGAAACGTGCGCCGGGGATTTGCGCCTCGTCACGGGGGTTGGGCCACGCCGCGCCGACCAATGGAACGATGATCACGCTCCAATCCTCGATAATCACTTGGAGCGCCTGCCGCCAACCGCCCGCCGGATGTTGGATACGGCGCGGCGTGCCGAGGGCGGGAATGCCCGCCTGTGTAGCGGCGTGAACGGCTGTCTCCATGCCGCTAAAAAGGCGGTTGCAGAATTCCTGCATGAGTTGTTCGATGTTCTGCAACTGTTGTTTGCGCGTCACCAAAATGCGGCGCAGGGCATTTATGGGGTGATCTTCATCGAATTCCGATTTCCGAATGGGCGCTTGATTTGTCATGGATGGTGTCCTCCTCCCTCAATGTTGTTCCGTATTCTACACCCTAATGCCTTACCACAGAGGTTTCTAAAGAACCCCAATCCCCCCCGGTTACTGCGCAGCAGTCGCCTTTCCCCGTACACAGAGAAAGGGTTAGGGGGTGGGGTTGTTGGGTCAGTCTATCGCTCCTTATTTGTGTGGTGGACGACTAGGGTGTGTTGACATTGTAATTCCTGTAGGGGCGCAAGGCATTGCGCCCATCGCCGCCCGTGAGCGCCCGCCGCTAAAGCAGCGGGCTGAAAGCAGCCACCCCTTCGGGGCTTGGAAACCGTCAACACAGCCTACGTAAATCTGTGGTCGTACCTAGCCGTGACGCTGCATAAAGCGGTGAAGGCGCTCTAACGCCTGTTCGATCTTTTCATAGGCTGTGGCATAGCTGGCACGGGCATAGCCAACGCCGCTGCCGCCAAAAGCGCTCCCCGGCACCATGGCGACACGCTCCTCTTGAAGCAGTGTCTCGGCAAAGGTATTTTCATCCATCCCCGTCGCGGTGATGTTGGGGAAGGCATAAAATGCGCCCTTTGGCTCGAAACAGGTCAGCCCCAACTCATTAAAGCCGCCGACAATCAGCCGGCGACGGCGGTCATATTCGCCAACCATCGCCGCCACATCAGGTTCGCCGTGTGCCAGCGCCTCCAACGCTGCCACTTGCGCCGTTGTTGGGGCAGACATGATCGTGTATTGATGTACCTTGCGCATGGCGGCAATCACATCCTTATTGCCAGTGGCGAAGCCGATCCGCCAGCCTGTCATGGCATGGCTTTTGCTAAATCCGCCGAGGACTACCGTCCGTTCGCGCATTCCGGGAAGGGTGGCAAACTGTGTATGCTGGAATCCACTATAAATTAGCCGATCATAAATCTCATCGGAGATCACACATAGATCGTGTTTTTCAGCGAGGGTGGCAATCGCCGCCAGTTTTTCACGGGGCATGACTGCGCCGGTGGGGTTGTTTGGGTAGCCAATCAGAATCGCTTTTGTGCGCGGGGTGATTGCCGCCGCGATTTGTGCGGCGCTTACCTCAAACTGATCGGCAAAAAAGGTGGGGACGGTGATCGGCATGCCGCCAGCGAGGGTCACTTCCGGCGCATAGGCGACGAAACACGGTTCAGGGATGATCACCTCATCCCCAGGGTCAAGGATCGCCGTCATAACGAGGTAGAGCGCCTCGCTAACGCCGACAGTGATGAGGATTTCTTGCTCTGGGTGATAGACGATCCCGTAAAGGCGGGCAATGTAGTCCGAAAGCCCCCTGCGCAGTTCGATTGTCCCCGAATTGCTGGTGTAGTGGGTATCGCCCCGCCGCAGCGATTCGATGCCGGCATTCAGAATGCCCGTTGGCGTGACGAAATCTGGCTCGCCAATGCCGAGGGAGATCACATCGTCCATGGTCGCGGCGATGTCAAAAAAGCGCCGAATGCCTGATGGCGGGACGCCCGCCACACGGTTGGAAATAAAATTTCTCATGCCGAAAAAATTCCTTCTTAGCTTATGCCAGCCACTACGAGAACCCCACTGCCGAACTATCCCCAACGTTCAAGGTGCGGAAGCGCCCTTCGACAACGGCGTTACGCCCGATCAGGCTTTGTTCCAGAAGGGAGTTTTCGCAGCGTGCGCCATCATCAATGATGGTATCGCGCAGGATGCAGGAGTCGATCACGCAGTTTGCGCCAATGGTGACATAGGGTCCGATCACCGAGTTTTTGATCTTAGCCGTTGGGGAGATGTTCACCGGCGGGATGATGATCACCCCCTCTTTATCGATGATCTGCTCGCTGTTGTCGTTCTCGTGTTTAAGTAAGTAACGATTCGTGGCGAGGACGGTATCAGGACGCCCACAGTCCAGCCATTCGCTGACACGGCGGGTTTTGAAGCGCACCCCGCGCTCAATCATCAACTGCATGGCATCAGCAAGGAAATACTCGTTCTTCGTCATCTTTTTTTGCGTCATGAGGTCATCAATGGCGCTGATGAGGGGGTTGCTTTGCTCAAAATAGTACAGCCCCACCACAACAAGTTTATTCTCGACACTCTCTGGCTTTTCGACAAATTGGGTGATGTAGCCTTGATCGTTCAGGGTGACCACCCCGAACGGACGGGGGTCTTCCACCTCTTTGACGAAGATCAGCGAGTCGCCATCGGGTTGGGAAAGCCCGCTGAGATTTGTCTCAAAAAGGGTATCGACAAAAATGATGAAGACGGAATCATTGTTCAGATGCTCCCGCGCCAACCATATGGCGTGCGCCTGCCCAAGCAGTTCGCGCTGTTCGATGAAACGGGCGGGAATTTTATATTTCGTGGTGACGTATTCTTCAACCTGTTCACCGAGGTAGCCAACAATGAAAATGTATTCATCAATGGGCAGTCCGGCAATTTTATCAAGCAAGTGACCGAGGACAGGCTTTCCCGCGACGTTGATCAAGGGTTTGGGTTTGGTGAAGGTGTGCGGACGTAAGCGCGTCCCAAACCCGGCGAGGGGGATAATGACTTTCATAGCAAAACTCCATTTTATCGTTTGTGGGGCGGAGCGAATAGGCGCAGCGCCCCACATGATGATAGAAATCTATTTCCGAGGCTGGCTAACAGGCAAGCACGCCGCTCGCGTTGCAATCGAACCGAGCAGTTAGTCGATCTCCACCGCCATAGCGACAGCTTCCGCCCCACCGAGGCAAAGGGCGGCAATGCCCCGTTTTAAGCCCCGCGCCTTCAGCGCATGGATGAGCGTCACCAGGACACGCGCCCCACTCGCCCCCACCGGATGCCCTAGAGCGATAGCGCCGCCGTTCACGTTCAGTTTTTCCATAGGGAGCGTGTACCCTTCGCGTTCCAAGCCGCGCACATCAGCGAGGACTTGGGCGGCGAAAGCCTCGTTGATCTCAAAAAGATCGACCTCCGCCATAGTCCATCCGGCGCGTTGGAGGGCAATCGGAATCGCTTTCACGGGGGCATAGAACAACCACTGCGGATCGAGCGCCGCCTGCCCATAGCCAACAATGCGGGCAAGGGGGGTAATACCCTTTGTCTCAGCATATGCCCGCGTGCTGACGACCACCGCTGATGCACCATCGTTCAAGCCCGGCGCATTGCCCGCCGTGACACGCCCATTGGCTTCAAAGGCGGGTTTCAATTTCCCCAACGCCTCTACCGTCGTCTCCCCCCGGATGGGTTCGTCGCTGGTGATGCGTGTTTCGCCCTTTTTATCCGCCATTACCAGGGGGGTGATCTCCGCCTGAAATGCGCCGCCTTCGCTGGCGCGTGCCGCCTTTTGATGGCTTTCATAGGCAAAGGCGTCCATTTCCTCACGAGTCACTTCCAATTGGTTGGCAATGAATTCCGCCGCGTTGCCCATCAGCCAGTTTTGCAGCGAACACCACAACCCATCGTGTTGAAGGCTGTCTTTCAGTTCTACATGCCCATAGCGTGCGCCGGTGCGTGTGCTGAAATCAAGGTAAGGGGCGTTGCTCATGCTCTCTGCGCCGCCTGCCACATAAAGCGAGCCATCCTGTGCTTTAAGGGCGTTGGCGGCGAGCATAATCGCTTTCAGACCGCTCCCACAGGCTTTGTTCACTGCCAAGCCGCCAACGCGATCTGGGTAGCCCGCCCCGATCCACATTTGGCGGGCAACTGCCTGCCCCGCGCCGGCGGGGACAACCTGCCCCATGATCACCTCGTCCACCTCGGCGGGGTCAATGTGGCTGCGTTCGACAGCGGCTTGAATAGCGGCTTTGCCCAAATCCACCGCTTTGTAGGGTTTCAACGCCCCTAAAAATTTTCCGTGCGGGGTTCGCGCCCCACCGAGAATGACAATATCTGTTCCGTGTTTTTCGTGCTGTCCGTTCGTCGGCATTCTATCTCCCAAAGTTTCTAGAAAATCGTATTTGTTTGCGTGCTTATTCCCATGCCTCGCGCAGACGCCGCCATGTCTCGTCCAGCAGTTCGGGGATCACCCGCGTGCTGCCGACCACTGACATAAAGTTTGTATCGCCCGCCCAACGAGGGACAATATGAAAATGAAAATGCCCGGCAATACCCGCTCCGGCTGCCTCACCGAGGTTTGCCCCAACGTTGAAGGCATTCGGGTTAAACGCCGTGCGAAGTGCCTTAAGCGCCCGGTTGGTGGTCGCCATGAGATCAGCCAACGCCTCTGGGGGAAGGTCTTCCAGAGAGGCGACATGGGCATAGGGAATGATCATCAAATGACCATTGTTGTAAGGGTAAATATTCAAGGTGACATAGACATGCGTTGAGCGAAAGACAATATGCTCTGCGGCATCGTCTGCCGTTACTTTGGCACAAAAAATACACGCCATAGCGGGTTTGGGCTTACTCGTTTCGGTCTCCCCGCGCAGGTATCTCATGCGCCAAGGTGAGAATAGATGATCCATGATGGTTGTATGTGGTGCGCTTGGCAAAACAGGGTGTCATTGTAGCAAAAAGCAAGGGGCGGGGATAGGCATAGATTTCGCCGGCACGCTCTCTATTGATTTTGTGCCGAAGGGATTTCACTCTCCTCATCCCCTAGCGGTCTATCAGGAGGGCAGCCCTAGAAAGAGACAGCCCTCATCCCCTGCCCCTTCTCCCACAGGGAGAAGGGGAATTAATGCATCCGATAGGAAAGCGTGCCGTGCGCCGCAGCTGGCTTAAAAAGTAAACTGCCCATTCTTGTAGAACAATTCGCCATCAACGACGATTTCTGAGCCGTTGCGCATGTCGCAAATCATGTCCCAATGAATGGACGACTCGTTCACGCTGCCCGTTTCGGGGTAGCCACGCCCAAGCGCCATATGGATGGTCCCGCCGATTTTTTCATCAAACAAGATATTTCCGGTGAAACGTTGAATCCCAAAATTTGTTCCAATCGCCCATTCACCGAGGTATTTTGCGCCGGGGTCGCTTGCCAACTGCGTCAAGAGATATTCTTCGTTCTTTTTCGCTGTGGCATGGACAACCTTCCCTTGTTCAAAGCGCAGTTCGACGCCATCGACAATGCGCCCCTCGCGGATTGCCGGATAGGTGAAGCGCACCCACCCGTTCACCGAATCCTCGACGGGTCCGGTGAAGATTTCCCCGCTAGGCATGTTGTGTGTTCCTTCGGAATTCACGAAGGTGCGCCCCTCGATGCTGAGCGTCATATCAATGTTTGGACCGTGAACGTGGACGTTCTTTTTTCCCTTCAGCCAATCGACATATTTTTGTTGATTCTTGCCCAACTCTTTCCAAAGGCGAATCGGATCGGGCTGATCGGCAAACGTTGCCCCGTAGACAAAATCCTCAAACTCGGTGAGGCTCATGTCGGCTTCTTGGGCATAGGCTTCGGTGGGAAATTGAGTCAGCGTCCAGCGTTGGTCGCCTGACGCGGAACGCGCAAAGCGGATTTTTGCTAGTTCTGCCCGTGCTTTTGCCCGCAGCGCGCCCCGTTGGGGGTTGATGGAAGAACTGCGGCGCGTGTTGTTTGTGGCGCGAATGTTGATCAGCACCTTCGCATCTTTTGCGATCCAATCTTCCAGAGGGGAAATCCATTCCAGTTGGTCGTCCGTCCCCAAGCGGGTGAGGGTGTCTGTCATATCCTCATCCAAAAGATAAGGAATACATCGTCCGCCGGCTTGCACAACATACTTATAGGTTTCTCGAATCAACGGCAGGGCGACGACCTCACCGGTGAGAAAAACGGTTTCCCCCGGCTGAACAGCAACCGAGTATTCGACTAAGGTTCGAGCAAGGTTAACAACACGAGGGTCTGGCATAAGAAACCATCCTTTTCAGAATCATTTTTCATTTAAGGTGAGGAAAGTATGCCACACCTTTGACCGCTTTGGGTGTAGTAGTCCGTCAGGAAGGTAATTAATGTTAAGAGTTACGCACAGACCCTCACCCCCTAGCCCCCTCTCCCGCGCAGCGGGAGAGGGGGAAATCATCCTTTTGAGGGGGAAGCCCCCTCAATCTTCCCCTTCCGATGAATACGGGGTAAACACGTTCAACTGCGTAAGTCCTAAATGTAATTCCCGTGGGGGCGCAAAGCCTTACGCCCATCGCCGTCCGTGAGCGCCCGGCGCTAAAGCAGTGGGCTAAGAAGAACCACCCCTACGGGGCAAGACGCCGTTCGTCTTTCCCCCTTTCTTCGCGTGCGTGGGAGAGGGGCTGGGGTGAGGGGTTCTTTTCCTGACCCCGCCGCTAAAGCAGCGGGCTAAGGCTAACCACCCCTTCGGGGCTTGGAAGGCAAAAAAATACCCTTCGCCTTTCCCCCTCTCCTCGCTTGCGTGGGAGAGGGGCTAGGGGTGAGGGGTTTCGGCTCACCCAATCAGCCCATTATAGGCTTATTCTGAGGCGGGCGGTTGGTAGATGAAGAACCACTTCGTCTCTAGGTAGGTCAAAAACCCATCATATTCCAGCGATGCTAACGCAAGGTTGAATGGCGCTACCAAGTCGCTCCCCTTTGGGAAGATCAGCCCAAGCGGGTCGAGGGAAATCACTTCGTCAATGAGTTTCAACTTCCCCGCGCTGGCGCTGATGAACCCCACACCGGAGACAGCATCCGTCACCACCGCATCGATATCCCCATTGATCAGGGCTTCAACAGCAAGGGCAAACTTGGCATAAGGGACAACCCGCGCCGAGACATCCCCACCAGCATCGTCCACGAAGTATTCCGCGCTAAAGTAGGATGTTGTTCCCGGCTGCGCCCCAAATTTGGCGTCCTTATCCTCAAGGAACGCCTTCAGTGAGTCGTAGCGTGTTTCATCGGCACGGACGAGAAGTTTTTGCTCCACGACGACGAAGGGTTCGCTAAAATCGACCTTCTCTTTGCGTTCATCTTTGATGGTGATCCCAACGTGACCGAGATCATATTCGCCTCGGCTCACCGCTTCAATCATCCCCGCCCATTCCGCCGTTTTGTGATCGAGCTTGCAGTTCAGCCGGCGGCAGAGTTCATCGAGAAGGTCATATTCAAAGCCGGTAATTTTTGAGGATACCGTGTCCAAAAAGGAAAACGGAACGTAATCGTTCGAGGACACCGCCACAATCGTTCGCCCGCCGAGGTCTGGCAAAATGGGCGGGACGTTGTTGGGATTATTATCTTGGGCAGTGACGACCCCAATCACGCCAAAGGTCAGCATAACCGCAACAAGAAAAATCATCACTTTACGCATCAGGGGAACTCCTCTACAGATTGTTTTGGATGAACGAATTCTAGCATGGAGGATTTCATTTTGGCATATACTTACTCCCATGAGCCAAACAATTCCTTTCAATAATCTCATCCCGCTCCACACACGCCTTCAGCAGCCGCTTGAGGCAGCGCTTCAACGTGTCTTAGCCGGAGGATGGTATATCCTCGGACCAGAAGTGGAAGCCTTCGAGAGCGCTTTTGCCGCCTATCATGGATTGAAACATGCCGTTGGTGTTGCCAACGGGACGGATGCCATTGAACTCGCCCTTCGTGCGGCGAGCATTGGGGCGGGCGATGAGGTAATCACCGTTGCTCATACCGCCGCCGCCACAATCACCGCCATTGAACGCGCTGGCGCAATACCCGTGATGGTCGATATTGATCCGCTCACCTACACCATGAACCCTCAGGCAGCAGCAGCGGCAATCACCCCCCACACACGGGCGATCCTCCCTGTCCACATCTATGGACATCCCGCCGATCTCAGCACATTAAAGGCATTGACCGACCAGCACGGATTGCTCTTGATCGAAGATTGCGCCCAAGCACACGCCGCACGCTGGAACGGTCAACTCGTTGGGACATTTGGCGCGTTGGCATCCTTCAGCTTTTACCCCACAAAAAATCTCGGTGCGTTGGGCGATGGCGGGGCGATCTTGACCAACGATGATGCCTATGCCGAGAAGCTCAAGCGCCTGCGCAACTATGGGCAGACCCGTCGCTATTATCATGACGAGCGGGGAATTAACAGCCGTCTTGATGAACTTCAGGCAGCCCTTCTCAGCGCAAAACTCCCTGACCTTGCCGCCTGCACTGTCATGCGTCGGGAGATTGCCGCCACCTATGCCGCCGCTTTAGATGGGGTGGGTGATCTGACCTTGCCCATCGAATTGCCTACCGCCCAACACGTCTATCATCTCTACGTGATTCGCCACCCCCGCCGCACCGATCTCATGACACACCTTGCTGAACGGGGTATTGGGACCTTGATTCACTACCCCGTTCCCAACCATCTTCAAGCCGCCTTCAGCGATCTCGGCTGCCGTGTGGGCAGCTTGCCAGAAACAGAAAAAGCCGCCCGTGAGATCGTCAGCCTCCCCCTGTGGATCGGCTTATCAGCCGCACAAGTTGGCGCGGTGGCGGCAGCCATCAAAGCCTTCGCTTAGCGGTGTGGGGGCTTAAAGGCTCTCGCGTTTATCATCATCACTCCTTTAGACCATCAACAGACATCCCACCCCCTCTTTCTAACCTGTTGATTTCTCCTCCACAGTTCATGCTATAATGCGCTATATCGCATAGTTTTCATAATCAAGAAAGTGAACGACCTTATGACTACCGTTGAACTTCCCCCCCGCGCCACACTCCCCCGCGAACGGACGTGGGACTTGGAGAGTATTTTTCCCAACGACGAGGCATGGAAAAGCGCCCTGAAAGACCTCAGCGAAAACGGGATTCCAAAACTAGCCGCTTTTCAAGGGACACTTGCTGCGGGTGCTGCTCATTTAGCCGATTGGTTTGAGCAATCCGAAGCTGTTTTTACCGATTTGATCAAGGTGTACTTATATGCCGCCCTGATGCAGTCCCAAGATACCAACGATCAACGCTCCCAAGCGATGCTAGGGCAAGCCGGGGCGGTCTATGGGCGTCTGCTGGCGACCACGGCCTTTAGCGAGCCGGAAATTCTTGCCGTTGGCGAATCCGCCGTGAATGGCTGGGTGGAAAGTGAGCCGCGCCTCGCCATCTATAAGCACTACAGCCATGATCTATTTCGCAAACAACAGCACGTCCGCTCAGCAGAGGTGGAGGAAACGCTTGGCATCCTGTCCGATACGTTCCGGGGCATCCAGAACACGGCGGACATGCTCACCAACGCTGACCTGACCTTCCCTCCGGCGCTCACCAGCGGGGGGGAGGCTCTCCCGCTTGGGCAGGGGACAGCCGATACCCTAAAACATCACCCGGATCGCGAGGCACGGCGGACGGGCTGGCAAAACTACTGCGACGCCTATCTTACCCTGAAGAACACCCTCGCCAGCAACCTGATCGCCAATGTCAAGCGCGAGGTCGGCGTCAGCCGCGTGCGACGCTTCAAGACAGCCCTAGAGGGATCGCTGTTCCAGACGAACATTCCCTCGGAAGTGTTTCACAACCTGATTGCCACCTTCCAAAAACACCTTCCACTGTGGCATCGCTATTGGGGCATTAAGCGCCGTGTCTTGGGTGTGGAGCAGATGCATCATTGGGATATTTGGGCGCCCTTAACGCCAAACAAACCCCATATCCCCTATGAACAGGCGGTTCAATGGATTGCCGATGGGATGAGTCCCTTGGGGGGGGATTATGTCGAAGTCTTGCAGGCGGGCTGCTTGGCAGATCGGTGGGTGGATGTGCTGCCCAATAAAGGCAAGGCGCAAGGGGCGTTTTCCTCTGGGGCAAAGGGGACAAAACCCTTTATCCTCGTCAGCTACGATAACTCCATTGGCGCACTCAGCACCCTTGCCCACGAGCTTGGTCATTCCATGCATAGCTACCTCACCTGGCAGCATCAGCCCTTTGTCTATACCGACTATTCGCTCTTTGTGGCAGAGGTTGCCTCAAACTTCAACCAAGCCCTTGTGCGGGCGCACCTCTTTGAGGCGAACAGCGATAAAGACTTCCAACTGGCGGTTATTGACGAGGCAATGGAAAACTTCCATCGCTATTTCTTCATTATGCCGACGCTGGCACGCTTTGAACTGGAGATGCATACCCGCGTAGAAGGCGGCGATTCGCCCACCGCCGACGACATGATCGACCTCATGGCAGATTTGTTCACCGAAGGCTACGGCGGCGAGGTTGCTGTCGATCGCCTGCGTGAGGGAATCACCTGGGCGCAGTTTGGGCATCTCTATCAAAATTTCTACGTCTATGCCTATGCAACAGGGATTTCGGCGGCGAATGCGCTGGCAGCGCGGGTGCGCGGCGGGCAGGCTGATGCGGCGAAGAACTACCTAAAGTTCCTCAGTGCGGGCAGTTCTGTTTACCCCTTAGAGGCGCTGAAAATCGCCGGTGTGGATATGACGACACCCAAACCGATTGAGGAAGCCTTCGCCGTCTTAGGCGGCATTGTAGAGCGCTTGGATCGCCTTACACAGTAGCGAAACGGCTATCGTAGGGGCGATCCCATGTGGTTGCTCGCCCCCTTCTTCCGAGGGAAGAAGGGGGCATAAGGGCGATTAATCTTCCGCCCGCAGCAGCCGCCACAGAACTTCCCCGCCCGTTGTGGCGTGGTAGGCGGTTAGTTCCTCGCCAAGCGCCGCCTCATCCGCCCAAAAGGTGCTAAGTTGGGAATGGTAACAGGCGCTGGCGCGAATCTTTGCCGCCAGTGTTTCCGGGCGAATCGCCACCGTGATGCGCATGAGCGGTTGGGCAAAGGCTTGCAAGGCGGCAAGGATCACGCGGCGCTCTTGGCGGGAATAGGGATATTCCTCGTAGAAATACATTTTTAGATCAGGGTTTGCCAGCGCCAGCGCCAGCCCAAGCGAGCGGGTCAGTTGGTGATCGACATGCCCGCCAACGCCAAGCGGGGCATACAGGGCGGTAAGCGGTTCTGAGATAGCGGCGCTGAACGCTGCCACCAATTCGTTAGGCAAGTCTGCCTCGGCGGGATGCGGGGTGCCAAAGAGCGCCGCCCGATCCTGATAGAATCCCTCGCCCGTTTCCCTATCGGCGCGGTAGAGCGCCTCCGGTGTCTCGCCGTAACGGATCATTGCACCGAGGGCAGCGGCAGCGGCAGCGTCTTCCTGCCGGCGGGCAGAAACAACCTGATCGCCCGCTAAGCCCAGTCCCCACCGTTCATGGTGTTCGCTGATGAACGGGTTGGGGATAAGGTGTGCTGGCGGCGCACCCGCCATGACGGTATAGATCAGGACGCTTTCGCCGCGTCCGGTGCGCTCCGCGATTTGTGCGCCACAGCTAAAGGCGGCGTCGTCTGGGTGAGGGGCAAGATAAACATGCATAGGGAATCTACAAATTAGTCCTGATTCTATGGATAGAAGATGAAAGATGCGCAAGTATGCCCCCTGAGCAAACAATTGAGCAAGACTTGCCTTCAAACGGTGCTGTCAACGCCGCAGCACAGTTCAGCGACACCCTAAGTACTGCCACAGCGATTTTTAGAAGAACCCCTATCCTCCCTACTCCCTTTCCCCGCACGCGAAGAAAGGGGGAAAGACGAACGGTATTTTTTGCCTTCCAAGCCCCGAAGGGGTGGTTAGCCTTAGCCCGCTGCTTTAGCGGCGGGGTCAGGAAAAGAACCCCTCACCCCTAGCCCCTCTCCCACGCAAGCGAGGAGAGGGGGAAAGACGAACGGTATTTTTTGCCTTCCAAGCCCCGAAGGGGTGGTTAGCCTTAGCCCGCTGCTTTAGCGGCGGGCGCTCACTTGCGCAGAAACTCCCCACCGCCTCATCACCCTAGTTCGCCCGCGCCCGCTTGAACACCACCCGATAGGACGCCAACGCTGTGCTACCGTTCGCGGTTGTGCAGTTTCCCGCCTCTAGGCGACGGGTGCGGTCACTCAAGCCCGGCAAGGCAACTTGATAAAGCGTTCCGGGGGTCATTGTAAAATCGGCGTAGCCAGCGTCTTCTTCTGGTTTTAGTCCGGTGTAAAACGTCTCCCGTCCATCACCCCAAAGGACTTCCACCGCCATCCCCGGAAGCCCACGATCATTGGCATCGCGCACGCTGACGAGGATCATATTTTGCAATTCGGCATTGCAGAGCGATTCTTGGAGGGTGATCGTAAATTCACCAACGGGCGTTGGCAGCACCACAGGCGGGAGGGTGAGCGTCGGTGTGGGAACTTCGGTGGGCGTTTTCGTTGCCACTGGGGTGAAGGTTGCCGTTGGGTGAAGGGTTGCCGTCGCCGTTGCGCCGCCGGGGGTGGGTGTCTCGCCGGGCAAGAGCAGCGAGGCACAGCCTGTCGCCCCCTGTGAGGCGGCAAGGGAAACCATCGCTGAGATGGCGGTCAGCCCGGTGTTTGTGCTGGCGTACCCTGAACCGGCGAGATCGCAGGCGGCTGCCGCCAATGCTGTCCAATCGACGCCGATTTCGTTGAGGCGCTCTGCCGCCCGCAGCAAGTCGCGGTCACGGCTGTAGGCAAGGCTGAGGGCAACGAGGTACTTTGCCCGCCCTTCCTCGTTAAGCTGTGCGGGGCGAATGTCCGTTTCCACACGAGGGTCAATGCGCCATGCATAGAGCAGCCCACCAGCAATACCGGCGAAGATACCTATAACCAACGCTCCCAGAGCAATGTTCAATGAGTTACGGCGCATCATTTACGATCCGGGCGTTGGGGAAGGAATTGGTGTTGGCAAACGAAAGCCTTCCATGAGGGGGGAACAATAGCCGAGGGCGCAAGAGAGTTCAACAAGGTTGCGAATATCCGCCTCGCGCCCTTTTCCCGCTTGAGAGATATAGCGCTCGGTGACATCGCGCACATAGGTGAAGACATTCGCCATACCCAATGGGGCAAGGCGATCCACCGCCGCCGCCACATCACGATCCACGATGAAGCCAGCGGCGACCATCACCGTGTAATCGTCCTTATAGCGGGCGGAAAGGGATCGCAAATCGCCCTCTACCGTCGCTGCCGGGAGGACGATCCAACCGAGCGTCAGACCAATTGCCGCGCCGATGAGAAGACCAATGAGCAAAGAGAGGACAAGTCGTCGCATAGAGGACGATTATACCTCGAAACCCCGCGCCTAAAACCGTCGCTGTCTTGGTTCGGGGTTAGTTTCCTTCCCGCCGCCGTGTGTCGTAGAGCAGCCAGCCCATAATGCCGACAAAGGCGATCATCATCAGCATGGGGATTGCCGAGGCGATTAGCCACGCCCCAATGACGCACACTGCCGCTTTAATGCCCCATTCCATCCAATCTTCCCGTGTTTCCGGTAAGGTGAATTCATACCGTTCGTAGGGTTTTGAGACAGCTTTTGCTTTGGGAGGTTTGGCGGTGGCGGCATTTGTCACCTTCGGACGGGCGCTCGGCGTTGGCGTTTCGGCGTTCGGCAGTTTGGGGGCGTCTTCTTGCTGGCGAAGGCGTTCAGCGCGGGCGTGAATATCTTGCTCAACGGTGGACTCAGGGATTTTCTCAGGGTTTATGTCTACCGTCTGCGCCATGTGTCCAGTTTGTGCGGTGTGTTCGGCAGTGGGCAAGGGCGCATCGTCTGGGGTAGGGGAAACTTCGGGAAGATCACTAGCGAGGCGGATCAAGTCCTCATCGCTTAAGGCATCGGTTAACTTTCGCTCTGGCAAGGTCATGGAGTCACCTTATAGACGCACATCGTATACCATATGGTTCTACGCAAAAAGGCGAGGGAGGTTTCAGCACACGCTATAATTCGCCCTACACACACGCCTTGATAGACAAGCAAGAAACGATTGAAAACACCTTATGGACATCCTTGAATCACATTTGAACACAGCCGACGCACACTTTCAAGAGACTGCCGCCCACAACCGCACCCTTGCTGCCGAACTGCGCGAACGGTTGGTATTGGTGCGTGGCGGCGGCGGGGAAAAATATCGCAAACGCCATGCCGAGCAAGGGAAGCTCTTTGTTCGAGATCGGATTGATCGCCTGATCGACCCAGGCAGCCCTTTTTTGGAGGTGATGCCACTAGCGGCATGGGGTATGTACGAGGGGGACGCGCCCGCCGCCGGAATTGTCACCGGAATTGGGCGCGTCAGCGGGCGGGAATGCCTGATCATCGCCAACGATGCGACGGTGAAAGGCGGCACATATTACCCGATCACGGTCAAAAAACACCTTCGGGCGCAAACCATTGCCGAAGAAAATCGCCTTCCCTGTCTGTATTTGGTCGATTCGGGCGGGGCGTTTTTGCCGCTGCAAGACGAGGTATTTCCTAACAGCGATCATTTCGGGCGGATTTTTTACAATCAGGCACGCCTGAGCGCCGCCGGAATCCCACAAGTTGCCGTCGTCATGGGGTCGTGTACGGCGGGGGGGGCATACATTCCGGCAATGAGCGACGAGACGATCATCGTCAAAGGGACGGGGACGATTTTCCTCGGCGGTCCGCCGCTGGTGAAAGCGGCGACGGGCGAGGACGTCAGCGCCGAAGACCTCGGCGGGGCGGATGTGCATACGCGACTTTCTGGCGTTGCCGATCATTTCGCCCTGGATGATGATCACGCCCTAGAGCAGTGCCGCGATATTGTCGCTGCGCTGAACACACGTAAACAGATCGGATTGGATATTGCCCCACCCGAACCGCCTGCCTACGATCCAGATGAACTCTACGGGGTGATCCCGACGACGTTCCGCGAAAGCTACGATGTGCGCGAACTGCTGCTGCGGATCATTGATGGGGGAAAATTCCGTGAGTTCAAAGCGCGTTATGGCGAGACGCTGGTCTGTGGGTTCGCCCGTATTGAGGGGTATCCGGTGGGGATCATTGCCAACAATGGCGTGCTGTTCAGCGAGAGCGCCTTGAAAGGGGCGCACTTCATTGAACTTTGCACGGCGCGGGGGATTCCCCTGCTCTTTTTGCAGAACATCACGGGTTTTATGGTTGGTAAAGAGGTGGAAAACAAGGGAATCGCCCGTGACGGAGCAAAGATGGTTCATGCGGTGGCAAACGCGAACGTCCCTAAAATCACCGTCATTATTGGCGGATCGTTCGGGGCGGGCAATTACGCCATGTGCGGGCGTGCCTATTCGCCGCGCTTTTTGTTCATGTACCCCAATGCCCGCATCAGTGTGATGGGGGGTGAGCAAGCAGCGAACGTGTTGTTGACGGTGAAGATGGAGCAGCAGACACGGGCGGGCGAAACGCCGCTCTCGCCAGAGGCACAGGCAGCCTTTAAACAGCCAATCTTGGCGAAGTATGAGGCGGAGGGCAGCCCCTATTATGCCACCGCCCGCCTGTGGGATGACGGAATCATTGACCCGCCAGAGACACGCCGTGTAGTTGCTCTAGCGCTTTCTGCGTGTCTGAACGCGCCGATTGCCGAGACGCGCTACGGGGTATTTCGGATGTAGAGCGGCAGAGGGGAAAGGGGCGACTGGCGTAGTCGCCACAGAGACGGCTTTAGCTCTTGTTCAGCAGCGCTAAACAGAGTGCGATCAGCCACCCGCCGACCAGCAGCATCCCAAAGCGAGCGTGAAGCTGCGCCGTCTTGCGCAAAATGGGGTTCAGGGCGGCGGGTTCACTCGTCACCGAGACGCGCTGCATCAGCCCCCACGCCATCGGCAAGGTGAGCATCCCTAAAAGCGCCGAAAGGGGGGCGCCGCCAACAAGGACACTGATCGCCAGCGCCACATACGTCCCCCCGACAAGGATGTAATATTCGATAGTCGCCCGCTCCCGCCCCAAGATCGTGGCTAGGGTGCGTTTGCCAATCGCCCGATCCTGCTCAAGATCACGGAGGTTGTTGGCATGGAGAATAGCGGCAACCAAAAAGCCAATGGGTAGCGAGGCGATCAGCGCCTCCCAACTAATCTGCCCCGCCTGCACGACATATGCCCCTACAACAATCACCGGTCCCATAAAGACGAACACGGTAATCTCGCCCAAGCCAATGTACGCCAATGCGGAGGGTCCGGCGGTGTAGAAAAAACCAGCAAGGACGCTGAGCAGTCCCAAGGCGAGGATGAACGCTCCATATTGGCTGACGAAATACAACCCGATGAGCGATCCTAGACCAAAGGCGGCAATGCCTCCCCAAAACACCTGACGGGGAGTTAGTTCGCCGCGTTGAATCGCCCCGCCAACGCCCAGTGATTTCTCGGTATCGGCGCCCTTGCGGTGATCGTAGTAATCGTTGATCAGGTTCGTCCCCGCTTGGAGCGCCACCGACCCAACGACGACAAGCACCGCATGGGCAAGGTTGAAATGCCCCTGATAAGCGGCGATGACCGTCCCCAAAAGGGCGGGGACGGTGGCGGCGGTATAGCTCCAGGGGCGGGCGGCACGCCACCAAATGCGCAGGGCGCGTTGAACAGGCGATTCCTCTAAGGCTGCCTCCACCGGGCGCGGCTGCCAGGGGATCAGGCTCGGCGTGATCAGGTCGATGAGGGCGGTGATCAGCCAGCCAGTGATGGCAATGGCAACAATCCCCGCGCCCAGTTTGTTCACCGCATAAAGGTTGGCGCTGTCCCAGATGAACTTTCCAATCCCTTGCTGTGCGCCAAAGAGTTCAACGCCGATGATCAACGTTAGGGAATAGGATAAGCCTAACTTCACGCTGTTCATGATGCTAGGCAGGCTTGCCGGAAGTGCCACCGTCCAAAACACCGCCCACCGCGAGGCACGGTAGCTTTTTGCCACCTCAAAATAGGTCGGATCAATGCGCCCCACCGCCGCCGCCGTGTCCAAAAGCATGATCGGCATGACGCTGATCGCCATCGAAAGGACGCGCGCCCATTCGGTGAAGCCCAGGGCGAGAACGACGAAGGGAATCAGGGCGATTTTGGGGATCGGATTGATCGCCGTGATCAGCGGGCGGAGGATGGCGCTGGCGGTCTGGCTAATCCCAATCAGCAGCCCCAAGAAAATGCCGAGGAGTGCGCCGATCAGAAAGCCTGAGATAATCCGTAGGGTGCTGATCCCCAATTCATTCCACAACTGCCCGCTTTGGGCAAGGGTGTAGAGCGTCTCGATGATGCGGGAGGGCTGCGGGAAGAAGCGACGGTTCAGCACGCCCAACTGAACAAGAACTTCCCACAGAAGGAGGACGACCACTGGCGAGAGGACAGAAAGCCAACGGCGGCTGAGGCGTAAACGACTCATCAGCGCATCGTTCCTTCCTGTCCGGGAAAGGTGGCGCTGCGGCGGATGGTGTCTTGCTGGCGATAGATTGCCGCTTTCAGGGTATCGGGGCGATGGAGCGTCTTGAAGTTGATCTGATCGGTGCGCCCACCCGCCGCCGAACTGATCCGAATATCGGCAAAGCCCATGATCGCGCCGAGGGGCGGGGTGTCAATTTCGACATTCGTGATATTGGCAATGGTGATCGAAATTTCCTTGCCGCCGAGGATGCCGCCCATTCGTTGTGTGACGCGCCGATCCGTGAGGACGATCTGGTTTTTCTTCCACAGCAGCCAGTAATAGAGCGTTGCCGTGCCGACGACGCGCAGCCAGAAGCCGATGCTCCACATGCTCCGCCGCCATTCGCCGATCAAGGTTTCTTGTTGATAGATAGGTTGAGGGGGTTGCATGAGGTTTGTTCATCCTTCGTGTTCAGCCATTCGCTTTGTTCTGATCAGTGCAATCACGGAAATCATCCTACTTCGTCCCGCAGACGCGCCCAGACGCGCCCAAAGAGCGTGCCATATTGGGGGTCTTGGCGCAGGCTGACCGTCTGGCGCGGGCGGGAAAGGGTGACCTGTTCCTCCCCGATGATTCGCCCCGGACGCGCCGACATGATCACCACCCGATCCGCCAGCGAGAGCGCCTCATCAATGCTGTGCGTCACAAACACAACGGTTGCCCCGCTGCTTTGCCAAAGCATAAGCAATGTCTCTTGGAGGATCAGGCGTGTTTGGGCATCCAGCGCCCCAAACGGCTCATCCATCAGCAATATTTCGGGATCATAGGCAAACGCCCGCGCCAAGCCAACGCGCTGGCGCATCCCGCCGGAGAGTTGGTGGGGGTATGCCTCGGCAAATTTCGTCAAGCCCACCCGCCCGATCCACTCCCGCGCCCGTTCGATGCGTTCGGCATAGGGCAGCCCGCGTGTTCGCAGCCCATAAGCGACATTTTCGGTCACCGTCAGCCAGGGAAACACGGACGCCCCCTGAAAGACCATCGCTGAAGCGGGGCGCTGCGGATCGCTGTGGGCGACGGTGATCCGCCCGCTGAGGACGCCCTGCAGCCCGCCGATGGCACGTAAGAGAGTCGTCTTGCCGCAGCCGCTCGGACCGACAATGACGACGAATTCGCCCACCGCAATCGTCAGATCAACGGCTTCAATGGCGGTCACTTCTCCTATGCCGGCACGTCCAGCATAGCGTATGGTAACGCCCTCCACGCTGATCTTAGCGGCGACGGGACTGGAATCGCTCATTATTCCTCCCACACCTCGGCAAAGATCAGTTCAGAATCCTTGGCAAAGCTCATCAAATCTGCGCCGGCACGCTGCCCCTGTGGGGAGCGCAGCGCTTGATCGAGCATCTCGAAATCGGAAAAGTAAAGTTCAAGCATCCGATGGTAAGGGGATTGCCCACCGGGAGCGCCCAAAACGAGGCACGCCTGCCGGCGCATGATCCCCGGCATCGCTTCCATCAGAGCAAGGTTGCCTATATAACGCGCCTCAAAATCAACGGCGCTGTTTATTGGGGTTTTGTAGAGAATGGTAAGTTTGACCATGCCCATACAATAGCGCAAGACAGCCTTAAAGGGCAACCTTCCGGCTTGACTGGCTTCGACTGCTGTGATATTCTTCAAATTAGATGTAAATCTAATTTTAGGGGTATCATGATTACACGACGTGAGCAGAGCGAGCTGCTCGAATTTCTGAAGGTTTTGGCGGATGAAAACCGCCTGCGGATGGTTGCCTTGCTAAACGGGGCGGAACGGAATGTGGGCGAGTTGGCGGCGCTTTTGACGATCAGCGAGCCGACGACCTCACACCATCTGGGAAAGCTGCGCGGCGTTGGGCTGTTAAACTTGCGTACCGAGGGGAACCAGCGGTTTTACCGCCTGAATCCTGCGATGCTGAAGCGGTTTAAAAAGCTGATCGGAGACATGGAAGCAGTCGATACCAGCACAGTGGTGGAGGCTGATCAGCGATGGGTAGATGCCCTCGACCTGAGCGAGGACGATAAGAAGGTGCTGCGCGATTACGCGGTTGAGGGAAAGCTCACCCAAATTCCGATGAAGCAAAAAAAACTGCTGGCGATTCTGCGCTGGTTGGCAAGCCGCTTTCACGCCGGAGTGTTCTACACAGAAAAAGAGGTGAATGGGCTGATTAGCGAGGTCTACGCGGAAGATTACGTCAGCTTGCGCCGAAACCTGATCGAGTTTGGCTATCTACGGCGGGAGCGGGGTGGGAAGCGCTATTGGCTGACGGGAGAGGATGAAACGCCATAGGAAAGGGCTGCACTAAAGCAGCCAGTCGTTTACGGGCGTTCCACTGCCGGAATACCACCATGCTGCGCTTGGACAACCGCTTGCCCTGCCGGACTTTGTACCCAGGCGAAAAAAGCGCGGTAGGCGTCGTCGCCGGGGGCTTCCAATCCGGCAATAACAATGGGCGAGCGGAGTGGATAGGTTTCCTCGCCAAGCGTCTGCGGCGTAGGGGGGATTCCTTCCAATGCCAGTGGGCGCACCGCCGAAGAAAGATAGCCCACCGAGACAAAGCCCGCCGCGCCGGGTTCTTCCGCCACAAGGTCGATTAGCGCCTTGCCCGTCAGCGCCAAGCGTGCATCAGGGCGAATCCGTCTATCACCGAGGACAATGCGCTGGACAAGCTGCCCCTCTGTGCTGCTCTCCCCCCGCGCCACAACCACAATCGGACGATCTGCTCCGCCCAGTTCCGCCCAATTCACAATGCGCCCACTCAAAATATTGCGCACCTGATCGGGGGACAGATCGCTAACCGTGTTTGTTGGGTGGACGACAAAGGCAACCCCGCCAATACCCACCGGCGCTAACCAATAATCGGGGGCATTGTTGACGGCATCGGGCAACATTCCCCAAAAGGCGTAAGGCGCACGCCCTGCCTGTAGCCAATCCGCCACCGCCGCCCCGTCACTGACCTGAATATCCCAGACGATCAGGGCGCGGGTGGAGGTATAGGCGCTCACTAAATCGTAGAGCAGCGGGGCGCTGGCGTTATCGGTAATCAGGCGCAAGGTATACGCTTCGGGGGTCGGGTTGCTGGCAGGCAGCGGCGTACCACAGCCCGCCAGCGCCAGCGACAACACCACCAGCGAGCGTTTCGCCCCGCTGAGTCGTAAGCGTATCAATGTGTACCTTGTGTCTTGCAGCGAACCAAAAACAAACTTTCCCCCGCGTCCTCTCGGTGTGTGGCAATGCCTAAAGCGGTGTTCACGCGGGGTCACCAAATGCCCCGCGCAAGGATCATCATGGGTTTGGGTTGCGGGGCGTCCCGCGCTGTAATCTGTGGCTGTGTCTGCTTATCCTTAGGGTGTTGGCGTCTCCTTGCTGGTCGGACGGTAGTTCGCCAGAAAGTCCACAGCATATGAGTGAAACGTGCCATCCAGAATGGCTGCACGCATTTCGCGCATTAAGGTGAGCAAGAGATGGAGGTTATGGAGGGTGAGCAGGTGGTGTCCGAGAATTTCGTTTGCCTTGACGAGGTGGCGGATGTATGCCCGCGAGAAGGTGCGGCAGGTATAGCAGGTGCAGCCCGCCTCTAGGGGCTGGGCATCGCTGGCATATTGCAGGTTGCGCAGGTTAAGCCGCCCCCGGCGGGTCATTGCTGAGCCGTTGCGGGCAAGGCGTGTGGGGAGAACGCAATCAAAGATGTCGATTCCCCGTGCGACGCCATTCACCAAGTCTTCTGGACTACCAACACCCATCAAATAGCGAGGGCGATCAGTGGGCAGAAGGGGCATAACCTGATCGAGCGTTGCCAGCATTTGCGCTTTTGTCTCGCCCACCGCCAGCCCGCCGACGGCATAACCGGGAAACTCAAGGGCGCGTAAGGTTTCCGCCGAGTGCGCCCGCAGGTCGGGGAAAACCCCCCCCTGGACAATGCCAAAAAGGGCTTGTTGATCGAGATTTCCAGAGCGCTGATGTTCGTCTAAACAGCGCCGCGCCCAAGCGTGGGTGCGTTCACAGGCAGCACGTACTGTTTCGCGGTCAAGCGGCGGCGGACACTCATCAAAACACATCATGATATCGGCGCCGAGGTTGTGCTGAATTTGGATTGAGCGTTCGGGGGTAAAGCGATGGGTAGAGCCGTCAAGGTGGCTGCGGAAGGTGACGCCCTCATCATCAATGAGGCGCAGTGCCCCTAAACTAAAGACCTGAAATCCCCCGCTATCCGTGAGAATCGCCCGATCCCAACCCATGAAGCGGTGCAGCCCGCCTTGTTCGGCAATCAAGGTGTCGCCCGGGCGCATGTAGAGGTGGTAGGTATTGGAAAGAATCAAGGATGCGCCCAGATCATGGAGATCACGGGGGGAGACCGCCTTCACGGTGGCTTGTGTGCCAACCGGCGCAAAGATCGGGGTTTGAACCGCGCCGTGTGGGGTATGAAAAACCCCGGCGCGTGCCGATCCGCAGGTGGCGTGTAGCTCGTATGCGAACAATGCGATCCCTTGCACGACTGGCAACACGCGCCCATTATAACAATCGCCGAAAACTCCGCTAGGGGGGGATTCTATCTCAAAAGCGTAATTTCCTTTGTTTTTGCCCCTTACACGGTCAGGAAATTATTGATTCTACGGCGGCTTTTCCCATCCTGAGTTAGGATCATTGTTTCTCGTTAAACCATTGGGAAATCGGGACAAGTTGACCTATGAGCGACCAACCTTCACTTGAAATCAAAACGGTCATGGCAATTTATGCACACCCTGACGACCCTGAATTTTTCTCTGGTGGGCTACTGGCAAAATGGGGGATGGCAGGTAAGCGTCTCATTTATGTGCTTGCCACCAGCGGCGACAAAGGGACGGATGATCCAACGATGACCGCCGATCAGTTGACAGCCCTGCGCGAGGCGGAACAACGTGCGGCAGCTGCCTGTGCCGGGGATAGCACAGTGATCTTCTTGCGTTATGGCGATGGGACGTTGGCGCACACCCTTGATCTCCGCCGCGACCTCACCCGCGTGATCCGCCAACACCGCCCCGATGTGGTGATTACGAACGATCCAGCGACCTACTATTTTAAAAATGGTGGAATCAACCATCCCGACCATATGGCGATTGGCGCAGCGGCACTGGCAGCCGTTTACCCCTCGGCGCGTGATCGGCATACCTTTGAGGAGCTTTGGCGCAATGAGGGACTCGAACCGCACAAAGTCCGTCAGGTGTACCTCTCTGGAACATGGCATCCCACCCATAAGATCAACATCACCGATGTCTTTGAGCGGAAGATTGCGGCGATTAATGAACACCATAGCCAAGTGAAAGACCCCGAAGGTTTGCTGAGCCGGATGCGCGGCAGTTTTGAACCCGATTTTGGCGAGACAGAACCAATCTATGTCGAAAACTATCGGGTGATCACCTTGCGGGTCTAGCCCGTTTGTTTTCACTTTGGCAACAGCCCGTTAACGTCCCGCCAATGATTGCATGGTAGGCTTTAGATCATCGCACGTTGGTGTTTTGTTCGATAAGGGAGATGGTTATTATGAAGCGATTGCTCTTTCTTTTGCTCTGCGCCGTGTTGGTAATTCCACTGATGATTCCGATGAGCGCTGCACAAGCGGGGGGGTCCCCGCACGTCGGGCGTTCCACCTCTGCCAGCGCCAACGCTGACCTCGCCGGTCTGTTTGATGCCGGGTCGCTGCTCTACATTGCCCTGCGGACGGACGATGGCTATCTGAAGGAACTTGGCGATCTTGCCTCGGCGATTACCTTAAAAGCCACCGGACGGGCGCTGCCCCCGTTGGAGACGCTGCTTCAATTGGGGCTGGCGAATTCGGGGTTCGATTACCAACAGGACATTCGTTCGTGGGTGGGCGATCAGGCTGCCTTTGGGATTGGCAACCTAAGCCGCTTTGCCACGAAAGAGACGATCACGAAACTAACCCTCTACGAAGCGCCGATCTTGCTTGCCATTGAGGTGAAAGACAAAGCAAAAGCCGAGGCGTTCATCGATAAGCTGCTTGCCAACGCCCGTATTGAGCTTGAAAAATCGCCCGGTGAGGTGATCGCCTGGGATGCTGATGTTGTGCCAGTGGCGGTGCAGCTTTCCTCAGACCTGCTGCTCATTGGGACGACACAAGGGATTTCCCGCACGCTGATGCGCGATAGGAAGTTGAACCAAGACCCCGCCTTCCAATACGCACTCGGCTTGCTTAGTGCGCCCGCCTACAATGCCCTTGTCTATGTGGACACGCCGCAGTTGGGAAACTTGCTGCGGGCGAATATTGAGGGAGTGGGCGGCAATTTTGGACCGAGCGAACTCGTCTTGCTCCATCTTGGGGCGTTGGGGCAGTTGGCGGTAGGAGCGACCATCCTCGATGGGCGTTCGTTCGTCCTTGATGTGGCGCAGGTAATTGACCCAAAGATGGCAGCGGAGATGAGCATTACCCCGGGCACACGCCCAATCAACGAAGCCTTCTTGAAAATCCTTCCCCGGTCAGGGTTGATCGCCCAAAGCGCTGATTTTCCCAAGCAGCTTGATCTGATTATCGGGGCGCTGATCGCACAGACACGGCGAACAAGCGGCTTGGAATTGACCCGCGAGGGGATATTTGCCGAGTTTAGCAAACGCTTTCATGAGGCGACAGGTCTTGACCTGAACGCAGATGTCTTAGCCAACCTAGCCGATGCCGATTACGCCTCGTTCATTCGCTACATTCCGCCCCCACTGGGGCAGCCCACCCTCTTTGATAGGGCAATTGATCCGCAAGCGAAGGTATCTTTGAAAGACTTCGCCACCGGAATCGCTTTCCAGATCAAAGACCCGGCAAAGGGTGAGGCGCTGAAAAAGGCGCTTTACACCTCCCTAGAAAGAGCTAAAACAAACGGCGCACCGCTTGAGTTCGGGACAAAACAGATCGGAACGGTTGAGGTAAAGACGGTCACGATAAGCGCAGCGGGGCTGCCCGAACCGCTGAGCGTTGTCGTTGATTACATTGGAGAGGCTTTCGTCATAGCAACGGCGAATACCTTTGATGATATGGAAATCTTTGGGAGAGCGCCCCTTTATGAGGAAGCACGGGCATACGCGCTCCCCAATGCAACCTCCGTGTTCTATATGGATCAGGAAGGGCTAACCTTTCTAATGGATGCGAATGCCGCCAGCGCAGTGGGGACGAACCGCATTTTCCGGCGCATCATGCGTAACCTGCAAACAACCGCCACGCCGGAATCGCCAGACGCGGAATTGGTGGAGGACAGGCGCATCTTCCAAGAGGCGCTGGCAAATGGACGGAAGATCGCAACGGTGCTTAGCACCAGCACAATCAGCACAGCGGCAAGCCCGAAGGGGGATGCCCTAATCCGGTTTGTGGTTACCGTAGCCCGCTAGGAAAAATCGGCAGACCTACATACAAACACAGTGAAAGGGCGGGGTCGCTTATGATCCCGCCGCTAACGGGCTGAAAGCAGCCACCCCTTCAGGGCTTGGAAACCCGAACCACCTCCTCCTAAACGGCGAGAGGATAGGAGTTCACAGAATTCCTGATAGACTACTCGCGCTGAGCGTCCTCTCATCTTCACATTCCGGCAATCTCTGCTATACTTTCCAACCGTTCTAACCGCAACCAAACACAGGGTTCACCCCATCATGTCGAGACGATCTGTCTACCCCTTCACCGCAATTGTCGGGCAAGAGCGCATGAAACGCGCCCTGATTCTGAATGCAATTAACCCGGGTATCGGCGGCGTGCTGATTCGCGGCGAGCGCGGGACGGCAAAATCCACAGCGGCACGGGCATTGGCGGCGCTCCTGCCTGAAATTGAGGT
The DNA here is from genome assembly GCA_015075625.1 of Anaerolineales bacterium. Classification (NCBI taxonomy): domain Bacteria; kingdom Bacillati; phylum Chloroflexota; class Anaerolineae; order Anaerolineales; species Anaerolineales bacterium. Next base: position 979,883 of record JABTTZ010000001.1, on the reverse strand, counting down.
CGTCGTCAACTGTCGTTTCGGCTGCGATCCCCTTCGTCCAGACCAATATTGCGATGAATGTCGTGACCGCATTGCCAATGGCGAAACACTTGCCACCACCCGCCGCACGATCCAACTGGTTGATCTGCCCGTCAGCGCGACGGAAGATCGCGTGGTGGGAACGCTTGACCTTGAAAAAGCGATCAAGCGCGGCGAACGGCATTTTGATCCGGGCATTTTAGCCGCGGCAAATCGGGGCATTCTTTACGTTGATGAGGTGAACCTGCTTGATGATCACGTTGTCGATCTCCTGCTCGATTCAGCGGCGATGGGCATTAATGTTGTCGAGCGGGAGGGGATCAGCTTTCAACATCCAGCACGCTTTATCCTTGTTGGGACGATGAACCCCGAAGAAGGTGACCTTCGTCCGCAGTTGCTAGATCGTTTTGCCCTCTCGGTCGATGTTCACGGCATTGCCGATCCGCGTGACCGGATTGCTATTCTGGAACGACACATCGGTTACGAGACGAACGCCGATGCCTTCCGCACCCAGTGGCAGCTGCGTGAAGATGGGCTGAGCCGCGAGATTGCCCAAGCGCGGGAACTTGTGGATCGCGTTGGCTATACCCCCCGTGATTTGTATACGATTGCCAGCCTCACCGCCAGCTTGCGCATTGACGGACATCGCGCCGATCTGGTGATCTTGAAAACAGCACGCGCTCACGCCGCCTTTGAGGGGCGCAACGCCATCACCGAACGGGATATTATGTTGGCGGCAGAGTTGGCGCTCCCCCACCGTTTGAAGCGTGGTCCCTTCCATGACGTACAGGGCAGCCTGAGCGACCTCGGTGACAAGGTGGAGCAGTTTTCCAGCGAATACCGCGAGGGCGACGCCGTTCAGAATGCAACGCCCACCAACACGGATTCAGTGAAAAAAAAAGTGAGTCTGTAGAAGGCGAACAGGGGGAGGATGCGCCAACGCAAGAGCAGGCGCTCCCCGCCCCTCAAACGCCCTTTGCCTCGCAAAACGCCCGCTGGTGGGAGGGCGGCAAGAAGATCGAGGCGCAGCAAGAATTTGACACGCGCAAACTGGATACCCCTCTGGATAAGCTGACGCGGCGTATGGCGGGGCGGCGCAGCCAGACAAAAACAGATCGCAAACGCGGACGGTACATTCAGGCACGCCCCGCCGGGGAACGCAAAGACGATATTGCCTTTGATGCCACCCTTCGCGCCGCCGCCCCCTACCAGCGCCGCCGCGCCCCCCAACAACTTGCCTATGCGATTGAGATGAGCGACCTTCAGCGCAAGGTGCGGGTGAAACGCGCCGCCAACCTGATCTTGTTCGTTGTTGATGCCTCGTGGAGCATGGCAGTGACGGAGCGGATGCAAGCGACGAAGGGGGCGATTATGTCGCTTTTGACAGATGCCTATCAACGACGGGATCGGGTTGGGTTGGTCGTTTTTCAAAAAGACCGCGCCAGCCTCGTCTTGCCGCCCACAAACAGCGTCGTCTTGGCAAAAAAGGCACTTGCTGATATTCCCGTCGGCGGGAAAACGCCCCTCGCTGCTGGCTTGTTTTTGGCGCTCTCTGTGTTCAATAAGGAAAAACACCTCCACCCCGATGTGATGCCCCTCATGATTCTGCTCACGGATGGGGCGGGGAATGTCAGCATGACCGATTTGCCCCCGCAAGAAGAAGCGCACCGCATCGCCGATCAGATGCACCACCAGACAATCCGCACCGTGACCATCAACATGGAACATGCCGCCTTTGATACGGGCTTGGCGCAGCGCTTGGCAGATCGCTTGGGCGGTCCTTGCTTTACGCTTGGAAATTTGCGGGCAGAGACGCTCTACGAGGCGGTGAAACTCCAATTGAACGGGTAAGTGGCGGGCAGGTTATCAGGAGACGATCCTTTCCCTAAATATCTCTCCGTAAAGTGACGAGGTGAACGGTAGGGGCAACTCCTCACCCCCTAGCCCCCTCTCCCGCTGTGCGGGGGAATAGTATCTTTTGGGGAGGGGCGCTGCCCCCCCTACCCCTCAGCAGAATTGTACAGCACGCCTGGTGTGGGCAATGGGTGGGACTTCTCGCTGTGGGTGATCTGCCTCATCTTGTCGGTTTGCACAGATTTCCCCCCAAACAGGTATTGATCGGATCATCTGATCAATTGTGGGTTACAATCCGCAGCCGGGTCCACAGATAGCGTATGTGTCGTGCGCTGGACCAAACTTTTTACGCGCATTTAACGAGGAGTCGATCATGTTTCTAAGGGGACGATCACGTCTTGTGATCGCATTTACTGTCCTCGCGCTTATCCTCATGCCGCTCATTACCCTTCTACCTACCCTTACTGTGAACGCCGCTCCACCCACTTCGGTGACATTGGCGGGCGATTTGCAATCCGAATTAGGCTGCCCGGGCGATTGGCAGCCCGACTGCGCGATTACCCACATGGGCTATGACACCGATGATGATGTCTGGCAGTTCAGCGGCAGCCTTCCGGCTGGCGGGTTCAATTACAAAGTTGCCCTGAATGATGGATGGGGACAGAACTACGGACGGTATGCCCAGTTCAACGGTCCCAATATCCCGTTAAACTTGGCAGGGGCGGCAGCGGTCAAATTCTACTATGACGACAAGACTCACTGGATTGCCGATAACCTCACTTATCGAATTGTCACCGCACCGGGCGATTTCCAAAGCGAGTTGGGCTGCCCGGGCGATTGGCAGCCAGACTGCTTGCGCTCGTGGATGGTTGACCCCGACGAAGACGGCACCTTTGAATTCATCACCGCAGAACTTCCCGCTGGCAATTACGAGGTCAAAGCCGCCATCAACGAGAGTTGGGGCGAGAACTACGGTGCGGGATGCAGCGCGGGTGGCGCGAACATCCCCTTCACCGTAGGGACAAACGGCGATCCGGTGCGGTTCAGGTTTGTTTCTGGGACAAACTGCCTTACCGTTGACAGCCCCTTTATCCCCTCCCGCACGGTGACTGCTGTGGGGGATTTCCAAAGCGAAGCGGGCTGTCCGGGCGATTGGCAGCCCGACTGTGCCACGACGCACTTGGGCTATGACACGACGGACTTGATCTACCAAGCGGCGTTCAACCTCCCCGCCGGAGCTTACGAATTCAAGGCGGCGATCAACGATAGTTGGGCGGAAAACTATGGCATAAACGCCAGCTTTAACGGGGGGAATATCCCCTTCAGCCTGGGCGCACTGAGCAATGTCAAGTTTTACTACAGCGATGTGACCCACTGGATCACGAACAATGTAGCAGACCGCATCGTCAGCGCGCCGGGGGATTACCAGAGCGAGATAGGCTGTCCGGGCGATTGGCAGCCCGACTGCTTACGGTCTTGGCTGCAAGACCCCGACGGCGACGATATCTACATCTTTCAAACCCGCCTGATTCCCCCCGGCACCTACCAAACAAAAGCCGCCATCAACGAGGGGTGGGCAGAAAACTATGGCGACGCCTGTGCGTTCAACGGCGGGAACATCACCTTTGATGTGCCAGCGCCGCTGACTACCGTCACCTTTACCTTTGACAGCGCCTCAAACTGCCTGACCATCTCAACGGTGGGTGCGCCCGTTGGCGATATTCGCCGTCAGCGTGCCTATTGGTTGGAAGAAGACCTCATCGCCTGGGGCGGCGCCGGGGCGGGGGATACCGTCCAACTCCACTACGATTACAACGCTGGCTTGGGCTTGGATCCAACAGGCGTCACGGGTGGATCGGCAATCACCCTCACCTATGATCCGGCGGGCGTTCCCGCCAACGTTGCGGCGAAATTCCCGCACCTTGCCGGACTGCGCACATGGCGGATCAGCAGCGCTGATCTACCCCTAGTGCCGACCATCCTCAAGGGGCAGTTCGCCGTCTCTGCGCTGAACGCGAGCAGTGTCCCTGTGGATGCCACCGGTTTGCAAATCCCTGGTGTTTTGGACGATCTGTTCACCTACACAGGCGATCTAGGGCTGACCTTCAACAGCCCGCCAACGATCCGCGTTTGGGCGCCCACCGCACAAGATGTCAACCTGCTGCTTTTTGCCGATGCGAATCCGCTAACACCGCCCACCAGCTATGACATGACCTATGATCCGGCAACGGGTGTGTGGAGTATCGTTGGCTTGGAAGCGTGGAACTGGCAGTACTACCTATTTGAAGTTACCGTCTACGCGCCAACAACACGCCAGATTGAGGTGAATCGGGTCACCGATCCATATTCGATCAACCTGTCGATGAACGCCACGCGCAGCCAAATCGTGAATCTGGACGATCCGGCAACAAAGCCCGCCGGATGGGACTCACTGGCGAAACCGCCGCTTGCCGCCCCTGAAGACACCGTGATCTACGAACTCCATGTTCGTGATTTCAGCATCTTCGATACCACCGTTCCGGCGGCATGGCGAGGGACATTCAAGGCGTTCACTGTGTCGAATTCGGATGGGGTGAATCACTTGCGTGCGCTGGCGAATGCCGGGCTGACCTCGATTCACCTGTTGCCCGCCTTTGATATTGCCTCTGTCAACGAGGACAAAACGACCCATACCGTGCCGAACTACGCAACGTTGGCAAGTTATGCGCCGGATAGTCAACAACAGCAGGCAGACATCGAACCCTTGCGGAATTCGGATGGGTTCAACTGGGGCTATGACCCCGTTCACTACGGCGTTCCTGATGGAAGCTACGCCACCGACCCGAATGGCTTGGCGCGGGTGATCGAATTCCGCGAGATGGTGCAGGCGCTTAACCAAATAGGTCTGCGGGTGATCATGGATGTGGTCTATAACCACACCTCATCAAGCGGGCAGAACACGAATTCGGTCTTGGATCGGATTGTGCCGGGCTATTACCACCGCTTGAATAATCAAGGCGATGTCGAACGTTCCTCGTGCTGCGAGAACACCGCCAGCGAACACAACATGATGGAAAAACTCATGCTGGATACGCTGCGGACGTGGACGGTGCAGTACAAGGTCGATGGCTACCGCTTTGACCTGATGGGACATCACATGAAGCGGAATATGGAGGCACTGCGCACCTTGCTCAACAGCCTGACCCCCGCCAATTCCGGCATTGATGGGCGCTCTGTCTATGTCTATGGCGAGGCGTGGAACTTTGGCGAGGTGGCGAATAACGCCCGCGGCGAAAACGCCATCCAACGCAACATGAATGGAACGGGTATTGGGTCGTTCAACGACCGCCTTCGCGACGGCAATCGAGGCGGTGGACCCTTTGACGATCCGCGTTATCAAGGGTTTGCCACAGGTCTCCATTACGATCCCAATGGTGTCTCGCCAAGCACGCTGGATGAACTTTTGCGGCGGACGGATTGGGTGAAAATCGGCATTGCCGGGACGCTCCGCGACTACACCTTTGTAGATCGCTTCGGGAACACCGTTGCCGCCATCAATGTTGATTATCAGGGGCAAAACGCTGGCTACACTAGCGATCCGCAAGAGGTGATCAACTATGTCGATGCCCACGACAACGACACGCTCTTTGATGGGGTTCAATTCAAAGCGCCCGCCGGCACCAGCATGGCAGATCGCGTGCGGATGAATCATGTCACGTTGAGTGTCGTTATGCTTAGTCAGGGAATTCCCTTCTTCCATGCCGGAACGGACTTGCTGCGCTCCAAATCGATGGATCGCAACAGCTACAACTCTGGGGATTGGTTCAACCGCCTTGACTGGACGTACCAAACAAACAACTGGGGTGTAGGCTTGCCCCCTGCTGGCGATAACAGCGGACAGTGGGGCATTATGCAACCGCTTTTGGCGGATGCCTCGCTGCGCCCCGCGCCTTCCGACATTGATGCAGCGCGGCGCTTCTTCCTTGAAATGCTTCAGGTGCGGCGTAGTTCGGGCTTGTTCCGCTTGCAAACGGCGGCACAGGTGCAAGAGCGGCTTACTTTCTACAACGATGGTCCAACCCAAGTTCCGGGCGTGATCGTCTATACGCTGGCAGATACCGCCAGCCTGAGTGCGGCGAACGAAATCTTGCTCGTGGTGATCAACGCAGCAGATACCGCGCTGACCTACAGCGAGGCGGCGTTTGTAAACCTGCCTCTGGAACTGCATCCGATCTTGGCGGCGTCCTTTGATCCGGCAACCCAAGCCTCCACCTTTGCGCGGACGACGGGAACGGCAAACGTCGCCCCGCGCACGGTAGCGGTCTTTGTGTATGGGTTAGGGAGAGGGGGCGGTGGCAGCACGGCAGCGGGGACGGGCGGCACGCCGCCCTCTGTGCTGCCCTCCACAGGCTACCCGCCCGCGCCGGAATCACCCTTCCAGACCGCCCTTCCCTTTGTGGTGGGAGCGGTCTTGGCGGGGTTGGCGCTCGGTGTGTCGTTGATCACGCGGCGGCAGTAGGGACTTAGCGGTCTCACCGCACAAAGGAATAAGTACGTAGCCACAGGGCGATCTGAGCAGATCGCCCTATTCTATGATCTTTGGGGGTATTCCCTAGACTCCTGAATACCATCTAGCCCATAGCGTTGAATTATGCTATTAGGACTTTCGCTTGCAAGGCAAATTGCTGATATTGTAGAAGCACGATAAGCAAACGCCAATACATTGAGTACCTGATAAGTACACCTGGCAACTATACATGCAGTAATCTGGCTGAACATCTGGAAGCGATGAGCCATGATGCTGTCAGTGATTATTGGCAAAGAGACAAGCTGACTGCCCGACATTTGTGGGATTTGGTCGGGGCTTTGTTGAAGGACAGTGAAAGGGCTTATTGGATCGTCGATGATAGCGTGCAGAATAAGCAGTATTGGCGCAAGATAGAGTGAGTGAAAAAGCAATATAGTGGCGCAGAACATGGTCTAGTGCGTGGTATCGGCGTCGTGAATCTCGTGCATAGCGATGGTACCGACTTTTACCCGATTGATTACCGCATCTATGCTCCTGAAGCGGATGGCAAGACCAAAAAGGATCACTTCCGTGAAATGGTCTTAAATGCCCTGATGGACAAGGGTATCCACGCCAAGACCCTACTGTTTGATAGCTGGTATGCCTCCGTGGATAATTTGAAGTTGATTCATCGCGCTGGTCGTTACTTTGTGACCACGCTCAAAGCCAATCGTATGGTGAGTTTGAGTAAAGCGAGCGGCTCTATTCATTTGGAGGCGATTGAATGGACAAGCGACGCCGTAGAGCATGGTCTGTCGGTTAAGCTGAAGGAAGTTCCCTTTTATGTGCAGTTATTCAAGCTAGTTGCCCCAAACGGTGACATTGAATGGGTGATTACAAACCAGCCCCCAGGCACTTTCTCCAAGTCCGACATTCAAGACGCGAATGCCGTGCGTTGGCAGATTGAGCAACTGCATCGGGAACTCAAACCATTGACCGGGAGTGAAAAGTGCGAGTGCCGCAAAGCGCGTTCACAACGCAACCATCTGGCTTGTTGTTATCACGCTTGGCTCTCGCTGAAAGTTAAGGCTCACCAATTAGGCAAGAGCCTTTACGAGGCGCAGCGAGATTTATTCCGCGACTATTTGCGGGCAGAGTTACGCTCACCACGCCTTTCTGCCTTTGGCATCAACTAAAGCGAAAGCCCTCATGATGAAGAATCAGGTAGGGGACTACTTTGTGACGCAATAGCGCACGCTCACCCATTCCCACCCTGCTACAGGGCTATCCACCACATCGAGAATACGTCCTCCGGCATTAGTGAGGATCGCCTCCACCTCTGTTCTGGGGATGGCATACAGCGGAATAGAGGGTTCGGGGGCGGCGGGAACGTCTGCTGCCGGAGACGGGGTTGGTGTTGAAAGGGCAAGAGACGTTTCCGCGGGGGCGACGGTGATCGTATAGCGCACCGAGCGCGATCCGCGATCTGCAAACCACGCCACAAACTCTTGAACAAGATCGATCTCAACAACATAGGTGCCGGGGGTGCGTGGGGCGGTGAGGTTCAGGAGCAGATCAACTTCTTCATCGGGAAAAAGGTCTTTCGGAAGCAAAGTGCGCTCGCCCATATCCGTGACGAGTGTATCACCGCGTCGATCAAACCAACGCTGCCCCAGATGTATCCACAGCATCGAACCCGACCCCTTGACCGCCCAAACGGATTGGCTCAGATTGCGCACCCGCACCGTAAGGGGAAAGCGTTCGCTGGCTGCCATCTGGCGCGGCGGCGGGTTTTGGATTTCAATCTGCGCCCGAAATGCTTTTCGCGGCAGGCGGCGCGGCGGTAAAAATTCGATACTGCGCTGCTGATCGGCTTTATAGGAGGGGGAAAAATCGGTGGGAAGTTGAAAGACAAACACCCCACCGGACGCCAAAATGCGGAGACACTCGGCAAGATAGCCTTTGGTCAAGGGGGGAGGGATGTGCTGAAAGACAAGGTTGGAATAAATCAGGTCAAAATGGTTGTCGGGAAACAGACGCAGATCATCGGCGGGATTGTGGTGGTAAAAGCACCGTTCTGGGTAGCGATTGATCGTGCTGGCTCTGGCAACCATGGGGGCAGAGACATCAACGCCATGTGCTTCCTGATATACGCCAGCGAGCGCCTGGGTCAAGCGCCCCACGCCGCAGCCAAAATCAAGCGCCCGTCCCATCTGTAAGGGAATAGGGAGCATCCCCAAATAGGCAACAAGCCCTTCAATCTCGGCAACACCACTGGCAAAAAATGTCTCAACATCCCAACGCCCCCCCTTTTTCGCCGGATCGGAGAGGATCGCCCAAAGGGGATCGGTTTCTCCCCAATACTCCCACGTTTGGCGGACGGTTTCGAGGTTATTTTCGCTATCATTTGCAGGGGGAGTCATCCATTCACCTCATTGCCTTGTGGCAGCCTGTGACATTAGGGGAAGGAAAAGGCAGGCATGGGAGGTTAGCCCATGCCCGCCTGCGGTGTTTCTGATCAGGCTTACTTGCCTTTGGGCTGCCAGAAAGAATCCCCTTGGAAGAAGGTTTCTTTCAGGAATTTGCGTTCACCCGTCCCATCGGCGTTGATGATGAACAGCGTGGAAACGCCATCCACCGAACGGGAGAAGGTGAGTTGTTTGCCATCGGGCGACCACGCCGGTACAGAATTTGCCTCGGTGCTGTTGGTGAGCGTTTTCAAGTCGCCACCCTCAATCGTCACAAGATAAATCTGGAACTGCCCACCAAGATTTGAGCGGAAGGCAATCCATTGTCCATCGGGGGAGACAACCCCTTCAAAATTATCGGCGGCGGGGAGGTTCGTCAGTTGGACGAAATCGGATTTGCCATCCAGCCCCAAGCTGAAGAACTGCCGTGCGCCGGTCCGTTCGGACATCGCCAAAATGCGTGACCCATCGGGGAAGAAATCGGGACCAGCAATCGTCGCTTTCTCGTCCGTCAGGCGTGTGCTGACCTTTGTCGTCAAATCGACTGACCACAATTGGAAGCCATTCTCTCGGTTTGAGTCAAAGACAATCGTCTTGCCGTCGGGCGACCAGACCGGACGATTCTTATCCAGTCCATCATCCGTGATTTGCAAGAGGTCGCTCCCCTCAACACTGATCATCCATAGGTCGCGTGCGCCACCGCGATCACTGAGGAAGGTGATGAACTGACCATCTGGCGACCACGAAAACTCGGCGTAGACCTCTTTGTTGAAGGGGGCGTTCTTCGTGAGGTTGGTAACACCCGTGCCATCAGCATTGGCGAGATAGACATCACTGCTGCCATCAACAATGCCAATGAAGGCGATTTTGCCCGTTCCTCCGCCAACTGGGGTAGGGGTGATCGTTGGGCTAGGCGTGCGAGAAGGGGTGGCGGTATTTGTCGGCGTATTTGTCGGCGCCGGAGTGAGCGTCTTCGTTGGCGTGCGCGTTGGAGAGGCGGTGAAGGTGGCGGTGGGTGTCTTGGTGAAAAGCGTCGCCGTCTGCGTCAAGCCAAGATTGATCAGCGCTTGGGCTGTCGTTGTATTGGCAGCCTTGACCCGTGCCGTCTCAGTGAGATTGGCAGTAGGTGTGTTTGTTGGGCTAGGGGTGAATGTCCGTGAAGGGGTCACCGTTGGCGATGCCGTTGCCGTAAACGTCCGCGAAGGGGTAAATGTCACCGTTGGAGTGAAGGTATTCGTTGCCGGTGGCGTTTCGGTAAAGGGTGTTTCGCTGGTGGGTTGGAGGGCAATGAAAACAGCCGTCAACGTCCCTTGTACGTTCACTGTCTCCGCTGTCGCCGATAAATCAGCGGGATTCGGTCCAAAAGCAACCGCCGTTTGCGTTTCAGAAACCCGCGTTAACAAATCTTGGGAGGCGGTGCCGGGGGGAAGCGGTGTGATATTAGCGGCAATTGCCGTTTGGGTAGCAACAATGCTCTCCGCTGCTTTTGTCAGCGTGGCATTTGCCAACACTGCAAGATGAGCAATGCTGGTCGCCGTTTGCTCCGCCACACTTGGTCCGGTGGGGCGGCTAACGAGCAAAATAATGACAATGGCAGCAGCGGCAATCAAGCCGCCCGCCAACAAGAGCGGGAGTAACCCTCCCCGCGTTGGTTTTTTCTTATCATCCTCATCGCGCATCTGGCTAAGGGGGGTGACGCCCAAGCCGCTTGAAGGCGATGGCGCAGACGGCGGCATATAGGACGGTGGCGGCTGCCCCGCCGGAGGCTGAAACGCGGACATTGCTGGCGCGGTCATATCCGGGCTTGGCGGTGGGGCTTGTGGTTGTGGCGCGGGTTGTGGCGGCTGCTGCGCTGGTGGTGTGGCGCTCACTGGGGCGGGCGGCGGGATATAGCCGGGCGTGGCAATATCTTGACGGGGCGGTAGCGGAAAGGTGAAGAACCCCGTCTTGATGCTTTGCTGCCCCGTTGGTTGAATCCCTTTTTCAAACGCCTCGGCAAATTCTTGCACCTTCGGAAAACGCCCTTCAGGGGTTTTGGCAATGGCTTTGGCAATGGCGAAGGAAACGACCTCTGGGAGTTCGGGGCGAACAAGGTGCGGCGGGGTGGGCATTTCGTTGACATGCTTGTTCATCAACGCATACGGCGCATCGGGCGGCACTTCAAAGGCAGTGCGTCCGGTGACCAACGTATAAATGACCAATCCCATCGCATACTGATCGATGGCGGGGGTCAGTTTATCGCCGCGCCATTGTTCCGGCGCCATGTATGCCACCGTCCCCATCGATGTTCCGGGGGAGGTCATTTGCGCCGCCGCGTCCATCGGTTTGGCAATCCCAAAGTCCACAAGGAACGCTGTCCCGTTCGTATCGAACATCAGGTTGTTCGGTTTGATGTCGCGGTGAATCACCCCCCGCGAGTGCGCATAGTCAAGCGCACCCGCAATCTGGTTCAACAGTTCGGCAATCTCGCCAAGCGACATGATCGCCTCACCGCGTGCCGATGTACGCCGCTCACGGATGCGGTCAGCCAGGGTGCCGCCGCGCAGCAGCCGCATCACGACATAATTCAACCCTTGCGAGGTGCTGCCAAAATCAATGATTGGCACAATATGGGGGTGTTCCAGCGCAGCGGCGATTTCTGCCTCGCGCACGAAGCGTTGGATGAATCCTTCTTCTGTACTGAATTGGGGCGGCAAAACCTTCACCGCCACATAGCGTTTTAGGTTTGGCTGATAGGCAAGGTAGACCTCTGCCATGCCGCCCCTACCTAGCAATTCTTTGATTTCGTATTGTCCGAGTGTTTGTCCAACCAAGCTGCGAAACGACATCAATCCCCCCCAATGATCTTGCGGGAAAAGTCCTCATGACATGATTAAGCGGGCAACACCGCAATATAACCTGAACACTATATCCAATTTCTAACGAGACTGCCAATAAAACAGCCGAAAGGGGTATACTATTTGCCGCTATGTCGGCTTATCTTATGTTGATTCTCTTAATTGGAGTGCCCGTCATTCTGATCGAATGGCTGATCGGGCTTGATCTTCTGCTCAGCCGTTGGCGGGTATGGCTTCCGAGCATCGTCCTCACCACAGGGTGGTTGTGCCTTGTCGGGGTTCTTGATGGGGAGGGATGGGCGTTGGTAGGGGAAGGACGTGTCGCTCCCCCGCTGATTTTTGGGCTGCGCCTTGAAGAAGTTACCTTTTACACCCTCCTCAACACAGTTTTGGTGCAAACCTTCATCCTCAGTTTTTACCTTTCCCTTTTACGCCGCAGAATAAGCACCTTGTGGCGAGGGTGGCGGAAGTGATCACGCTACTGCCAAAACCCGCTATAATCTCATCGACTTGTTCCTTTCTACACAAAGACAACCGATCAATCAATCAAATAAGGATAGATCACTCGTGGAACGTACCTTAATTATCGTCAAGCCAGATGCCGTTCAGCGTGGGTTGACGGGCGAAATCATTCGCCGTTTTGAACAGCGTGGATTGAAAATTGTCGGCATGAAGTTTCTCCAAGTGAGCCGCCAACTGGCTGAACAACATTACGATGGACACAAAACAAAACCCTTTTTCAGTGGTTTGGTGGAATACATCATCTCGGCGCCGGTTGTGGTGATCGCTTTCGCCGGCACGAATGCCATCCTCGCCGCACGGAATACGATTGGGGCAACAAAACCGAATGAAGCCGCACCGGGGAGCATCCGGGGGGATTACGGCTTGGAGATTGGGCGCAACCTCGTTCATGGCTCAGATACGGTCGAAAATGGCGAGAAAGAAATTGCCTTGTGGTTCGCCCCCTCTGAACTGGCGAACTGGACGCGTGCTACCGACGCTTGGATTTTTGAGAACGCCTAGAGTAATAGGGCAGCAGCATGAAAACGGCACTGGTCACTGGCGCGAATGGCTTTTTGGGGAGCGTACTCGTCCGCCGCCTGCGGCGGGAAGGAATCAGTGTTCGTGCGCTCTGCCGCGACCCGCATAAGGGCGACCACTTGGCGGCGCTTGGGGCAGAGGTAATCAGGGGAGATATTCAACTTCCCGCCACGCTAGAAACGCCCATGCGCGGGTGTGATGTCGTTTTCCATGCTGCCGCCGTCCACAGCAGTGCGGCGACCTCCTACAACGTGAATGTTATTGGCACACAAAACGTCGTTACGGCGGCACGGACGGCAAAGGTCGGGCGGCTGGTTCATGTCAGTTCGGTGGCTGTCTATGGCTATCACATTGCAGGGGATGTGACCGAAGAAACGCCCATGCGCCCTTCGCCAAACGATTATTACACGCAGAGCAAGGCACTTGGCGAGCAGGTTCTCTGGCATGAGGCAAGGCGGGGCGGACTGCCTACGGTGAGCATCCGCCCCGCCTTCATTTACGGCGAAGGGTCTGCCTTTTGGTCACGGGGACTCTACCGTTTGGTGGCAACGCGCCGCGCCCCCATGGTCAACCAGGGGCGGGGAAATGCGCATCCGATTTTCGTTGAGGATGTCGTTGATCTCCTCATCACAAGCGCCACCCATCCCAACGCGCCGGGAAACGCCTTCAATGCCGCCCCTGACCCCGCTCCCACATGGGCGGACTACCTCGGTCATTATGCGCGGATTGCCGGAAAAGACACGTCAAAGGCATATGTGAATCTTCCTCCGGCGGCGGCACTTCTCGCCGCACTCATTGGAGGAATCACCCGTTTACGCGGTGTCCCTACCGATGCCGCCGGAATGCTCCATTATATTGGAACACGCGCCACCTACCGGATGACCCACGCCGCCGAACGGCTTGGTTGGCGTCCCCGCTATAGCCTTGTTGAAGGGATGGCGGCACAAGAGACATGGCTGCGTGGTTTGTCGTTGGTATAGACGGTATGGACTCAGCACTTAGCAAGGATCGCCTTATGTTCGGTCATACGTTGTCTCGATTCCGCCGCGTTGTGCCGTGCATGGCAGTAGTGATCGCCGTGATGGGGTGCAGCCTCTTTAGCGCACCAGCGACGCCCACCCCCCTCCCTACGATTCCGCCGATCATTGTCATCACGGCAACACCCAACCGCTTGCCAACGATCACCCCAATCAATCCGCAGCCCAATTTCCCAACGCCCACCTCGCCCTCGGCGTGTATTCCGCAAACGTCGTGGCCACTCTATCAAGTACAAACGGGCGATACCCTTGCCAGCATTGCGGCGCGGGTCGGGACGACAGTGGATGTCTTGGTTTCCGCGAACTGCCTTGCCAACGCCAATTTTATTGTCGCCGGACAGTTTTTGCGCGTTCCGACACTTCCCGTCGTGGTGACGAATACACCCCCTGTCGCCAACAACCCCACCATTGGGCAAGTGTTGATCACCCCCGCAACCCCCTCTGGCGGTGGTTACATCATCACCTTTGGCACCGTCACCGTCAGCGTGACTGGGGTTAGCAACGCTTCTGTGGTGACCTTTTACCTCCTCCAAGCAGGGCAGTTCTCTGCTGTGCAAATCGGGCGCGATACCTTCCTTCAGGATGGCGCGTCGATCACCTGGGCAGTGACAGATGCTTCGCTGAATGGGCAGGTGTGGGCGGTGGCAACGGGCTTCCAAAACCAAAACGTGCAGACCGTCCCCGTCGCGGTGACGGTACAAGCACAGGCACAAGCCCCCTCGGTGAGCAGCTTGTTTATGTCGCCTTCGACAACAGACCCCACACGCCCCAACACAATTCTTTTGCCCGCCGGGGGAATCGTCGTCTCAGCGACGGCATTCAATGCCACGCGGGTGGAGTTCTACTATGCGGCAACCGGGGGCTTTACCTCAGCACCCGTTCTCATTGGGCAGGTGAACAACCCGCTTGGGCAGGCAAGCATCACCTGGAACACCACTGGCTTAAGCGGAACAGGGTTGGTGTGGGCAGTGGCACGCAACAACGCTGGACAATCAGGAACAACGGCGAGCATTCCGATTTTGTTTTTGGGGAGGTAGCTGATGTTCTCTCGTATGCGGATGCTTGGTATCGCCAGTGCCGCCGTTTTGGTTGCCCTGCTAGGGCTGACCCTTTCTCTGTCTCCGGCTGTTCAAGCGCAAGGCGGGGCAACGGGAACACCGAACCGCCTTCAAATGACCTTGACCGCGATCAAGGCGATTCCCACCATCGCCGCCACTGCAACACCCGCTGTTCATGCAGCAGATGCCGCAACCTCATGGTTTGAAAACAGCACAGGTTATTTGCTGTTCGTTCGCAGTTTTCGGGATACGAACGGCGACGGTATAGGCGATTTGAAGGGTGTGATCGAAGGGCTGGATTACCTCCAAGGGTTGGGCGTCAACCTGATTTGGTTGATGCCCGTCTGGGCGGGTCCAACCTATCATGGGTATGCGGTGACCGATTACTATGCCGTGAATCCGCAGTATGGGACGAACGATGATCTGATCGCTCTGTTCAAAGAGGCGCACCGTCGGGGGATGTATATCATCCTCGATTTCGTCTTGAATCATTCCTCGAACCAACATCCTTTTTTCAAGGATGCTTACAACAACCCGAACAGCCCCTACAGCAGCTTTTACCGCTGGCGCAATGCGGCACACACGCAGTACGACACCTTTGGGGGCTTTGGTGAACTTCCCCAATTGAACTACACAACGCCCGCCGTCCGCGCCTACACAACGGCACTCGCCCGCTATTGGCTAGACCCCAACGCCGATGGTGACTTTAGCGACGGTGCCGATGGCTACCGCCTTGATGCAGTGAAGTTTGTCCCCAGTAACTACCTGACAGAACTACGCGGCGCAGTGAGTGCGCTCAACCCACAAGCACTTTTGCTTGGCGAGGTCTGGGACGAGCCAAGCCTGATCGCCCGCTTTTTGAATGGGGCAAGTTTGCACGCCGCCTTTGATTTCCCCACCTTTTATGCCCTTGCTGGCAACGAAACGAGTGTGGGGCGCGGGGCGTTAAATGGGGAGAATACCGCCACCCTGTCGTTCATCACTTACCTTATGGAAACGAGTATCGCCCCGCAGACGCGCCTTGTTCGCTTTGTGAACAACCACGATACGAATCGCCTCATGAGCTTCGTGAAAGAGGACATGCCCCGCGCCCGCGCTGCGGCGGTTTGGCTGCTCACCGCGCCGGGCGTACCGTTCCTGTATTATGGCGAGGAAATTGGGATGAGTGGGGTCAAGGGCATTGGTCCCTTCTATGATGAGTACCGCCGTGAACCCCTGGAATGGACAGCAGCGGGCGATGACGACGCCACAACGCGCTGGTTCACCCCTCCTAACCGGAACAATGCCCCCAACGATGGGGTGAGCGTCGGGGAGCAAGACACCACCCCTGATTCCCTCTTGAATCTCTACCGCACGCTTGGAAAACTTCGGCAGAAGTCGGCGGCACTGCGGCGGGGAAACTTCTTTTATGAGGAACGTTCGCCCTACATTCTGCGGCGGTGGGCGGCGGACGATCCGACCCTTTATGTGATTGTGATCAACTTTGGGACAGCCCCCGCATCGATTACCGATGTTCGCCCCTTTGGGCAGTTGGCAGATCGCGCCTTTGCCCCGCGTTGGGAGGTATTGCTCCAAGAAGGGGCAACCTTCAGCGGCGAGAACAGTCTAACCCTCGCGCCGAGTGGCTATACCATCCTGACCTTCACCGAGACAAAGTAAGGTTTGCTCTTACCTCTGCTTCTCCTTCTCCCAGTGGGAGAAGGGGCAATCCATTTTTTGAGGGAGCTTTCCCCTCAAACGTCCCCTTTCGATGAATACAGGGTAAATACGTTCAACTGCGTAAGTCCTAAAAGCAATTGGCGATTTATTGGTAGACCCACCCTAAGTACAACCACAATGAACAGGCGGCATGGCGCATGATCCCGCCGCTTTAGCGGCGGGCTGAAAGCAGCCACCCCTTCGGGGCTTGAAAGGCATCGTCGCACCGGTTGTTCTACCTTCTTCACCCCAAAGGACTTTTGTGGCGATAATTGTCTAATCCTCGTTTGCGCCCACCAAGCCGCCGATCAGGGCGCTGCGCTCTAAGCGGCTTAAGGCAAAGATCGCCAGCGCCGCACCGATGAGGGCAATTAGCAAGAGATCAAGCGCCGGATTCACCCATCCCTGAAAGACATTGGGCAAAAAATAGGGAGGCAAGACAGTGACCGTCGCAAAAACGATCCCTAGGGCAGTGATCCCCTTGTGGGTGCGGAGTGTCTCCGGTTTAAAAACATCCAAGCCCATGGTATTCCAAAAGATGATCAACCCATAAAGCGTCATGAAAAACAACAAGGCGCTGCGGGTGGCATCACGGGTGGCGCGTTGGGCGGCATTTTCTGCACGGGTGATTGCCCCTTCGTCTTGAAGGCTTAGGAGTGGGTCGGCTGCCACCTGACCGCTTTCGTAACGTACCAGCCCTTCCGGGGAGATCGCGCCAAGCGCTGCCCGAAATTCCCCATCATAGCGCGTCAGGTACATCAGCATATACACCCCTGCCATGATCAAGCCGCCCACTAAAACGACAGCCAAAACATAGCGGATTACATTCTTTGTGAAATCACGGCTGTAGGCAGGCTTGATCAAGTCAAAGGTGATCAGCCCACCGGGGACATTGACCAAGCCAAAGGTCAGCCAACTGATCAGGATGGGTGTTGTGGGGAAGGGGAGCGCCATAAACCCGATGAAGATGAACGCCAAAACGGTGTAAAAATTCTTACTGAGGAAGATGCGCGTTGTGCTGAAGATTTTCTGGGTGATTGTCTTTCCGCGCTCAAAGGCAAAGGGGAGAGTCGTCATGGAGTTATCCAATAGCACCAGATCGGCAACATCTTTGGCGATCTGCGCCCCATCATTCATGGCAACTGCCATATTTGCTTCTTTTAAGGCGGGAACATCATTCACCCCATCGCCCACCATCGCCACATAATTCCCGCTTGCTTTCAAGGCGCGAATCAGCCTTCGTTTCGTCTCCGGCTCAACACGGGCAAATACGTTTGCTTCTTTAAGAGCTGTTTCCAGTTCTAAGGCGCTCATCGCCTCAATTTGATCGCCGGTGAAGGCTTTTGCCTCTGGCATTCCGGCATCATGGGCAATGGCACGAACGGTTTCAAGGTTATCGCCGCTGATCACCTTCAAGGCTACCCCTAGATCGGTGAACTGTTGGATCGTCTTGCCAATTTCAGGGCGCACCTTGTCGCTCATGACAATCAAAGCAAGCGCTTGGCGGGCAACGGTCAGTTTTTCGGCGGTGGGCGTTCCCTCTGTGCGGGCAAAGGCGAGGACGCGCTGCCCCTCCGCCGCCAGAGCTGCTGAGGTTTCAAGCGCATCACCCCCGCCACTATCAAGAACGCGCTCCGGCGCACCGAGGATGTACGCCCCGTCGGGAAAGATCACCGCCCCCCATTTTCGCCCTGAGGTAAAGGGGATTTCCGCGATCTTGGGATGGTCTGTTATGTCGGCATCTTCGGCGTGCAGGTAGGTGGTGATTGCTCCAGCGGTCTTGTTTTGGTGCGAAAGATTACCCACATACCAGCGGAGGGCGTCTTGAATCGCCTCTGGAGAAGCCCCGTTAAGCGGAATAATCTCCGTCACAGTCAATTGATTGCGGGTGAGCGTCCCTGTTTTATCGAAACACAGGACATTCACATTTGCCATCGATTCGACGGCATTCACACGTTGAACAAGGGTACGGTTGCGGCTGATTACCAACGCACCGAGGCTCAGGCTAATCGTGGTGACAAGAACAAGCCCTTGCGGCACCATACTGGTGACCAAAACGACGGTATTGCGCACAATATCAATCGTTGCCTGATGGGTCACCAAGCCAGCAAGGGCGGTCATCGGCGCGAACAGTACCATGACCACAACGGCGATCCGTACCAAGCGGTTGATTTGCTGTTGTGTGGGGGTCAAAGGGTGGCGGTACTGTTTCGCCGTCATTGCCAGCTTGGTGAGGGTACTTTCTGTCCCCACCGCCGTCGCCACCATAACCCCCGACCCGCCCACAACGAACGAACCCGAAAAGAGCGCTGCCTCTAATTCTTTATAAACAGCGTCCGATTCACCCGTGAGCAGGGCTTCGTCCATCTCAAGGGCATCCGCATGAATCACCCGCCCGTCAACGGCAATGCGATCTCCGGGTTCAACGGGGATCACATCGTCTTTGACAATGCCCGTCAGGGGGATTTCAATAAGACCTCCATCGCGCCATACACCTACCTGTTGGATGGACATGGCGGCAAGCTGTTCAAGGGCGCGTTTCGCCGCAATCTCTTGAACAAGCCCGACCACAGAGTTCAAGACGACGCTAAAACTGGCAAAAATAACGTTTGCTGTATCCCCGAAAAAGAGCAAAATCAGGCAGAGAATCGCCAAAACGACATTAAATAGGTTGAATATGTTGTCTCGGATAATCTGCCAGTAGGTGCGCCCCACCTGTACTTTGACGTTGTTGACCTCGCCACGCGCTATCCGTTCGGCAACTTGGGCAGTGGTGAGACCGGGGTAGTTTGTGGGGGGGTGCTGGGTCACAGGGAATATCTCCGTTGATGGGTGGTGGTTGTTTTGCTAGATTATATATGGGAAGTAAAAAGCAGCTCGTGGACAGATCACAGGTTAACCCGAAACCACATTGAATCCCCGAACAATCCCCTAACTTGCTTTCCCCCTCAACCCATTGTAGAGTCTCTATTTAGATGTAATGGCATTATTTCCCGTCATTTGATTCGTAGAGGTTCTCATGGCACGCCGCTCTACCCTATTCGTCGCTGGAACTATCCTAGCCAATATTGCTTTGGTACTCTTTGTACTTGCTGGGGGGAACAGCGCACCTGCTCAAGCACAAGGTGGCACCCCCCCCCAAGGACCTAGCCTTTACCCTGGTGGTGATGCGCTTGTTCCCGATGACCAATGGCTCGTCAACCTGATGAATATGCTTGCGCCTGTCCTGGAGCCAGACGCGCCAAATATCAACAACACAAGCACCTATATGATCGGCTCAGTAGCGCTCAATGTATTCTTCGTTGAAAGCACCTATGCGGGTGCCGGCGCGGAGACATGGAGCAGCACCCGCGTTAATACGATTATTGCTGAGATCAATGAGGGGTTGACATGGTGGCGTAACACAGCAACGAATTACGGGCTAAATGCCAGCGAACTCAGTTTTTCGACGGTGAACTACTACACGCCCTTCAACAGTGGCGCGTCTATCGTCACTATCAGCACGGCGAATGAGCCAATCCTCTTGAACGGCGGACAACCCAGCGGGGGGGGGAACGAGGATCAATGGATTGTCCCCATCCTGCAAAACCTGGGCTACGCCACAGCAAATTCCACGAACTATTTGACGATTCTCCGCCAACAATTAAACAACGCCACGCGCACCGCTGCCGGGACAGATTGGGCGTTTTCTGTGTTCGTTATTGACAGTCTAAATGACGCCGATGGGGTATTCGCCAACGGGCGATTTGCCTATGCCTATATCAACGGTCCCGCCATGGTCTTGACCTATGATAACGATGGGTGGGGACCGTCGCGCTTCAATATGGTGTTATCTCACGAGATGGGGCATACCTTTGGGGCATTGGATGAATACCCAACGAGCGGGTGCAGTTCTAATAACACACACGGCTACTACGTGCGGGCGCACACAAACTGCCAAAACGGACCGATTTACGATAACGAATTGTCGATTATGGCAGATTCTACCATTCAGCAAACCGCCTATCCGCTGAATGTCACTTCCACCAGTAGCCGTCATGCCATTGGCTGGCGAGATACTGATTTGGATGGGCAATGGGACGCCACCGATACAGTGACAACGAACCTCACTGCATATACCCCCGACCCGACCGGTGCCCCAGAGATCAGTTACACCGGACAAACGGTGACGACAGCGGCTTGGCGCTATTTAGGCATGAGCAGCTGGAGCGCCACCTATACCAGCTATGTCCCGACGAATATCACGACGATCTCGCTGATCGAATCCCAAACGAACGGTGGGGCGTTCCTTCCCACGACACTCACCACCGCCCCCTATGGGGGGGAAACGGAAACCTATAGCTTCACCACCCCGCTGAATGTGGGGGTGAACACGATTCAAACGAGGGCGACAGATCGTTTCACAAGAACAACCCTTTCCACAGCCGATAGTGTGACGCGCCGTTCGCCGTTCATCGTGGTCAACACGAACAATACAGGGGCGGGAAGTTTGCGGCAAGCAATAACGGACGCCAATACCCTTGCTGCCCCGGATACAATCACCTTTGCCATTCCCTCCAACGATCCCGGCTGTGCTGGCGGCGTTTGCACGATCACCACACCCGCTGCGCTGCCCAACATCACCGAGCAGGTGTTCCTTTTAGGGACAACCCAATCGGGGGCGGCGTGTCCGGCAAACCCCACTGTGGTGATCGCCTCTACCCCCGCAACAGTGACCAGCCCCGGCTTCCGTATTCAGTCCACCGCCAGTGGCAGCCGCATAGAAGGCTTCTCCGTCGTTGGCTATAACAGCCTGAACGGGCGCGGCATCTGGATTGAAGGCGCGACCAACACGCGCACGTCTTGTAACTTGCTAGGCATCCGCCCCAACGGGACGGTTGAAGGGAACACCTACGGCGTTGTCCTCTCCAATAACGGGACGGGGAACGTTGTCGGCTCAAACAACGACGGGGAGAACGATGATTTGGAGGGGAACACGATTGTTGGCTCGATGGGGTCGGGGGTCATCCTCGTCTCGGCAAACACCGTTGGCAACACGATCTCCCGCAACATCATCTATAACAACACGGGCGGCGGGATTGATAACAATGGTGATGGCTACAACGCGAATGATAATTTAGACCCGGATACCGGTCCGAACCGCTTGCAGAACAACCCCGTCCTGACGAACCTGTTTAACGGGGGGGCGCGGATCACAGGAACATTCAACAGCACGGCAAGCCGGAATTTCCGCCTTGAATTTTACGGGAGCGAAAGCTGCACGGGCATCAACACCCGTCAGGCAGAGGCATACCTTGGCAGCACAACGCTCACCACGAACGCCTCTGGCAATGCCACGCTGGACTTCACCAGTTTGGGCATTGTAAACCTGAAACAGTTTATTGTGGCGACGGCAACCGACCTGACAACGGGCGACACCTCGGAGTTCTCAACCTGTGTCACCTTCCCCGGTTTGGTGAACGCCACCGACCCGCTGACCATCTTCACCGACAAAGCCCATGATGTGGCAGAAGGGGCAACTATTGGGGATCGCTTCATGATGACGCTCGGCACGGCGTTGGGTGCGGGCGAGACGATCACCCTCCGGGTGACAACGGACGCCACAAGCAGCCAACTCCGCTTTGTCACGCAGACCTTCCCCGTCTTCACAACGACGCAAGTCCGTGATTACGTCTTTACCAGCGGGGCGAATTCGCTGCTGCCGCGTGCGGTGAACTTCCACGCGCCGGATAACGCTGCTGACCCCGCCGGAGCGCAGACGTACAATGTCTTCATCGAGGTTCTGAGCAGCAACGCCCCCGCCTACCCCGTTGGCGCACGCTTCCAGACCCAAACCGTGCGTGTCTACGATCCGGGCGTCGCCATTGCCCCTAGTGGCTTGCCCACGCTCAGCCTGCCCACGATTGGGGCAACAGGGACATACACGCTTGTCCTCACCGCCCCACCGGGGATGATCCTCTACAACACGCAGCCAAACGCACCGGAAGTCGTCACGGTGAGCGCCAACGCGCCCACTCCGGGCGGCTTGATCACCATCACCGATCCCAATCCAGCAAACCGCACCTTTACGCGGGCGACATGGAATCTCCCCCAAGGGATTACCGTCCAACGCGACAGCGCTGGCACGGCATCCATCTCCCATAGCGTGACCTCCGACATCACGGGCGTTGCCGACTCGCGTTACGGTGGGGGCGGGATCAACGTCACCGTGAGCGATGCGGTGATCAATACCCCTGCCGACCTCGCCCTGACGCATCTCGCTTATCCAGCGGAAGCAACCCTGACGCCCGGGCAGACAGTCCGCTATGCCGTGACCGTGACGAACCTCGGCGCGGGCGACTCGTGGAACGTGCGTGTGACCTATCACCTACCGGCAGGGACGGCGTTCGTCTCAGCCACCTCGTCAATCGGTGCGACGTGCGCCTTTAACACCGGAACAGGGTTGGTCACCTGTGACTATGGGGATCGGCGCTTCCCCGTTGGCGTAATCGACACTGTGACGGTGATTGTGCGGGTGGGGAACACCCCGGGCGCACGGCTCGTCGCCTCTGCCAGTGTTACAGCCTTGCAGGTTGACCCCGACGGAACGAATAACACGGCGGTTGACTCACCCCCGAACACGGTTGCCAGCCCCACCCGCGACCTTTACGCCGTCCGCCCCGATGGGTCGAATCTCATCCGCCTGACGAACGACCCGACAGATGATTACCATCCGGCGTGGTCACCAAACGGACAGCAGATCGCCTTCGTCAGCACCCGCGATGGAAACGCGAACATCTATGTCATGAACGCGAACGGGACGAACGCTCGCCGTCTGACGAACGATCCAGCGGCTGACTTATATCCGGCATGGTCGCCCGATGGACGGCGCATCGCCTTTGCCTCGGCGCGGGGCGGCGGCGGTGTGCGCTTGTTTGTGATTGATGCCAATGGCAAAAACCTGACCGAACTTGGCGGTGGCACAGAAGCACAGCAGCCTGTTTGGTCTGCCAATGGGCGACAAATTGCCTATGTGGCAGCGGTGGGTGAGGGGAGCTTTGACCTCTTTACGATGAACGCCGATGGGACGGGCATTACCCGTCTAACGAACGGCTTGCGCGTTCAGAATCCAGCGTGGTCGCCCGATGGAACACGGATTGCTTTTGCCTCCTTCAAGGAAGGCAGCGGCGATTTGTACCTGTACCAAAATGGGACGATCACACGTCTGACGAGTGGCAGCGCCCGCGACGACGATCCGGCGTGGTCACTTGATGGGCGTTCGTTGGCGTTCGTCTCAGATCGAGACGGGCAGCCAGCCGTGTACCTCTTGCGCTTCGGCTTTGGTGGACAAACCACGATCACCCGCTTGGGTGGTACAGGGGTATCCGATGCGCAGCCCGCATGGGGCATCCTCCAGATCGCCTTTGCACGGGTGCAGTAACGTCAATTTACTTTCTCGCCTTCACTACAAAATAGGGTGAAGGCGGGAAACGAATCCCCACAGCGGCTTTTCAATAATTCATCTCATCTTACGCACAGACCCTCACCCCCTAACCCCCTCTCCCGCGTGGCGGGAGAGGGGGAATGCACTTTTTTGAGGGGGAAGCCCCCTTAAACTGCCCCTTTCGACAAATACGGGGTGAACAAACCCAACTGCGTAAGGTGAGTAATTCATCTCACCCCGTGCGCTTTAGCGTATGGGGTTTATGTTCCATCCCCTCTTGCCTCTTTTTCACCGCCCCAAAAATTCCTCTTTCAACATTCTGAGCGCAGGTTTTTCCGAATAGTCCGTCCGCCACATGCCGTAATGGTGTTCGGCGTTATCAAGGCTAGGGCAGGCAGGGGGGATACAGGTCGCCGTGCGGGGAAAATCAAAAGCAGTCCAAACCAACCAGCCAAGTAAGTTCTGCCCTTCCGCCATACGCAGCGCCGCCCGCAGGGAGTCCACCTGACGCGCCTCTGTTCCACCGGGTGTGGCGTACCCCACTTCCTCCAACAGAATGGGGAGGGCTGTCGCCGCCCGCATTCCGGCAATGCGCTCCGCCATATTCTCCGCCGAGCGCCAATGGTGAAAACTCAGAAAATCAACAACGCCCGCCGTCAAATGGGAACTCTCATTCCACCCCGCCGTGATCAGGTGATTCGGGTCGGCAGCGCGGACTTGGGGAACGAATGCCCTCAGCCAATCCATCACCGCCCGCAACGTGACGTATTTGCGGCTGGCGTCAATATCGCCCTCGTTGCGCACATCCCACGCTAAAATTGCCGGTTCGTCTCGGTAGCGGCGGACGATGAACAGCGCTTGGGCGTTGGGGAGATCGCTTTGCAGGTAGAGTGGGCGAACAACGAGATCAGGGAGGTCATTCAGGGTGACGATCAGGCGCAGTCCGCGTTCTGCCGCCATACGCAAGACAGCATCGAGGCGGGCGAAGCCTTCCGGCTTGGGAACTGCCCCGCTGCCGGGGCATTGAAAGAGGGCATCGTGCCAGAGAAAGACACGGATTGTATTGAATCCCGCCCCTCGAATAAGGTCAAGTTCAGCGCGGATGGAGTCCAAATCACCCTCGGTGAGGAAACGTCGCCAGGGGGCATTCGATGGGTAATAGTTCACCCCGCGCACGGTGAACGGCACGTCATTGATCATGAATCGCCCCTGTTCCAAACGGGGAAACGCGCCCACCGCAGCGGGCGTCCATACCCCAACTACATTTAGCGCAGCGTCGATCTCAGCCTCTGTACAGATTGTCAGAGGGGGCGGCTGCAAGGCGCGGTGACGCTGTAAAGCAAGCGCCGCCTCTTTTCCATCGGGGCGAAGATCAAGCGCCTTTTGGTAGGCAAGGATTGCCTCGGCAAGCTCCCCGCGCCGCTCCAACCACGCGCCATAATTGAAATAAGCGGGGTAAAGCTGCTCACGGGGGATTTTGTCGCCACAGACGCCGCCAATCTGGTCAAGGCGTTCCAGCGCGGCGATCACCGTCAGCCAATCCCGATCCCACGCGGCGTTCAGGTCGGCACAGAGCGCCTCGACAGGGCGAAAATCATAGGTGGGGATGGGGACAATGCCAACCGGTGGGGGGACTTCCGTTGGGGATGGTGGGGTAGCGCCCGCACTGAGAAGGATGATCAGAGCGGCTAAGGCAAGACCCAAACGGGCAAGGCGCTGCCCCAAACGACGGAGAGGAGGCGAGGTGAGGAATTCGTCTGGGTCGGTGTCGGTGAATGGCGTGATGTCGAGCGTATCCGTCATAGGAGGTTGTTCATCTACCACGTGTGAGATTTGGTTTGGGAATGGGGATAATCGGCAAGGCGTTTGCTGTGTGTATCCTTGCTTTTATCACTACGGCAAGGGTGAACTATCCCAAGCCCTTTCCCCTCTCTGCCTGCGTACAGAAAGGGGAAAGGGGAGCGATGTGGCGTTACCCCGCTGCGAATTCGCCTACGATCCGGGCAGTGTGCCGGACGCCTTGCACGAAATGATCGATCACCAAATTTTCGTTCGGGGCATGAACAAGCGCCCCCGGATAGCTACACCCCGCCATGACAATCGGCACATGGAGTGTTTCCTCAAAAACATGGGTCGGTCCGCTGCCGCCAATCATCGGCGCAACAATGACTTCTTTGCCATAGACTTCCGCCGCCGTGCGAACTGCCAACGCCACAAACGGATGATCGGGATCGGTGCGCGAAGGGTGTTCTCCGCCCAAGTAATCTACCTGAATATCGCGGAATCCTTGTTCGTCAAGGTAGGCGCGAAGTTTGCGCAGAATGTCCTCTGGTGCTTGATTGGGGACAAGACGAAAATCGACCTTTGCCGAGGCTTTCGCCGGAAGGACGGTTTTTGAGCCAACCCCTTGATAGCCGGAATTCAGTCCGCAGATGGTGCAGGTTGGTTGGAACACAGCATCGCGGCGAAGGTCAATACCATCTCTCCGCCCGCGCAAAAAGCCTTGAGTCAGCCCATAGCGCGTCAGAAGATCAGATGTTTCGTCGGGCATCGCGGCAAGGAGTTCCAAATCGCGAGCGGTGGGAGCGACCACAGAATCGTAAAAACCCGGGATGAGGATACGTTCGTCGCGGTCTTTGAGCGTGTTCAGCGCCCAAACCAAACGCCATGCGGCGTTCGGAAAGAGCGATCCCGCCAGCCCAGAATGGGCATCATCACTCGCTGTCGTTACACTCAGTTCTACATAGCAAATCCCCCGCAAGCCCAGGTATTGGAGCGGGCGTTCCTCATGATTCACGCTCCCAAATTCCCACACACAGGCGTCAGCGGCAAGCTTTGCGCCGTTTTCGCGGACGAAGGGTTGGAGGGCGGCACTGCTTGTTTCTTCCTCACCCTCGATAACAAACTTGATCCGGCAGGGGTACGATCCGGTGGCGGCTTTCAACGCATCCAAGGCAGCAAGGCGGCACATAATATGCCCCTTGTCGTCAGAGACACCCCGCGCATACAGCTTTCCATCGCGGATGGTTGGCTCAAAGGGGGGCGAGTCCCACAGTTCGAGGGGTTCGGGTGGCTGCACATCATAATGGTTGTAAAACAGAAGGGTTTTCTCGCTCGCCCCCGCCGCCTCTGCGTAAACGATGGGGTGCCCCTCTGTTTTGATGATCTCAACGGTGAATCCCCGCGCCCGCAGCATATCCCCAACGAGGACGGCACATTCGGCAATGCCTACCCCCTGTGCCGAAATACTGGGTTGGGCGCAGAGCCGTTTTAACTCTGCCAACGATTCCTCAAGATGATCCTGAATGTAACGGTCAATGGTTGCGTAATCCACTTTTTTCTTTGAACCTTTCTAGCCCTTCAAATTCGCTTTATTCGGAGCAACATCACCGAGGCGCGGCTTCAAGGCGGGGGGTGCTGTCCACCATTGTTGGAGCATAGGAATCACCTCAGCAACGGTATCCACCAGAGTGATGTAGGTATGCTCGTTCTCGCCAATCGTGCTGACGCGGGCAAAGGTTGCCATCGTCTCCCGCCACATCCCTCCAACAAGGATCAACGGGCGAGGGGGAATATCATGAACTTGCATCAGACTCCACGCCATCCCCAATTCCGCCAGTGTCCCTATCCCGCCGCGCATCACGATATAAGCATCTGGTTCTGTGATCAGATACATCGTCCGCTCAGAGAGGCTCGGCAGATGGACTTCCTCATGGAGGTAGGGGTTGGGGACGAGTCCGCGCTCGCGGAACAGCCCAACGGTGACCCCAATGACGCGCCCACCCGCCGCATGAGCGCCCTCGCTAGCTGCCCCCATAATGCCCGCATACCCCCCCGTGAGGAGCGCAAGACCGTTTTGGGCGAGAAGGCGTCCAACCTCGAAGGCATCTTTGTAATCGGGGTGATCAACAGGAATTGCCGCGCCCCCATAAACGGCGACGACTTTTTGCTTTTTGGGGGAAGGGTCTTGGGTAGACACAGCGTGACTCCATTTGATTCATGTTCAAGCGTTAAGAACGTGATAGCACCGCAAACAGCTTCGATCCTTCAACCAACCTTAAGGAGAAATTACCCTATCTCCGGACGGGGCATCCTGACCGACAAAGCGACGCGCAATCCGCCATAGCCAACCCAAAAACGAACGCCCTACTCGCTCGCTTTCGCCATAAAAAGCGATCAGGATGGTGCGCAAGCGCTCGGCGTCCAAGCGGCGGATCATCCGTCCGCCGTTGGCTACAGAGATTTGCCCCGTTTCCTCCGACACAACAACGCAGATCGCATCGCCAATCTCGCTAATGCCCAACGCGGCGCGGTGGCGCGTCCCTAATTTCCGATCTGTTAGCTGCCTTCCCGAAGAAAGGGGCAAAACGGAGGCTGCTGCCGCCACCTTATCGCCCCGAATGATCACGGCACCATCATGGAGTTCAGTTTTGGGATAAAAGACCGTCAGCAGAAGCTGCGGGCTGATCGCACTGTCCATCCCCACACCGCTGTTGACATACTCTTGTAGGTTGGTTTCCCGCTCAATGACAATAAGCGCCCCATGTCGCCGTTCAGAGAGCCGCCCCACAGCAGCGCAAATAGCATCAATTACCTTGTGCCGTTCGGCTTCCTCAGACGTGTGACGAGACCATGCACTAGCCCGCCCCAAACGCTCTAGCATCCGCCGCAGTTCAGGTTGAAAAATAACGGGAACAGCGATTGCTACAAGGGGCAAAAGGTTGGCAATCAGCCATCGGAAGGCGGTGAGCGGGATGATTGTCGTCAGCGCCCCGGCAAGGATGACAAGAATCACAATTCCGCGCAGGAGAGGGACGGCTTGGGTGCTGCGCAAGAGGAGGCTAATGCCGAAGAAAACCGCCGCCACTATCAAAATATCGAGGACAGCGGTCAGGCTGAACTGCGCCTCAAGAAGCCAGCACAGTTCACCACACATGATCACGCCTCATGCCCCTAAGCGCCCAGTTGGGACAAGAGTTGTTTATACTGCTCAACATCAGTGGGTCCGAGGGCAATGATTTGTTTGATCGTTGTCCGTGCCTCATTGTACATTCCGGCTTCTAGCTGCATTGCCCCAAGTGCATCAAGTTGGGCAATAGCGTCCATCTTCCGATTCACTTGGCGGTAGACGGCGCCCAACCGCGCCCGCAGTGCCATATCCCCTGTGCGGGCGGCAACCATTTCTTCCAGCGTCCGCAGGATCAGATCGCCGCGCTTTTGTTTCGCGTAGACCTGTAACAGCCCATCAAGTTCCTTAATGGCTTCTAGGGGGTTGTTTTGACGGTAATGAATGTCGATCAATTCGCGGCGGGCGCGTTGTTCCTCTGGGGCAAGACTGCGCACTTGCTCGTAGGTACGCAGCGCCTGCCGGAAATCCAAGCGGTTTGTGTGAATATCGGCAAGGTGGTAGAGAATTTCAACGCGCTTTTCGGTAGGGGCATTCACCCGCTGCGCCAAACGGAGCGCCTCATTGTAGGTGTCTCGCGCCTGATCGGTCTCGGCAAGCTGGAAATATGCGCCCGCCAAGCCAATGTATTCATCCAACATACGCTCTTGCTGACCTTCCCGCTCCAAGAGGTCGATCAAACTGAGGCGTAAGCCCGTATCCATTGGGGCAACCTTGATCACCTCATCAAGGATCATTGCCGCGTTGCGGCGGTCATCGCGGGCGAGAAAGCTGTTTGCCACGATGTTGTATTTGGTGATCGCCTCTTGGGTATGCCCTTCTTCCATAAGGATTTGGGCAATCCGTTGGTGAACAGGCAGGGAGGTTGGCTCTTTTTCAATCGCTGTGTAGGCGGTATCCAACGCCAGCGTAAAAAGGCGCTGCTTGATATAGCGGTCAATCCGCGTCACGGCATCTACGATAGAGGTATCGGCAACATAGTATTTTAATTCTTCTGTCGCCCCGCTGCGGATGCGGTCTGATAATGCGCGGCGCGTCTCAGAGATACGCACCTTCCAATCCTTGCCCACCAGCCATTTATTGAACTGGCTGTTCATCGCCGCAATATCTGCATCCAACATGCCGTCCGTCGTCCCCAACAGTTGATCGTAGACGGCGTTCAATTGGTCTGCCTCGTCGGGGTTCATGGCAAGGGCAATATCGACCAATTTCAGCGCACGGAGGAGCGCCACACACGCCTCACGGTGCTTTTGCAGCGCCATATAGAGTTGCCCTAAACCGTGCGCCGCGCCCGCCGCATAGTCACCATCCGTTTGCGCCCGCTCTAAGTAAGGAATAGCCGCTTGGTATTCGCTCAAATGGATATAGCCCGCACCCATACACATCCACAATGCGGGATGGCGGATGCCCATCTTCTCGGCTTGGGTAAAGCTCTCCATAGCGCCTTTGAAATCGCCCACCTTGAAGGACTCAATACCCTGAATAGCCCGTGCCTCAGCAAGCGTTAACCCGCCATCTAACAAAAACTCGGCAAGGTTGCCCATTGCCGTATCCGTCGCCTGTCCCATTGGTCCCCCCGGATGAGCATCTGCGGTTGGTGGGGCAAGCGGTTCGGCGTCGGGGTCTTCGTCAAACATCCCCCCGCTTTGTTTCGGAGCGCTTGGAGCGTCTGTCTGTGGGATAGACATAAATTCGCCCGCCTCAATCGCCCGTTTCGCGTTCAACACTTGGGGATTGCTCGGTTCAAGGCGAAGGGCGCGGTCAATTGCCTGAAGTGCCTTTGCTTTGTCTTTCGCTCGTTGAAAATTAAAGCCGAGGGTCAGGTATTGAAGGATGGCGGCACGGGTGCGCCCAGTGCGCTCATAAAGCTGTGCCAAACGAAAATGAATAGGGAGCAGTCCAGAGGTCAGCAGCGTTGCCCGCTCGAAATTGGAAATGGCTTTCTCAATATCATGTTGGGCAAGGTACACATCGGCGACACTCACGTATTGCTGTGCCGCTTCTTTCAGTTTTCCCAACCGCTCCAGAACATCAGCACTTTTTTCCAGCGGGACGGGATCATCGGGGGCAAGTTGGTGGGCGCGGGTGTAGACCTTTAAGGCATCGGCATAGCGCTTGCTTTCCAACAGCGCCAACCCTAAATACTTGTGGGAGTTGGGGTCTTCGGGGACTTCCTGCAAAGCACGGGCATAGGCTGCAATTGCCTTATCCCATGTTTTGTTCCAAGCAAAATCATGCCCCATATTCATGAAGTGTTCGTAGACTTCTCGGCTCGCCACAGTACACCTCTCACTTTTCCGCACGGTATCCCGACGCGAACGCGGCGGGCGGAGATCAGGGTAACTTAAAACACAGTTGAAACACCCCGTAGGGTGTCATTTTTCGTCTCTGTCTAATTTTAGCGATTCTTCCCCAAAGAGCGCACTAAAATTGCTTTTTGGGCATGAAGGCGGTTTGCTGCCTGTGCAAAGATGAGCGACTGCCGCCCATCCGCCACCGGATCAGTGATTTCCTCCCCTCGGTGGGCAGGAAGGCAATGAAGGACGACGGCATGAGCGGGCGCTTGGCGTAACAATGCCTCGTTAACCTGAAAGGGCGGAAACACTGCCCGCCGCTTTTCGGACTCGGCTTCCTGTCCCATGCTCGTCCAAGTGTCTGTGTAGATTACATCAGCCCCCTGTACAGCATCCTCGGCAGTAGGCGCTTCGGTCAGATCAAGCCCCAACTCCCGAAAATAACCTAAAGCTGCGGCATCGAAACGATAGCCTTCGGGTGACCCGATTCGCAAGCGCACCCCTAAGTGTGCGGCTGCCTCGGCAAGGGAATAGGTCACGTTGTTGCTATCGCCCACGTAGG
Organism: Anaerolineales bacterium; assembly: GCA_015075625.1. Classification (NCBI taxonomy): domain Bacteria; kingdom Bacillati; phylum Chloroflexota; class Anaerolineae; order Anaerolineales; species Anaerolineales bacterium. The sequence continues at coordinate 948,201 of JABTTZ010000001.1, read as the reverse complement.
CAAGGGTTAACCCTCGCAATGCTCCAAAGTGTTCATAGATAGTTAGCATATCCGCCACCGCCTGACAGGGGTGACTCTTGTCGCTGAGACCATTGATCACCGGCACGGTTGACCACGCCGCCAAAGCCTTGAGATGATCATGGGCAAAGACTCGCGCCATAATCCCTTGTGTCATGCCGCTGAGGACACGCGCCACATCAGGAATGCTCTCACGCTGCCCCAACCCAATCTCTGCCGGACTAAGGTACAGCCCATGCCCGCCGAGATGAAGCATCGCCACATCAAAGCTGACGCGGGTACGCAGTGAGGGTTTCTGAAAAACCATCGCCAAGACCTGACCACCGAGGACGGGGCGATTGCCCCCGGATTGCCATTCGATCTTCAATTGGACGGCGAGTTTTAGCAGATGATCCAGTTCCGACGGGTTGAGGTCGGCAATATCAAGGAAGTGATTCATCAAGACTCCGACGTTGGGTGCATGTGAGCGCTGGCAAGAGAATTAGCAGATAGTGTAGTTGACGGTAGGCTTTGGCGCAACCATCTTCTTGTCAGTATTGATGGCAATTGCCTCAACAGAAATTGAAGGAATTTATGAGCGTTTTGCTAGGTCATATTCCCCTTGAATAAGCTACCCATCAGCACAACCGAGGTGAGGGCATAGCGACCTTGCTGCGCCTTTAGGATGTTTCGTGTGTAAAGTTTTCTCGCCCACGCTTAACCGTCGGGATATTGCCACCTTGAAAGGATACACACCGCTATGCCTGACCCAACCTATATCGGGATTATCTCCGATACGCACATGCCGCAGCGCTGGAATCGCCTTCACGAATCGCTCACCGAGATTTTCCGAGGGGTGAATCTCATCCTTCATGCGGGGGATGTTGGCGAATTATGGGTATTGGACGAACTCAGCCGGATTGCGCCCGTCGTCGCGGTACATGGCAACGACGAGACGGCGGCGGCGCAAGCGGCGCTCCCCTTTATGCAAACCCTTGTCATTGCCGGACATCGCCTCATCTTGACACATGGACATCTTCCCGATCTTGCCGAAGAATATGCTCGCCGCAAGGTTGATACTTGGGATTCAAAATTGGCTGATCTCGTTACGATGGCGCATCCGCATGGGGCAGAGATCGTCGTCTATGGGCATTTACACATCCCCATGCACTACTGCTATGATAATGTGTGGCTGGTGAATGGGGGCGGGATAGCCTCTGGAGGTTTTTTCCACCGCCAAAAGGTGCAAAGCGTCGCAGTGATGACTCTTTCACCCGCTGCGCCGCCTGCGGTGACGCACTATGACCTAAACAGTGGGAAGGTTCACGCCCCTCCTACAGCCTATAACGGAAGTTTCAAGGAGATTTGGAATGACTACAACGAACCGCTTTTTGACCCGATGTTGATTCCGGCGATTGAATGGCTGCGGCAGCGCTTAGTGCCTTTAGTTGGCTTGGAATACCTCCGTGAGGCGCTGCTTCCTCTGGGGCAAGCGTGTTGGTGGGGCGGGAAAGAGAGTATGACCGCCCAAGAGATTCTGGATGCCTTCCGCACCCACCCTGATACGCCGCCCATCTTGTGGACGACACTGCGGGAATTACCTGCCTTTGCGCCATATCTGTGAGTGAGTGGGGTCAAAGGGGGACTAGGACGCAGTGGGCGACCTTGTGGGGTCGCCCCTACAGGGTGCGGGGACTAGGACACCGTGTTAACCAAACGCTTAAACGTTTGCCCGAATGTGCATAATGTCCCCGTCTTTGACGATGTATTCCTTCCCCTCAAGGCGCATCTTTCCTTGTTTTTTCACCTCTGCCTCGCTGCCAAGCGCAAGCAGTTCCTGATGCGGGGTTACCTCTGCCCGAATGAATCCCCGCGCAAGATCGGAATGGATCGTTCCCGCCGCCTCTTGTGCTGTTGAGCCAATCGGGATTGTCCACGCCCGCACTTCATCAGGACCAACAGTGAAAAAGGCTTGAATATGCATCAGTTCGTAGGATTCGCGGATCACCTTTCGCGCACCCGGCTCATCAATCCCATATTCTGCCAAGAACATCATCTGATCATCGCCGGAGAGTTGAGCGATCTCTGCTTCAATTTTCCCTTGCAGGCTGGCGAGGCGCGATCCTTCATGGGGGTAGTGGATCGCGCTGAAATCGTACAGGGCGTCTCCGGCATTAAAGACGACCAAAACAGGTTTCAGCGAGAGCAGCCCATACCCCCGAATGATCTTCATTTCTTCCTCGGTAACGGTACTATTGCGCAGGGGTTGCAGGGCATCCAACTGCACTTTAAACCGATTCAGAAGGTCAATTTCGCGCTCAAAGAGGACGACATTGACAATCTTGGAGCGCTTCCGTTCTTCCGCCATTTTCTCCAAGCGCCGCTCCACAATAACGAGATCGGAGAGGAGGAATTCGCTGTCTACCGTCTCCAGATCGCGGAGGGGATTCACCTCCCCTTCGGGGTGCGGTACCGTATCATCGGCAAAGGTGCGGATCACATGGATATAGCCGTCCACTTGTTGAAGGTGATTCCGCAGTTCCCCACTAATGCCGCTGGCACTGATCCCCTTTTCCAAGCCGCCAATATCGGTGTAGGTGATCGTCGCGTAAATTGTCTTTTTGGGGTTGTACATTGCGCTCAGTTTGTCGATCCGCTCGTCGGGAACGGAGACGACGGCGGTGACGACCTCAATTTTTCCAGAGGATGCGCCTGTTGGACGATTCAAGCCGGTGAGCGCGTTGAAGATCGTCGTCTTGCCGCTGTTCGGCAAGCCAATAATGCCAAGTTTCATCGTGTTTTTGTGAATTCCGTGAGATTTAGATGGGTAGTTCGCGGTCAATTATACACGGGGCAAGGAGGGGATAGAACCCATAGAAACAACAGAGGGGGCAAGCCAGATGCCTGCCCCCTTGTTTTAGACTGACTCAGACAAGGGCGAAGTTACTTCTTCTTGGCAGCCGGTTTCTTGGCGCCTTTGGCTTTCGGTGTGTCGCCTTTCCCCGTGACTTCCTTCTTCAGGACAGCGCCCGCGCTGAAGCTGACACGCTTGCCAGCGGGAATCTGAATCTTCTGACGGGTCGCAGGGTTCGTGCCAACACGCGCCTTTGTCTTGCGAACTTCGAAGGTGCCGAAGCCCGTGAGTGTGACCTTATCACCACCCTTGAGGGCAGCGACGATGGCGTCGATGGTTGCATTCACAACCTTCGCCGTCGCATCTTGGGTCATTTCCGTGTCTTTCGCCACTTTGCTGATGAGTTCGGTCTTCTGCATGGTCTGGCTTGCCTTTCTTTTGTCGGGGTGCGCCCGCTTAACAAAACGTCACATACTATCATTGTCCGAATTGCCCTACCTGTCAAGTACCCATCGGGGTGATCCGGTCATGTGATCCCCCTGTTGTGGGCTTAACAATTTCAAATTTCTAACCTTTGGCGGTATTTTTTTTCACAAACGTGTAGTTTGAATACCTAGCAAAATTTTGGAATGGCGCTATGGAAAGAGCAAGAAACACCTCGGTTCACCAAGACAGGGAGACAGTAAACAAGGTTTTCTTCCTCACCATCAGGGCATACCCCGAAAGGGTTCACGGGGCGCTTGCAAACGGGCATCAACGTCATTTGTCAAGATTTTGTTAGAGTTTTTCGGAACGTATGTTTGATTCTCTTCTAAGAATGCTCACGGGGACGAAATGAACGGGGGGTGGGCGAACAAACTTAGAGGCGCATGTTACAATAAGAGGAAATGAGGGGGGCTGTCATGTCTGATTTTCTCGATAAGCTGAATGTCTTGCTCCAAGCCAATCTACGAAATTTCCTCGGCGGGGGGACAGAACGCCTGCCTCCCCTTCCCGAAACATTGACACCTGATAAGTTGGGAAAAGATGTGGATCGGGAGATCGCCGCCCTGCGAAAACAGGTGGAGATTGCCCTGAGCGAAGAAGATCGTCTGAAAGCACGGCTTGAGGCGCTTTATGCCGAAAATGCCGATCTAGATACCAAAGCCGATGCCGCCCTTGAACGCGGTGACGACGCGGGGGCGCGGCAAATCGTCAGCGCTATCCAACGGGGACGAGCAAAAGGACGCCAGTGGGAAGCAGAATTGGAGCGCCACCGGGGGGCTACCTTTGACCTCATTCAACATGTGAACACACTGGAGTCACTCGTCAGCGATGCCCGCCGCGAACAAGCCGAGCGTGCTGCTGAACATGGCGAATCAGCCCACAGCCAACCGCCGGCTTCAACCGCACCGCTTGAGGATGCGACACATAGCCCGCATAGTCATGACACCCCTAGTAATGATAGCCATGACAGCCATAGCAGCCCGCCGCGTCCGGCATTTCCGGCGATTCTTTCCGATGTGTTGAAGAATGTTCGTGAGAAAGTAGAGGAATTCATCACGCCGATACGGGTTGAAACGCAGGCACAGCCCCCCCATGAAGGGGAAAGCCATCCCGCCGACGCGCCGAAGGTGGATACTAGCGGAACGCCAAAGATCGTTCAAAAAATCCCTGTTACTGGCGGGGAAGGATCGCCGGATAAAGCAGCGCCCATCCCTGTGAAAACCACCACCAGCCCTCCCCCATCTGATCCAGCACGTGATCCAGATGTTGATGCCGATCTTGCTCGGCGGCGTTCACGGCTGAGCAAACCGGAATAGGCTTAGAGCCATCGTAGTAGGGACGCGCTACAGCATGTCCGCACCGTTCTGTTCACGCTGAGAACAGGGTTTTTACCCCGCACCAAGATGCAGCAGCAGGGCATCGATCCCTAGGATATAGCTATGCCAACCAAACCCGCTGATCTGCCCTACGCAAACGGGTGCAAGGTACGATATGTGGCGGAATGATTCCCGTGCATGGATGTTGCTGAGGTGAACTTCAACAACAGGAAGTCCCACCGCCGTGATCGCATCACGCAGCGCAATGGACGTGTGGGTATAGGCGCCGGGGTTGAACACGACTCCGGCTGCCCATTCCCTTGCCCCTTGCAGGGCATCAATCAAGACTCCTTCATGGTTCGACTGCTGATCGCGTAGGCTGACGCCTCGCTTCTCGGCATGAGCATGGGCGCGAGCAACGATTTCAAGGTAGCTCACCCCTCCATAGATCGAGGGTTCACGCACGCCCAATAAATTCAGATTCGGTCCGCTTAGGAGCAAGATCGTCGTCATAGAATAGAAAATTCCCTACGCACCCACTCAACCGGGAAAGACGACTTCACGTCCGCTTTGGGCGGCATGGTAGATCGCCTCAATGACCTGTACGCCAACCAACCCTTGTTCGCCAGTAGTGGGCGGAGGAGTGTCCGTTTGAATGGCGGTCACAATCTCTGCGATCAGCCGCTCATGAAACCAGTGTCCATCCCAACGGATGTGCGGCGTGACAGTGACTGGTGCGCCGCCAATCTCTGTATAAAACGTTACGGTGTCTTGCTTGGTATAGTTGGGAACGCTCAGAATGGCTGTCCCCTCGCTCCCCTGAATTTCGAGACGGATGAGGTCTTCGTTAGGCATTTTATGTTCTGCCCATGTCGCCTGAAGCACCATCGTCACGCCTGTTCCTAAACGCAAAAAGCCAATCCCACCGTCATCGACATCAAAGACGCTAGAGGCATCTTTCAGCCAACGTGCCTCCCCCCACACCTTTTGCCCACGCTTGCCAAAGAGCGAGCGGGTTGCCCCGTTCACGCTGACAACCTTTGGATAATCGAGCAGCCAGAGCGCCATGTCAAGGACATGAACACCGAGATCGATCATCGCCCCGCCGCCGGACATTGCCTGCGAGCCAAACCATCCCCACCCCGGAATGCCCGTCTCGCGTCGCCAACTTGCCTCAATCTGATAGATGCGTCCTAAGCGCCCCTCTGCCATCAAGCGGCGAATCCAAAAGACATCAGCACGGTAGCGGTGGTTATAGGACACCATGAGACGGCGACCATAGTGTTCGGCGGTTTTCACCATCTCATGGACTTCGGCGCTGGTCATTGCCAGTGGCTTTTCACACAAGACATCGGCGCCCGCCGCCATTGCGGCAATGCTCACCGGAGCATGGAGGGCGTTGGGAAGGGCGATGCTGACGAGGGTTGGCTTTGCCTCTTTGAACAATGTTTCGTAATCGGTGAAGTACACAGACTCTGGAAGATTATGTTTCTCGCCAATCTCGGCAAGGCGTGCTGGGTTGCTATCACAAATCCCCACAATCTCAACGCCGGGCGCTACCTGATAGCCGCGCAAGTGCGCTCCGCCAACGCCCAAACCAATGACAGCTGCACGAATGGTATTTGTGGACATGAGGTTGAGGCAAATCCTTTGATGGGTGGTTTTCTTGTTTTGCGAACGCCCGGTGGGTCGTAGAAAGGCGATGGAAAACGAACGCAGACGACCCACCAGATCGTATCAGAGAATCATTTTCCCTTGTGATGTGTTATTTGGCGATGAGTTGGTGAATCTTCCCCCCAAAATCAACGACATAGAGTTCGCCCGCCTCATCTTCGCCAAAGCTGCTGATCGGGAAGCCCGGTTGAAGGACTTCGCTCATCTCCCAAGCGCCAGCATCGTTCGCTTTGAGCGCCCAAATCTTCGTAGAGCCAAAATCGCCAAAGAAGTAGTAGCCTTGCAGCGCAGGGAACTGCTCCCCTCGGTAGACGTACCCGCCGGTGATCGAAATTCCCTCGCCATGATCATATTCGGCAATGGGCATCACCAGCCCGCTTTTATCACACGCGGCGGCGCGGAAGCAGTGCAAGCCTTCCATAATGTTCCAACCATAGTTCAAGCCGCCGGGCGACCCCGCCTTTTCCAGATGGACTTCTTCATAAGCGTTTTGCCCGACATCACCAACATATAGGTCGCCCGTCATCCGGTCAAAGGAAAAGCGCCAGGGGTTGCGCCAGCCAAGCGACCAAATCTCTGGTAAGCCATCTTTTCCATCGGCATAGGGGTTGCTTGGGGGAATGGTGTAGGGCATCCCACTGACATCAATCCGCAGAATCTTGCCTAGCCATGTCCCGCTGTCTTGTCCGGCACGGAGCGGATCGCCAGCGCTGCCACCATCGCCAACGCCGATATACAGATAGCCATCTGCGCCAAAGGCGACCATGCCACCATTATGGTTCGGAAAGGGCTGTGTAAAGGTCAGCAGCGTCCGCCCTGAGTTTGGATCGGCGCGGTTGGGATCGGCTGTCGAAACGCGATATTCCGCGACAATGGTATTCCCTTCCTTATTGGTGTAATTGACATAAAACAAGCCATTCGTTCGGTACTCTGGGTGGAAGGCAAGACCAAGCAGCCCTTGTTCATAGCTTGTTGAGCCGACAATGGCGGAAATATCAAGGTAGGGTGTGGCAAGGGGTTTCCCCGCTTGGGCAATCTGAATACGCCCCACTTTTTCAAGGATGAACAGCCGTTCGCTACCATCGCCAGCATGGGTGAGGTAGAGAGGTAAGGTATAGCCGCGCAGCACCTCACGGGTGTCCAGCGTGAAATTTACCTTGAGTGGGGGAGGCTTAATCGCCGGTTCTGATACGTCGGCGAGGGCATTACGCCAGAGCGTGGTAAATGTCAGTGTAAAAACAACAGCGCCAAGGAGCGCGACCGTAGTCAGGCGAAAAAAACGTGTCCAGCGCTTCATAAAGATGATCCTTCATCCTACATCATCATTGGGCATGAACAGAGACAACCTGCCCAAGGTGAGCCTAGCAAGATCACCGCCAATTGGCAATGCCCCTACCCACCACGCCGCCGCCGGTTAACAATGATCCGATTCACGTAGTCGTTGATAAAGCCGCCAGCATCGGTAGCAATAATCACCCCTGAGAGTTTGGTGAAAACGATCTCTCCGAAGTAATCGACCATCCGGTGAATCTGATCACTGAGGGTGGAAATAAAATCTTCCCACCTGATTTTCTTGGGTAAAAGGGGTTCACGCAGGGCGCGGAGGCTGTTCACATAGTCGATGGCGGGCTGGGCAATGGGAAAGACAAATGCCCCCGGTAGATCGTAGCGGGCAACGGCAAAAAAATGCTTTGCCATGATCTGAGCGCCATCTTCCAGAGGGAAGGTTGCCACCGGAGAGGGCATCTCCCCAACTTTCCCGCCAAGCAGCATCAACGTGCGGCGCATCAGTTGATCCAGTTCGGGGAGGTTGAACTGGCTGTTTGTAGACGCCAGTAAAACGCCCGTAGGGCGAATCACGCGCTTGATTTCAGCAAGGGTGCGATCCACATCGGGAACATGGAATAACATGTGGTTTGCCAAGACAACATCGAATGTTTTCCGTCCAAAGGGCAGGCGCATGGCATCCGTGTTGACAAGCCGTGCCTCGTGTGGGTTGTGTTTTGCCGCTTTCTGCATCATCCCTAACGAGAAATCCGCGCCGACCAATTTTCCACGAGGGATTCGCTTGCGTACCGCAGAGAAATACATCCCCTGCCCACTCCCCACATCAAGGACGCTCTCATCCCCCCGCCAAGCGGTTTTGTTCAAAACCCATTCAGCGAAGTTCGTGCGCGGGACGCTGTATAATTCGTGGATCGATTGCCGTAAAGCAAGGGCGTCGTCCGTGGCATACGCCTTCTGCACAGCATCCGCATTATAGGTGGGTGAATCGCTCATGATGATTACTAAGAAAGCCCTTACTCAGTGTTATGCTGCGTATAGATGGATGGGATGACCAATGCGCATCGGATATTGTATACTCTCGAAGGCGAGAATCGCTATAACAACAACATCATTGAACTATCCATCTTGACCTATCGTGATCGATGTAAGGGTGTGTGCATGTCTGAAACTGTCATCCGTGTTGTGCGCTTGGGAAAGCAATTCCGCGTTGCCGGGGCAAAAGAAAACTATAAAACGCTAGGCAAAGCGATCAGTCAGATGGCGAGTAGTCCCTTGCGGGCAATCCAGCGGATTGACAAAGGCGCTGATCCCAAACGAAAGCGTGCCGCCTCCCGTGTTTGGGCGCTGAAAGATATTTCGTTTGAGGTCAAACGCGGGGAAGTCTTGGGCGTGATTGGGCATAATGGGGCAGGGAAAAGCACCCTGTTCAAGATTCTTTCGCGGATCACCGATCCCACCGAGGGGTACGCGGATATTGACGGACGGGTCGGGTCGCTTTTGGAAGTTGGGACAGGCTTTCATGGTGAACTGAGCGGGCGCGAAAACACCTACCTGAGCGGCGCTATCTTAGGGATGAAACGCCACGAGATTGATCGCCGCTTTGATGAGATCGTCGCTTTCAGCGAGGTCAAAGAGTACATCGACACACCCGTAAAACATTATTCGAGCGGGATGTACCTTCGCTTGGCATTCGCTGTCGCCGCCCATCTTGAGCCGGAAATTTTAATTGTTGATGAGGTGTTGGCGGTTGGCGATGCTGCCTTCCAGAAAAAATGCTTGAATAAGATGAGTGATGTTGCCCGTTCAGGGAAAACGGTCTTATTCGTCAGCCATAACATGTCAGCAATAGTCCGCATGTGCCACACGGGAGTTCTCTTGAAAAATGGACGCATGGTCTACTATGGCGATGCCGGTTCTGCTGTCCAGCAGTACATGGCGCACAGCGTACAGCTTGCCGGAGCGGTTACCTTTGACCTAAGCGCCCGCCCATGGGAACGGCTGCGAGCAGTTGCCTTTACCGGAGCGCGGATACGTGATGGCGAAGGGGCGCTCACCCCGACGATTCGCCTTACACATGGCTGCACTGTAGAAATTGATTATCGCGTGCGGAAGCCGATCAAAGGGGCGCAAATTGCCTTTCGCCTGTGGAACAATGAAGGCATTTGCGTACTGACCAGTACCGATTTTGACGCCGAGCTAAACCGCGGAAATATTGATCTCGAAGTGGGGGACTATACCGCCACCTGCCCGATTCCTTCCCAGTACCTTCGTCCGGGGAGCTATTTGGTCGATCTGATTTCGACCATCCCCAGCCGCGAAAACCTTGACGAACAACCCCAATGTCTCGGCTTTGAGGTGCTAGACGATGGGAGTGTTGATTCGCAGTTGGCACAAACGCGCTTGGGCGTGGTTGCTCCTATTCTCGCATGGCGCACCGAACGCGCCGAGAGTCTCACCCTATCGGAACTATCCAGTGGGTGAGTACTGGCTGAATAACTGGCATTGCGCCCATCGCCCCCGTGAGCGCCCGCCGCTAAAGCAGCGGGCTAGGAGTAACCACCCCTTTGGGGCTTGGAATATGAAATACAATGATAGACCTCAGGACAGCAGGGAGGTTCTTCCTATATCTTTGCAAAGGGGAATGAGGGGAACAGGGTAACACCTACTCCTTTGCTTTGCGTGCCTCCCACTCGGAGCGGAGAATCGCCATTTGGATCAGATCGTGATACGCGCCGTCGCGGTAGACGGCTTCCCGTTGAGCGCCCTCGCGGACGAATCCCAATTTCTCATAGGAGCGAATCGCTGGCGCATTGAAGGCAAAAACAACCAACCCAATGCGGTGCAGATTCATTTCTCGAAAGCCATAGCCCAAGACCAAATCTGTTGCCTCTGTGCCATAGCCACGTCCACGATATTCTGGCTCGCCAATGCCCACCGCCAAGAGTGCCGCCTGGTTAGACCACACAATCCCCCAAAGTGTGACAAACCCGATGAATTTATTCTCAGAATTGGTGCGAATGTGGAAGGTGATATATTTGGATTCATCTTCTGGTTTGGGCAGCGTGAAAAAATCAGGAGCTTGGGGGCGAACGGAGCGCATAAAGAGCAGTCGCTGAAATTCAGCGTCGTTACTCCAGCGGGCAAGCGCATCTTTATCGTCGCTAAGAGGGGCTGTAAGGCGGGCGAGTTTTCCTGTATAGAGATCACCTAGCGCATAAGGCATAACCGCACTCCCAGTAGGATACCTAGTGAAATGCTAGGACATTATCCCCCATACAAACCGAAAACGCCACTGCGGAAGGTGGCGTTTTCGCGGGTGAGGTGCATAGCAACCTTGCGGAGGGGTTGCTAAGTTTCATTCAATGAAACAGTATAGTGACCATTTTCAAACCTGTCAAGCCCTCACTGGTATGGGTTAGGTCTGGTTGAAGGCAATATAAGCAGAGTATTTGGGCAAACGTTGTCGGTGACGCTGACAGCGATTTTGACGAGTCATTTCAAACCCCCACCCCTTACCTTTAGCATCGCCTAGCCGCACTGCCCCCCATCTGCTACAATGCACGGCGGGTAAGCACCAAATAAGACCAAGCAAAGAGCATCATGACTGAAGCAAAAGCACCGCGTCCACCGCGCATCCTCTCTGGGATTCAACCCTCTGGCAACCTGACCATTGGGAACTATTTGGGGGCGCTGAAGCAATGGGCGCAACTGCAAGACCAATACGACTCCTTTTACTGCATTGTCGATCTTCATGCGATCACCGTTCAACAAGACCCCGCCGCCCTGCGCGAGGGGACGCGCCGTAATGCGGCGCTCTTTCTGGCATGTGGGTTAGATACGAAATACAGCACCGTCTTTGTCCAATCGCACGTTCCAGCACACAGCGAGCTAAGCTGGATTCTTGGTACGTTCACGCCAATGGGTTGGCTGAACCGCATGACCCAATTCAAAGACAAAGCGGCGAAGTTGCAAGCCGATTCAGTCGGATCGGGATTATTCACCTATCCTGTCCTCATGGCGGCGGATATTCTCATTTACCACGCCAATCTGGTTCCCGTTGGCGATGATCAACGCCAACATATCGAATTGACCCGTGATTTAGCGCAGCGCTTCAACAGCCTGTACGGGGAAACGTTCACCATCCCATCGGGGTTTATTCCCAAAGCCGGGGCGCGGATTATGGGCTTGGATAACCCCCTGATGAAGATGAGTAAGAGTGAGGCGAGCGAGAATCACGCCGTTTACCTCCTTGACCCGCCGGACAAGGCGCGAAAGAAAATCATGCGGGCAGTGACGGACTCTGGTTCGGGGATTTATTTCAGCACGGACGATGAAAAAGCCGGCGTGAACAACCTTTTGGGCATCTATCAAGCGTTCACTGGCGAGAGCAGCGAGGCGATTGAGGCGCACTTTGCCGGAAAAGGGTATGGCGATCTGAAGAAGGCTGTTGCCGAGGTTGTTGTAGAGGGGCTGCGCTCGATTCAGGCAAAGTACGAGGCGCTCACTGGCGAAGGCGGTTACATTGACGAGGTGCTGAAACAAGGCGCAGATCGTGCCAACGAGGTTGCCGGGCAAACCCTGAAACACGTGAAAGAGCGCGTGGGCTTCCTTCCCCCGCTGGCAGCAACATGACCGATTACCCACCCGACCCCGACGATCTTCCCCTTACCCCGCCTCCTTCACGACAGGCGCCGCCCGCCGTGCCGCCCTCGGAGCAGCCCGCGCCGCTCTTAGGGTGCTTGTTCTGTGGCGAAGAAGGGACAATCACCCTCACCGAGGGGCGAAAGGTTTTTGGCTTGGGGTCGGGGTTGCCAACAATCACCTGTCGGGCGTGTGGGGCGGCGGCGCTTTTTGACGCGGCAGGCGAAGGGGGACAGGGTTGGCGCATTCGCTACAAAAAGACGAGCCGCCACCAGCGCTACTATTATGCGTCTATCTACCTCGGCGGGGCGGGTTGGCTGGTGGAAGATGAGGCATTGGCAATCAGCCGCCGCGCCTATGTTCAACGGCGGCGCGTACAGCAGGCAGAGGCGGGCGATCTCAGTTTTCTTCAACCGGAACAGCGCGACCCACCTCCGCCACTGATGAGTCCCGATGAGTTCGTCTATGTCGAATACCCGACGGCAATCATCGGACAGGCATCGAAAACGGGCGAAAGCATCATGGACAGCGGGATCGTCTTTCTGACCGATAAAAAAATTCACCTCTTGGGGCAGCGCCGAGACTGGTCGCACAAACTGAGCGATATTCGGGAGATCACCCTGACAGAACGCTATTGGCGGCTTCAGGTGGGCATTGCCGATCAGTACTATCAGGGTGAAAACCAACCGGATCAGATCGATGCGCAGTTGTTTACAGTAATCGTCAAGGCGCTGCAAGGGATGGGCTAGGGTGGGCGCATTCTAAGGGGAAAAACGCCCTCGGCATTGTAGAACCCTTCCCCTTGCGAGAACTGATTGGCGGAGAAAGGCGGCGGTGCGGTACATACACCGCCGCCAGCGTGAATAGAAAAGGGGAATGAACGCCCTTCTCCATCAGCAGAAAGGGGCGGGGTTACTTCATCAACACCCACCGCATCGGACCCCACACCACCCCAGTGACCATCCCAGTGGTGGGAATCTTCTGGTTAAGCGCCATCCCGCTGATCCATGCCTCGCCTTGATCGGTCACATAGACAAGGTGCTTCCCATCGGGGGCAATGGCAACGCGCTCGCTGATGCGGCTGTACACGGAATACACAGCCCCCACGCCCGTTGCTGCCAACGGGATGTACCCTTTTTGCGTATTCACCCCAAAGGTGCGGGCATCATCGCCGGCAATATACGCGCCAAGCTGGGTATCGGCAGACACCGCGCTGACATAATACGGATCGCCCACGAGTTCGGATTGAACGCCCGTGCGCGGGTCAATCAATACCTCTGTGCCAATAGTAAACAAATGCTCAACGCCATCGACCCAGATGAAGTCGTAATCAAAGGGGAGTTGGGCGGTGTTCAGCACGGTGCTGGACGAAATGACCGACCCTTCCGGCGAATAGACGGTGATGATCCGCCGATCCGTAAAATTCTGCGCCGCTTGGTTGTATTCGATCTGCGTGACGAGGACGGCTATGCCCGTCTCCCCCCAACGGACTTGGGGAAGGATGTACCCTTCATACCCGATGGGCGTATCAACCAAGACGGTGACGGGCGTTCCCTCGCGCTTAGTCATATCATAGACGACCAATTTGACCTGATTCGATGGATCATTCGATCCGAAGCCCCATTCCACCCACGCCAATTGGCTGGCATCCGGCGACCATGCGGGCGCGGAACGGGTGATGATGTTATCGGAAAGTCCGTTGGGGTCGGCAAGCACACCATCGGCGGGTTGGGTGGCTGTCCGCACCTCATCAGGGCTGGTGTTGCTGATCACCCAGATATTCACGGGATCAACCTCGCCCATCCCACGCGGGAAACGCCCCTCACGAATGGCGGATACGCCAAGCGCTGCCACCGAGAGATACGTCACCCACTGCCCATCGGGAGAGAGGATGGGGTTGCGGTTGTAACCCCATGTGGAGCGCTGCCGCAGTGTAGCCGGATCACTCGCCCGCCACTCGTAATGATCGCCCGATTCATAATAGCCACCATTCGCGGGACGCACATTCAGAACTAAGGCGGGATCGTCCGGCTGCGCCGTTGGGGAAAACGACGGTACGATGAACGACAACGCCAAAGCAATGACCATGAAAAAGAGACCAACGCGGCGCATGGATGTATCCTTTTCCGATGGACGATTTACATGCCCATCTCGATGTCGCGGAACTGCATCGTGTACAGTCTAGCATAGAGTCCGTTCAGCGCCATGAGGTCATCGTGTGTGCCAAGTTCGACAATCCGCCCCTGATCCAAAACAACGATTCGGTGGGCAATCTTGATTGTGCTGAGGCGATGGGCGATGATCACCGTCGTCCGGTTCTGCATCAGCCGTTCCAACGCTTCTTGAACAGCCTCCTCCGATTCGCTGTCTAGCGCGCTGGTCGCCTCGTCCAAGAGCAGAATACGGGGGTCTTTCAAGATCGCCCGCGCAATGGCAATCCGCTGGCGCTGCCCGCCGCTCAGTTTCACACCCCGTTCGCCAACCACCGTGTCATAGGTATCGGGGAGCGCCTCAATGAAGTCTGCGGCGTTCGCCGCCCGCGCCGCCGCTATAATCTCATCCTCACTGGCGTCCAGTTTGCCATAGGCAATATTTTCCCGCACAGAGCCGCTGAAAAGCTGCGTCTCTTGGGGGACGATCCCGATTTGCCCACGTAGGCTCAGTTGAGTCACCCCTCGCAGGTCATGCCCATCCACCGTCACGATCCCGCTGGTGGGATCAAAAAAGCGCGGAATCAGGTTGAAGATCGTTGATTTTCCCGCCCCACTGGGTCCAACAAGGGCGACGATCTCCCCCGGCGCAATGTCCAGATTCAGATCATGGAGAACCGTTGTCCGGTTGTCATAGCTAAACTGAACATCGGTGAAGGTGATCCGCCCCGCCACAGAGGGAAGCACCTTCGCAGCAGGGGCATCAAGGATTGTCGGCGTGGTGTCCATGATCTCAAAGACGCGCTGGATTGCCCCCAACGCCGTGCGGAACGACGAATAGAAAAATGCCAAACTGCCCATCCCCGCCGCAATGGACGTGCCATAGACGAGGAAGCCGGCGATCACGGGCAGGGTCAGCCGCCCTTCGATCACTTCTCGCCCGCCAAACCACAGCACCGCCCCAAGCGCCCCAAAGCCCAAAAACGCCATGAGCGCCCCAAACATCCCGCGCCAAATCGCCAGCCGAATGGATGCCTGAAAGCCCTTTTTCATCGCTGTTTCGTAGCGTTGGCTTTCATAGCGCTCGCGGGCGAAGCTCTTGACAATGCGCACAAGTTGCAAGCCTTCATCAGCAATGCCCGTCGCCCCGGCGATTTCGTCTTGAATCTTCGTGCTAAAGCGCTCCAGCGGCGTCCCAAAGACGAAGGCAACCACCAAAATGAGCGGGATCAAAATCAAGATGAACACGGTCAGCGAGGTGTTCAGGAACAAGACGATAACAACCGACCCCACAAGGGAGATCACTTGGGTAATCACCGAGATGATCTCGCTGGTCAGCAGCGAACGAACAAGGGTGACATCGTTCGAGATGCGCGAGATCAGTTCGCCCACCTTGCGGTTCTCGTAAAAGGTCAGCGAGAGGCGCGTCAGGTGGTCATAAAGCGCCGTTCGCATGTTCAGGACGATCTTTTCGCCAATATAGCTGAGGTTGAAGTTTTGGAAGAAGCTGAACACCGCTTGCAAGGCGAACAGCCCGATCAAGCCAAGCGCCAGCATATTCAGCGTCGCCATGCCGTCGCTGGCTTGTGCCGCCGCCTCCAACAGGCGGATGATCACCAACGGAAACACCAACCCAATCCCGTTGGCAATGAACAGCGCCAAAAAGGTGAAGCCCAAGCGTGCCTTGAAGGGACTGAGGTAGGCGAATAACCGCCGCCAGTTGATCGATCCACGCGGGATCGGCGGGGGAAGATTTTCGTTCTTATCCTTGTCGTTCTCGGTTTGCGACGCGTTGCGCCGCCGCCGTCTGGTTCGTTGTGCCATAGAAAAATCAACCCCTCGTGAAAGAAACCCTTCGGATGGTGTCAGAGTAGATACTCGCAGCGAACGTGACTCCAGTACGCAGCGGGGGTAATCCTGTTGCACGGGGGACGAGTCAAGCGCGTCGAATGGGAAATTGAAAGGGGTATGGCGGGCGACCACAGGGGGTCGCCCCTACGAGGTGCGAGGAGGAATGGGGTGTACCTCGCGCCGCTCGATCAAATAACCTAACTTTTATACGGTGAAGGTCAGGATCAGCGTTCCTCTGACTACTTCTTGTACCCCAACACATCAACGACGGCGCGGACAGCGCGGGCAGAAACTTCCAGCATCGCCTTTTCGCTGTCGTCCAAGTCCATGACGATCACCTTTTCCATCCCCTTTGCGCCGAGGACGCACGGCACGCCGATGAACAAATCGTTGTACCCATATTCCCCTTGCAAATAGACGGCGCTGGCGATCACCCGTTTCTTGTCCTTTAGGATGGACTCAATCATGCTGACCGATGCCGAGGCGGGCGCGTAGTAGGCGCTGCGCCCCATCAGGTTGACGAGTTCGCCGCCACCCTTCCGCGCCCGCTCAATGATCGCTTGGAGTCTGTCCTCGGCAATCAGTTCGCGGATTGGGATGCCTGCCACCGAGGTGTGGCGGGGCAGCGGCACCATTTCATCGCCATGCCCACCGAGGACAATCCCATGCACATCTTCCACGCTCACACCCAATTCCATGCCAATGAACGTCTTGTAACGGGCGGTGTCCAACGCGCCAGCTTGCCCGATCACCCGCTCACGGGGGAAGCCGGAAACTTCCTTCACCACGTGGCACATGGCATCCAGCGGGTTGGTAACGACGACAATGATCGAATTTGGGGAATACTTTGCCAGTTTTTCCGTCAGCGGGGCAACGACATCCTGATTGATTTTCACCAGTTCATCGCGGCTGGGGAATTTCCCCGTCACGGGGTCTTTGCGGCGCGGGACGCCCGCCGTGATCAAAATGACATCCGAGTCGGCGGTCAGAGCGTAATCATCGCCACCGGTGATCTTGAGGTCGAAATTTTCAACCGGCGCTGACTCAGACAGATCAAGGGCAACCCCTTCGGCGACGCCTTTGATCACATCGATCAAGACGACATCAGCAAGTTCCTTGCTGGCGATCCAATGGGCGGCGCTTGAACCAACGGCACCCGCCCCAACAATCGTGACTTTATTCCGACGCATTTTTTGCGTATCTCCCTTTTTGGTTTGTCTTTTTGCATTCTGTTTTGAAACACATTTGCACAAAAGGCGGACGGTACTCAGACCGTCCACCAGTGGTGAACACAAGGATAATCTGCGCCCACAATGGGCAGCACACTGCACACCGCGTTTTTAATCCTCAGCGGCGTCTCGTCCGCCTTTCAATTCCCCCTGAAGGCGTTCCAATTCGTCCCACTTTCCTTCGGCGGCAAGTTTTGCCTGCTTGGGGAAGGTGTTGGCATGTCCAACCATCCGCACGCCGGCATCCTTGACAATCTTTTCAATGGCGGCGGGGTCCATTGTAGCAAGGCGGGCAAAGGTCGTCACGCCAGCGGCGTTTAGCGCTCCGGCGATTTTCTTCCCAATTCCTTCGACCTTCGTCAGGTCATCGGGTTTCGCCTCTGCCTCAGCAGGTTTATCAGCAGCTTTCGGGGGAACCGCCTGTGTTGGTTCGGCGGCTTCGGCTGTCTGGGTTGGGACAGTCGGAAGGTTGGGGGCGTAATCAGGTGTTTTGATCGGGCTTGCCTCGCTGAAGGTTGGCGCCGGCGTTTTTGCAGCGGGCGCTTCGGCGGGTTTTGCCGCTTCAACAATGGCGTGACTCACCGCTGCCGAAATCGCCATCGAGGGGACGATCTCTGGCGTCGTCAGGGCGGCGGCTGACCCACCTGAAGCTGCATGAGCCGTGTGGTGGGCATGATCATCATGACCTGCTGCGTGCGATTCGGCATGATCGTCTGTGGGCGCCTCGGCGTGATGATCATGCTCATGCCCAAGATAAAGCGGCTCTGACCAATCATCATGGGTTGTCCATGGGCGGTTGCGGGCTGCCCAAACCACTGTCCCCCCAACCATCAGCAGCGCACCGACGAAGATCATCACCCCGAAGCGTGTCGGATCACCGCTTGCCCCAGCCGCAGCGGAGAGCAAGAACGCCATGATAATCAGCGCCATGCCGCCGCCCACCGCAAACGCTAGTGAGCCTTCAAATTCTGTAAGTTTTTGGCGTACCTGCACGGGTGGAATCCCCCTTATAGAATGAACGAAACGAATAGGCTATGCATAGGATTCATTATAGCGCAGCGGGTGTGGATGGGGTAAGGCTAGGCAACCAATCGCCCTTGCCCAACGACACCCCGCTAGGCTATGTCCCACTCAGCGAGAGGACTTTCCCCACCGTCCGCAGCATGATCAACAGATCAAGGGTGATCGAACGGTGGCGAATATAATAGAGATCGTATTGCAGTTTGATCAGCGCATCTTCCCTTGTATTCCCGTAACGGTAGCGCACCTGCGCCCATCCAGTCAGCCCGGGCTGGACGAGCAAGCGCGTCCGGTAAAAGGGAATATCCTTGCTCAGCGTCTCCACAAAATGCGGGCGCTCGGGGCGCGGTCCAACGATGCTCATCTCCCCACGCAACACATTGACCAATTGCGGAATTTCATCCAGGCGCGTCTTGCGCAAGATCCGCCCCACACGGGTGATGCGCGGATCGTTGGCGCTTGCCCATTGGGGTCCACTGTATTTTTCGGCGTCGGGGATCATCGAACGCAGTTTGATCACCTTGAACAAGCGTCCGCCGCGCCCAACCCGTTCCTGACGGTAAAAAATTGCCCCCCGCGAGTCAATCTGCATGATTACAACAAGCGGGATGAAAATGAGGGCGAATACTGCCAACCCAAACAAAGCGAGGACGATATCGAGCAGGCGCTTCAGGGTTAGATACATGTTGAAGGTTGCCCCCCGACCCTGCAAGGGGAGGACAACCGTCCAATGGACTTGCCCGACATGCTCAATTGGGACTCGTCCGGTGATCTGTTCGTAGAGCAGCGGCATGGGGATGATCGTCACCCCGGCTTCATAACACGCCATAACCCCCTGAAAAATATCGGCTGGAAGGGTTTCTTCGTAGGCGATGATCAGTTCAGAGATATTTTTCAGGCGGACAATGAACGGAATATCCCGCCCCGTGCCAATGATTGACTCACCCACGTCTGGCTTTTCGATGCTCTCCACCATCCCTACGATCTCGTAATCATTGGCGGCTTCTTGCCGCAGCGTTTCGCTGATCAGCGCCGCCCCGCGCCCCGTTCCCACAATCAACGCTCGCCGCCGTGATGCCGTAAAGCCGATGAGGAAGGGACGCCATACCCGCCAAGCGGCAATGAGCAAAAAAGACAGCACGGCGTAATAGAGAATGAACAACCGGGGGAGCGCTGTGCGTGCTGCCAAGAAGAAAATGATCAAATAGGCGATGAACAACTGCGCCTCAATGATCATGAGGCGCGTCAGGCTTCGCCCGCGCTGTGCGGCTAAGCGCAGATCGTAGAAATCGTTGGCACGGGCGAGGAAGAACCACAGCGTTGGCAAGATCACATACCAGTACAGTTTCGGCAGCAGAAACTCGGTATGAAAGCCTTCCTTGCCCACGAATGACCAGATGATCAACGAGATTGTGATGGCGATGAAGATCGCCGCTGTATCACCGCCCATAAGCAGAAGGCGGCGCTCCGAAATGTTCAATTGGTTTCGGAGGCGCGGCTGGAATTGAATCCCAGAGGGGTGCGTTGCCCTCGCCGCCTCTTTTTCCGATTTTTCCGGTGGGCGGTCACTCATGCGGATGCTGCTCCCTCGCCGACTGCCTTGCGCGGGACGCTCACTCGCAGTTTTTTGTAGATTGCATAGGAGAGCGCCGCGAGGAGGAACGTCCGCAGCAAAACGAGCGCCACCCACAACGGGTACGTTTCCGGGCTAAAGCGCCCCGTCACCGAATCCTTGCCAAAGGAGAACAACAGGGGGAATTCTGCCAGCGTGACAAATGCCAGTGTCACACAGAATAAAACACCCGTCCCGTTGGGGAAACAGAGTAAGATCAACGGGGTCAGCGTCACCAACCACTGCGGACTCCACCCCTGCGACCAGAGGAAGAAGATGATCACCGTCACCGCGACGAAGGCGACAAAGCCGTATTCATCGCGGCGGCGCGTCCGCATGAAAATAGCCAAGCCAATCCCACCCAACAAGATGCCCCGCCCCCACCACGGAATCACAGCGGGGTTTCCTTGCAAACGGTAGGCGCTGGCTGGATCACGGCGATCAGGATCGAGCAATCCGGTCTTTTGGTTATCGTCAATGAGCGCCCACACCGTTTGGTAAGAGGCTTTGTTGAACTGCACGGCAAGCGACGCCAATCCATACTCGCGATTCAGGGCGACCACGCCTCCGAAGACAAGGGCTGTCAGGATCGCGGCGATTGCCGTCACCCGCAGCGCTTCCCCCCTCTCGCGGAAGCGCCACACCGCACCCAACAAGACAAGCGGAAAGACCTTCGTCGCTGCGCCTAAGACGATGCCAAGCGCCCCGCGGACATCCCGCCCACTGACGAAAAAATTGAGCGAGAGCAAGATCGTGAAGGCGACAATTGGTTCAAAATTCCAAAACCCATAAATCATCGAGATCGGCAGCATGGCATACAGCCACCCCAAGAGGATGCCCGTCCCCTTGCCATGAAGTTTTTCCCCTAAGCGGCGGATCAGGAGCAGGCTGCCGGTATCAAAGGCGAGGATCGCCAGGGCGACCCCGTTCGCATAGGGGTTGTAATTGCTATACGTTCCATCTTTGGTGACGAGGGCATAGCTGATCAGCGAAATGGTCGTGAAGACAGGCGGAAATTCGTACCAGTAATCGCGGTAAGGCAGGTAGCCGAGGTCGCTCAGGCGGGTCAGTTGAAAATAATACCAATAATCGCCCATCGCCGTGATCCCTGATTCAGTGGCGGTGATGCCATCCGGCTCAACCACCGTGTAGGTGGGCGGGTTTGTGGAGCGCAAGTTCGGCTGGTGGGCAAAGAGGACGATCAGCCGAAAGCTAATGAACAGAAAGACGACGAACCAACGGCTGGCAAGGAGAGGGGGGATCGTCAGCGTCACGGCAGCACCTCGTCAGAAATCGATCACGCGCCCTTCCAGTGTACCGCAGACTTCCCTTTTCGATAGGTAACTGCGCGGCTTCCATCGTCAAACTAGATCGTGATCGCAACGCTGCCATACTCTTCTGAACTTCGCCTCAACGGACTGCGAAGCTATTGTATTTATGCGATTTTATGTGCTGGAACAGATCACATGTAATATTCACAGGCGTTTGATCATCAATGCACTGCCCAAAGGAGGTTTTTATGTCCTTGCCCCCCCGTGTTCCCCGTCACGCTGTTCGCGGATCGTTTCGGCGGAGGGGTTCAGCACGATTCATCACCTTGTGTATCTGCTTAGCAACTGTTTTGGGCTGGTATTCTGCGCCTTTGTACGCGCTTTCTGCTAGATCGGATGAGGTCATATTGAAGGCGACATCACCACTTCGCGAGGAAGAGACCCCCACGCTGCAAAACCTGATTCCAAAACCTGTCTCGGTCGAGGCTGGCGAGGGTACTTTCCCGCTGACCGTTGAGACGACCATCCGCCTGAACGATCCGAGTCTTCAGTCGGAGGGCGAATTTCTGGCTTCACACTTGCGGCCTGCCAGCGGCTTTCCCCTCACAGTGGAGATCACTACCGATACGCCCGTTTCGGGGAGCATCTATCTACTGCTCGAAGAGGATGACCTCGGACTGGGCGATGAGGGCTACGAGTTGACTATTCAGCCGCAGAAGGTTGAACTACGGGCCAACCATGCAGCCGGTATCTTTCGCGGTATTCAGACACTCCGCCAGCTTTTGCCGGCTGCCATCGAGCGGTCAACGATCCAAACAGGCAGTTGGACTTTGCCAGCGGCCGTCATTCGTGATCACCCACGTTTTGCCTGGCGCGGCGCGATGTTGGATGTTGCACGGCACTCTTCCCCGTCGATGTGGTGAAGCATTATCTGGATTGGATGGCCTACTACAAACTGGAATCGTCTTCATCTGCACCTAGCTGACGATCAGGGTTGGCGTATCATGATCGACAGTTGGCCTAATTTGACTGCTCATGGCGGCAGTACGGCAGTTGGCAGCGTGCCCGGTGGTTTCTACACCAAAGCTGATTATGCGGAGATCGTGGCCTATGCCGAGCGCATGCACATTATTGTCGTGCCAGAGATCGATATGCCGGGGCATACCAATGCAGCGCTGGCATCCTATCCCGAATTGAACTGCGATGGCAAAGCTCCTGCACTCTACACGGGGATGGAAGTGGGCTTCAGTTCACTGTGCATCTCCAAGGAAATCACCTATACCTTTATCGAAGATGTGATCCGCGAGCTTGTCGCGCTGACACCCGGACCCTACCTACACATTGGCGGCGATGAAGCCGCCGCGACCCCCGATGCAGAATACGTCCTCTTTGTCGAGCGGGTACAGGCTATTGTGGCCAAATATGGTAAACAGATCGTTGGGTGGGAAGAAATCGCCCAAACGCAGCTTATGCCGGGGACGCTGGTTCAGCACTGGAACAGCACTCTTGCGCTCAAGGGGGTGCAGCAGGGGGCGAAGGTGATCATGTCGCCAGCCAGCCGCGCCTACCTAGACATGAAATATACGGCGACAACCTCGCCCGGACTAGACTGGGCTGGCCTGATCGAAGTGCAGACGGGTTACACGTGGGACCCGACGATGCAGCTTCGCGGACTGGCTGAAGCCGACATCATCGGCATTGAGGCGCCCCTCTGGACAGAGACGATCACAAACCTAGACGAGATCACCGTCATGGCCTTCCCACGGCTGGTTGGTCATGCCGAGATCGGCTGGTCGCCGGTAGAAGGTCGTGCATGGGAGGAGTACAAAGTCCGACTTCAAACCCACTACGCACGATTCGAGGCACTGGGGATCACCTTCTACCGTTCTCCACAAGTTCCATAGGTGAGCCGTCCCTGTCCATTGCCGCTCTTTGCAAAGCAGGGCAGGGACGACTGCGCTAGGGATGATCGTGATGAGATCGATCACAGGGTAAGTCTCTGAGAGGTATACCCTAGGGGCTATTGCTTGCAGGCGAGAGATCATCTAGAAACGGACGCCCTATTGGGGGAGGGCGTCCCTAAACACGCTGTATTTAGTGCAAGAAATCTCGCAGGCGGCGCGAGCGGCGCGGGTGGCGCAAGCGGCGCAGCGCCTTCCCCTCAATCTGCCGGATGCGTTCGCGGGTTAAGCCAAATTTTTGCCCCACTTCCTCCAGCGTATACTGCTTGCCATTCACCAAGCCAAAGCGCAGCCGCAAAATCCGCGCCTCGCGGGGGGTCAGCGTGGCAAGGACTTCCTCCATCCGTTCGCGGAGCAAGTTCTCGTGGGCGCTTTGGGGAGGCGTCGGTGTGCTGTCGTCCTCAATGAAGCTCCCCAATTCGCTGTCCTCGTCCTCCCCAACGGGGTGCTCCAAACTGAGCGGACGCCAACTGACCTTGAGCATCCATTGCACTTTGCGCGGCTCAAGGTTCATAATCGTGGCGATTTCTTCGGGGGTCGGTTTCCGCCCGTATTCTTGTTCCAATTGGCGGGCGGTTTTGTAGACGCTCCGAATCCGATCCGACATATGGACGGGGACGCGGATTGTCCGTCCCTGATCGGCAATGGCGCGGGTGATCGTCTGGCGTATCCACCAGGTGGCGTAGGTGCTAAAGCGGAAGCCGCGCTGATGCTCAAATTTTTCGACAGCCTTCATCAATCCGAGGTTGCCCTCTTGGATCAAATCGAGGAACTGCACGCCGCGCCCCATATAGCGCTTGGCGATGCTCACGACAAGGCGCGTATTTGCCCGAATCAGATGGTCGCGTGCCTCTTTCCCATCGGCTATGGTGAGTGCCAGCCGTTGGGCATCCTCCCCCTCGGCGCTGCTCAGCGGCTCGGCAGCGGCAATGCCCGCCTCCATCCGCTTTGCCAATGCCACTTCTTCTTCTAGCGAGAGCAGCGGCACACGCGCCATTTCCTTCAAATACAACCCTATCGTGTCGTCGGAAGCAATCGTCGCCAGATCGACAATTTCCTCATCCTCGTCAATATCATCAGCAAGGGCGAAATGATCGCCTATCAGATCAACTTCATCGTAAAAATCGAAATCGTCGCTAATCTCTGCCTCAAATGCCTCGTCAAAGGAGTCTTCTTCGGTGTCCTGAAGTGCCTCGTCGCCGCCAAATTCGGCAAGGGGGGCATCCCCTTCGTCAGCGGGGTAATCATGTGATGAACGGGTTTTCACGGGTACAACGTTCCTTTCCCACAGCGCCGAACCAATCATGAAGGTGATCCAAACGGGATAGACATTCCCTATGCCGAAGCCCAATTGAAACTGAGACTATAAGCGTTCTTGCGCACTCCCTAATTCTGATCCGGTGTTTTGGCGTTGGGGTTAGTCCCCGACCTGATCGCGCAGCGCCTTCAACGCGGCAAGGCGCGGATCAACCGCCTTGTCTGCACAATCGCATATCCCCTCATTCCAATTCTGCCCACATTCTGGGCAAAGCCCTTTACAATCCGCTTGGCACAGGATGTTAATGGGCATGGTTAAGAAAATTTCCTGCCGCAGAAGGGGCGCAAGATCAAGCACGCCCGTTTCAGGAACGATGAACTCCTCACCGGTGCGAGGGGGGTGAACAAACAATTCTTCCAGATTAACGCTGAGGATGACCGCTGTTTCTTGTAGACAGCGGTTGCATTCGCCGGGGATTGCCACCGTCAGCGTCCCTTGGACAAGGATGCCCTCTCCCGTGCGGCTCAGGCGAATCGTTCCCCGCAGATAATCGACAACCATATCCTCGGAGATTTGAACGCGGGGAAAATCAAGATTGTTATCGCTGTGCTGCCCTTTGCTTTCAGCCAGCAGAAACCCAACCTGAAACTTGAGTGTGCGGCTAGGGACGTACCCATTCGTGGACGCAAGCATTGTCATTGGTACTGTCCTTATCGTCTATGTTCTGAGCGTCATTATAGGGAAAAATCGCCCCCGCTGTCAATCGGGCAATCTTGACGGAGCGGACGGATCATGTTACGATCCTGTGAACGTTTTGCAAAAACTCATCACGAGCGGGGGAGAGAACGGCTCTACGAACCCGCAGCAACCGCCGAAGCGTTGGCAAGGTGCTAAATCCGGCAGCAACTCTGCAACGATGGGTAGGGGAAAGACGCATCTTCCGCGCCTCGCCATATCCTGTCGGGGCGCTTTTTCGTTTTTGGCTTAGCCGAGAGGGTGTGGGGCGTGGCAGATCAACTGGACAAAGGGCGGTTGCTCAAATCCCTTCAGGCACAGCACCTCTTTTTGGAGGTCGCCTTAGAGCAGCTTGCTCCACCAGCCATGCTTATTCCCGTTTCCCCAAGCCTCTGGACGGTGAAGGACATCATCGCCCATGTGAATGTTTGGGATCGGCGGGGTACCGGCTGGCTGGCGGATGCTGCTGCGGGAAAAACCCCCGCCATTCCGCTGCCGGGCAAAACATGGAACGACCTTGACGCCTTGAACGCGGCGACCTATGAAGAACACAAGGATCGCTCCCTTACCGAGGTGTTGGCAGAGTTCGAGGCGCTTTTCCCGCCGCTGGTCAGGCTCGTTGAATCCATCTCTGAGGAACGCTTAGCACAGACGATCACCTACCACACGGGCGAACGCGAGGAAACAATTCCGGTGGCTCGGCTTGTGCGCTGGCGCTACCGCCATTACCTGACGCACGGCGAACAAATTCGGACGTGGCTCAAAAACGCACTCTCCTGATAACCGCACGCTCATCAATTGAATGAATGATAAGGACGCATCATGCCTACCAACCTCCGCTATCTAGACGCTATCAAGGATCACGTTCTCATCTATGATGGGGCGATGGGGACAAACATCCAGCGTTACAACCTCACTGCCGAGGACTTTGGCGGCGAGGCGCTCAACGGCTGCAACGATTACCTTGTAATCACCCGCCCCGATGTGATCGGTGAGATTCACAGCAGCTTTATGGCCGTGGGCAGTGAGGTGGTGGAAACCTGTACCTTCCGCTCCAACCGTCTGACCCTTGCCGAATATGGCTTGCAAGATCGCGTCCTAGAGATCAACCGCGCCGCCGCACGCCTTGCGCGAGGCATTGCCGATAGATTCGAGGCAGAGACGGGCAAACCTCGCTTTGTCGCCGGCAGCATCGGACCCACCGGCAAACTCCCCTCCTCGGATGATCCAGACCTCAGCAATGTCACCTTTGATCAGCTTGCCGCTGTCTTTTACGAGCAAGCGCAAGGCTTGGTCGAAGGCGGCGCCGATGTCCTGCTCATCGAGACCAGTCAGGATATTCTCGAAGTCCGCGCCGCTGTCTACGGGATCAATCAGTATTTCAAAGAGAGCGGCAACCGTGTCGCCCTTCAGGTGCAGGTGACGCTGGATACCTCCGGGCGGATGCTCCTCGGCACAGACATTGCCGCCGCCCTGACCATCCTCGAATCCCTCGCATTGGACGTGATCGGTTTGAACTGTTCCACCGGACCCGAACACATGCGCGAACCGATCCGCTACCTGACAGAGTATTCCACGAAACCGATCAGCGTCCTCCCCAACGCCGGACTCCCAATCAATGTCGATGGCGAGGCAGTCTACCCACTTGAACCCGAACCCTTTGCCCACATGATGGCGGAATTCGTGGAGTGGGGCGTGAGTGTCGTTGGCGGCTGCTGTGGCACACGCCCCGAACACCTTGCCAAAGTGATTGAAAAAGTCGGGGCGAATCACCCCCCCAAACACTCTGCCAGCGAGGGCGAACCACGCGCTGCCTCCGGGATGCGCTCGCTGCCGATGGTGCAAAACCCCGCCCCGACGATGATTGGCGAACGGGTGAACAGTCAGGGCAGCCGCAAGGTGAAACGCCTGCTGCTTGCCGATGATTACGAGGGCATTTTGCAAATTGCCCAAGAACAGGTCGATAGCGGGGCGCACATCCTCGATATTTGCGTGGCGCTCACCGAACGCGGCGACGAGGCGGCGCAGATGCGAACACTCGTCAAAAAACTGGCGATGAGCATCGAAGCGCCCCTGATGATCGACATCACCGATCCAGAGGTGGCGGAAGCGGCGCTTGCCGTCTATCCGGGACGCGGCATCATTAATGGGAACAACCTTGAAAACGGACGGGAACGTATCGACAAGGTGCTGCCCATCGCCAAAAAGCACGGCGCGGCGGTGCTTTCCATGACGATTGACGAAATTGGCATGGCAAAGACGGCTGCTCGTAAGCTAGAGGTGGCGCGGGCAATCTACGACATTGCCGTTGGCGAATATGGGATGAAGGCGGGCGATCTGATCTTTGATGATCTGACCTTCACCCTTGCCACAGGCGACGCCGAATTTGTAGACAGCGCGAAGGAAACTCTCGAAGGCATCCGCCTGATCAAGCAGGAACTCCCCGGCGTGTTGACCTCTCTGGGCGTTTCCAACCTCAGCTTTGGCTTGGGTGAAGGGGCGCGGGGCGTTCTGAACAGCGTGTTCCTCTATCACGCCGTTCAATACGGCTTGGATATGGCAATTGTCAATCCCGCCCACATCAAACCCTACGCTGAAATCCCTGAAGAACAGCGCGAACTCGCCAACGATTTGATCTTCAATCGCCACCCCGACGCGCTCCCCCGTTTCATTGCTTATTTCGATGTAAACGTTGTGACGAACGACAGCACGGAACAGGAAGACCCCACCGAGGGGATGACGCCAGAACAAAAACTCCATTGGCAAATCGTCCACCGCAAGAAAGAGGGCGTTGAGGCGCTCGTGGACGCTTGTTTGCAGAACCAGAACGCTGTTGCCGTCCTTAACAACGTCTTGCTCCCCGCCATGAAGGAAGTCGGGGATAAATTCGGCGCGGGCGAATTGATTCTCCCCTTCGTCTTGCAAAGCGCCGAGACGATGAAAAAGACCGTCGCCTACCTTGAAAATTTCCTCGAAAAGAAGGAAGGCACAACAAAAGGGACGGTTGTCCTAGCCACCGTCTACGGCGACGTTCACGACATTGGCAAGAATCTAGTTAAGACCATCCTCAGCAACAACGGCTACACCGTCCACGATCTGGGCAAGCAAGTCCCCGCCAATGTTATTATTGAGGCGGCACAAACGCATAACGCCGATGCCATTGGTCTAAGTGCTTTGCTCGTCAGCACCTCTAAGCAAATGCCCCTGATCGTCAACGAGCTTGCCCGTCGCGGCTTGACCTACCCCGTCCTGATCGGCGGAGCGGCAATCAACCGCCGTTTTGGGCGGCGCATCCTGTTCCTTGATGAAGGCGGCGCCCCTTACGCGCCGGGCGTGTTCTATTGCAAAGACGCCTTCGAGGGCTTGGACACGATGGAACAACTCGTCAACCCCGACTCGCGCACGACCTTGCTTGAACGGATCGTCACCGAGGCAAACACCGAGATGGACAAGGTGCAGCCGCAGCGCCCCGCTTCAAGCGGTAGAAAAGCACTCTTAGCGCCCGCCCCCCATGTGCCAACACCGCCCTTCTGGGGGGCAAAGTCGATCCTGAAAATGCCCACCGAGATAGTGCTTCAGTACCTTCACAAGCCCGAATTGTTCCGCCTAAATTGGGGGGCGAAGAACACGCACGGCGCAGAATGGGAGAAGATTAGCGCCGACTTTGAGGCACGCTTGGCAAAAATGAGCCGTCAGGCAATGTTTGAACACCTGCTTGAACCGCGTGCCGTCTATGGGTACTTTCCGGCAAACAGCTTGGGCGACGATCTGCTCATCTACGATCCGCAACGCTACACAGCGGATGGCTCAAAAGTGGAGATCGCCCGCTTTGCCTTCCCCCGCCAAGACGCTGGCGAGTTCCTGTGCATCAGCGATTACTATCGCAGCGTTGAATCCGGTGTGACCGATGTCGTCGCTTTGCAGATCGTCACCGTAGGGGAGGTGGCAACCCGCCACTTCGACACACTCCAAAATGCCAATGAGTACACGGAAGCCTACTTCTTCCATGGCTTGGCGGTACAGGCGGCAGAGGCGACAGCGCAGTATGTGAACCTTCACATCCGGCGCGAGTTAGGCTTAGACCCCAAACAAGGGAAGCGCTACTCGTGGGGCTACCCTGCCTGTCCCAATCTCGCTGATCATGCGGTGGTGCTGAAACTTCTCCCAGAGGCAGAGACGACGCTTGGCATGACGCTGACCTCTGCTTACCAGTGGATACCCGAACAATCGACAGCGGCGATCTTCGCCCACCACCCAGAGGCAAAATACTACGCCGTCAGCGGCGGACGGCTAGAACAACTGACCGAAGCCTAAGGGCATTTTCCGTCGGGGAGCGCCCCTGTGCGCTCCCCGCAGAATTACCCCTCCCGCAGCCATGCCAAGATCGGCGCATAATCCCCCGAACGATCTGCCGAGGCAGATGCTGCCGCCGTGTGGGGCGTCAGAAGAACGTTCGTTGTCGTATCACGCGCCAGCGCTATGAGAGGGTTTTCCGCCGTCAGCGGCTCGTACTCGTAGGTATCGAAGGCTGCTCCCGCCAGCCGCCCCTCGCGCAGCGCCTTTGCCACAGCCCTCTCGTCCACAACACTTCCACTTCCGATAACGACCATTATCGATTCCTGTTTCATCCTCCCAATCTGCGCCGCCCCAATCCCGCCCCCATTCCGATAATCTGTCTCTGCGCTGTAAGGTAGTAGGCTGACCAAAATATCCGCCTCGCTGACACATGGTTCTAGCGGGGCAAAGGTGATTCCCAAATCCTGATCGACAGCGGCGGGGTAGGGCGTCCGTTTTGTATAGAGTATCTGACGCGGTGCGAAGCCCTTCAGCCGTCGGGCAAGCTCAACACCGATCTCGCCCATCCCCACAATGCCCACGACCTTCCCTCGAATCCCCGTCAGATCGCTGTAATTCAGCCAATTGAAAGCGAAGGTGTCCTCATCCGTCCGGCGCGGCGCAATGCCATGATCCGCCACCACTGCCGCCACCAGAGAGCGTCCTAATCGGCGGCACAGCGCCAAGATCAGCAACAGCGCATGTTCAGCACAGAAGATCACCCCCTGAATAGGCAAGGCGGCGACGCGCACGCCAGCACGTTCGGCGGCGGCGGTGTCAATATCATAGAGCAGCGAACCGAGGCGCACGATTCCCCGCAAATTCGGCGCAGCGGCGATCATCTCCGCCGTGACGGGCTGATTTCGCTCGCTGATCAGGAACGATGCCTTCTCCAACGCTGGAAACAACACCTCTGGCGGGGGCGTCCGCAGCATGATCACATCCAATTCCGGCGGAGCATAGCGAAGGGCGTGCTGTTGGTGGCGTTCGCCGCGATCCGTCAAAAAGACGATAGTGGGGTTGGGCATGGCTGCTCCCTATCTAAGACGTTCCGACGCCTGCTGTGAAATTGATTTTGTCGGGGCGCACCCCTGTGGGGACGCCCCCTGGGGTGTCCGCCATCCTCCCCTACCAAAAACGCCACCCGCAGCGTGTCGCCGTCGGATCGTGCGGCTGGCACCCTTCGGCAGCGGGAAAGGCATCGAACGATCCCCGCACTCCGGCGCTCAGAAGCATCCCGCACACGGCACAAACAGGCAGCCCCATCACATTCGGCGCACAGCCTTCCAGCCGCACTACCGGGCGAAACGTGGCATCCTGTACGGCATATCCCCCCGCCTTGTCAAATGGTTCTCCCCGCAGCACATACGCGGCGATCTCTGCATCGCTGTAATCGCGCAGATAAACGTTTGTCCGAATGATCTGTGTCTGGATGATGTTCGTTAGGGGGTTACGGAGGGCGACCCCGCTGTAGACTTCATGCGCTTGCCCTCGTAAGGAGCGGAGCATCGCCTCGGCTTCGGGGGCATCCGCCGGCTTGCCGATGATTGCCTCGCCCAAGACCACTGTCGTATCCGCCGTGAGGACTGCCGCCGTTGCCTCTATGGAGGGATCCGCGCAGATCGCTTCCGCCTTTTCGCGGCACATGCGCTCCACATAGCGAAGAGGAGATTCGCCCGCCCTCGGCGTTTCATCAATGTCGGGGCGGGCAATCTGAAAGGTGAACCCTAGCGCCGAGAGAAGTTCCCGACGCCGAGGCGAACTTGAACCGAGGATGAGCGGCGTTGCCGACATACCTTACTGCTTGCGATAGAGGGGAAGGTCGTCGTCGTCGTCGTCCTCATCCTCATCGTCATAATCCTCGTCGTCGTCAAAGTCCTCATCATCGAAATCATCAAACTCATCATCAAAATCCAGCCCATGCGGGTGACCGTGTTCGAGTTCTTCTTCTGTCGCCTCGCGCACGCCAATGATTTCAACCGTGAAATGAAGAGTCTGTCCGGCAAGGGGGTGGTTGAAATCGAAGGTGATCTCGTTGGGACCAATCGCCTTCACCACCGCCGTATCCATATTCCCATCGTCATCCTGAAACCCGACCTCCATCCCCAATTCCAACGGGGCGCCTTTCGGCAGGTCTTTGATCGGGACGACCTCAATCGCTTCCTCGTCGTATTCGCCGTAGCCATCTTTGGCGGCGATCACAATGTCTTTTGTATCCCCAACCTTCAAGCCAACCAGTGCCTTTTCCAAACCGGGGATAATGTTCCCCGCGCCGTGTAGATAAGCTAAGGGATCATCCCCTTCTGCTTCGTCCATCACACGCCCATCATCTAGGGTGAGCGTGTAAGCAATCTCAACGACCTTGTTATCCCCAATCATGTCTGTCATTGTTTTTTCCTTCAAGACGAGTGAACGACACATTTTACCATTAGCTAACCGCCCTGAAAATGGCGTTTCCTCCCCGTTGCTGATCAGTTTTATGATCTCATCTTGCGCCGTTGGGCTTGTTTACCTTGTGTTTTAGGAACTTACCTTACGCACAGACCCTCACCCCCTGACCCCCTCTTCCGCTGTGCGGGAGAGGGGGAATTCTCTTTGGGAGGGGCGCTGCCCCTCCCAGCCCTTTTATGCAGCTAATCTCAGAGAGAATCGCACTGCTTGCCTAAGGTAAATTAGGAAAAGGGCAGTTTGAGGAGATTTCGCCCTCAAAAATTGAATCCCTCCTCTCCTCTTTGTGTTGAGGAGAGAGGGCTAGGGGTAAGGGACGCTACCTAAGGTCAGTAGTGATCTCTCTGTGATCGGCTCATGATCTCTGTAACGGCTCTGTGATACCCCCATTGCCTGTATTGGGAATTTTGTCCTGATGTTGCGTAGGCGGAGTCGTGTTATAGTTACTCTATCACACGAGGCGCAGCTATGGTTAATCCGCGCACAAACACCCCTCACGCGGTTATCTCCGTGATCGTCGTTGACGATCATCCGATCTTGCGTGGCGGGCTGATCAAACTGCTGGAACTTGAGGACGATATCATGATCGCCGCCGAAGCCGGTACGGGAACAGCCGCCCTCACCTACTTGCGCCTGCGTCCCCCTCATGACCAGCCCGATGTTATGCTTTTGGATATTAATTTGCCAGACCTAAATGGGTTTGAGGTTGCCACCACCATGCGCACAGAGGGCAGTCGTACCGCTGTTGTCTTGCTCACCGCCTATGATGACCCTGAGCAAAAACTGCAAGCGCTGCGCATGGGCGCAGCCGCCTATTGCCCGAAAGCCATTGAGCCGGATCGCCTTGTCGCCGTCATTCGCTCCGTCGCACGGGGGAAAAAGGTCATTGATGATCAGGTTTTTGACGATGCCGGCGTCAATGCGTGGATTGTCGCCAAAACTTCCTCCCTACCTAACGATGAACTTACTCGCCAACCGCTCAGCCCCCGCGAGATGGAAATCCTCCGTCTCGTCACACGGGGATTGAGCAATAAGGTCATTGCCCAAGAATTAAAAATTAGCCACCAAACGGTGCGCAATCATATCACATCGATTCTCTATAAACTGAATGCCGAAGGGCGCACGCAAGCCGCGCTCTACGCCATTCAACGCGGGTGGGTACGCGCCCAAGATTATCGCCCGCCCGCCGAGGATTAATTCATCATCATTTCTGCCGAGTTTGCGAAGGGGTATTGGCTGCATGAACATAAGTGCCTTGAACAACCCGAAAGATGCCCTGATCGCTGAGGTTCAGGGGGAATACGACCAAATTCAAAAGCGCCTTAAAGAGTTAACAGCGCTCATCGAACAAAGTCAGGTCGAAGTGCGCAAACTTCAACAGCGGGCAGTTGATGTCACCGCTCAAATGACGCGCCTTGAGGCAAATTTCGAGACTGTCCCCCGCAATGATATTAAAGTGGTCTATAACACCGCGCTGGATGCCCGCGCCCGCTTGCTCAGCGTTCAAAGCCAGTTGGAAAAGTTTCAGCAAGACCGCTCCCAACTGGAACATTTCAGCCAGTTGATGGGAACGCTCTTGAAAATGTTAGGTGCTGTCCGTGAGAGTGATGTTCGCTCGCTCCACACAGAAACGGCTGACGCCCCACAAGGCTTGGACGACGAGACGATTGTCCGCATTGTCCAAAGCCAAGAATCAGAGCGCCAGCGCCTTGCCCGTACCATGCATGATGGACCCGCCCAATCGCTCACCAATTTCATCCTTCAAGCCGAAATCTGTCGCCGCCTCTTTGACCGCAACCCGGATCGCGCCGTTGAGGAACTTGATAACCTCAAATCGGCTGCCAGCTTGACTTTCCAACGGGTGCGCGATTTTATTTTTGAACTGCGCCCGATGATGCTTGACGATCTTGGTTTGATCCCCACCATGCGCCGCTATGTCGATGTCTTTACCGAAAAAAGCAAGATCGAGACACGCATCAACATCGTTGGTGAAGAACGTCAGCGCATCGAAGGGCATAACGAAGTCCTCATCTTCCGCGGCTTGCAAGAGATGATGAACTATGCCCGCGATCTTTCTGGGGCAACCCGCGTTGAGATTATGCTGGACATCACCGCCAATCCAGTGCGGGCGGTGATCACCTTCAATGGCAAACCCCTTAGCGAAACCGAGGCAACCATTGAGGACGGCAAAAACAAGGCATTCGGCTTAAAAAACCTTGTGGATCGCATTGAATTGGTCGGCGGCAAGGTCGAATCCGATTACGATGGGGAGACGAACCGTGTCGAATTCGCCCTGCCTACCGAGCGGGCGACGGGGTATTAACCCCGCCTTGCCCGCTTCGCCATGCCTTGTGTTGGTTGGCGTTTGCTCAAATGCCTAGAGCCGACTACACTTATGGCAATATGGCGCAATGCCAGCGGGCATCTGTGTTGAACATGACAACGCCCGTTTGTGGCGTACTACTTTGATCCGCGTCGCAGATAAAGGGACGGAGGACTGCTCTCATGGGGAATCGACGCACAATGTTGCTGATTCTATTGGTTGTTGTGGTTGGTGGTGTGGCGGCTCTATTGCTCATCATGAACCAAGGTAGCGCACCGGTGGTTGATAATGGTGGTGGCGGCGGCGGGCAAGAGCCTACCGTTGTGTTTAATACCCCCGTGCCGATTCGTGTTGCCTCGTTGGTGATCGCCGTGCAAAACATCCCACGCGGCTCCGTCATCCCCGAAAACGGCGTCCAAATTCGGGAATGGCCCCAAGAATCAGTGCCGCTTAATTCCACTGACGACGCTCGCTTGGTCATTGGCAGCATTGCCCGTACCGACATCCCCGTTGAGTCACCCATCCTGCTCACGCAGATCACCGATAACCTTGATGAAATTGCCGCACGCGGGAGTGACGCTGCCTTGATTATTCCCCCCGGCAAGGTTGCGATCAGTATTCCCATTGATCGCCTCACGAACGTTGCCAACGCCCCCATGACAGGCGACTATGTAGATGTCATTTTGTCCTTCCTCTTTGTCGATGTTGACGAGGAATTCCAAACCCGTCTGCCCAACAAACTGACGCTCACCACCATCCGCCAAGACGGAACAATTGAGTTCCAGACGGGGTTGGAAGGGCGTGTTGAGCCAAGCGGCGATTTCACCTTCCCTGTGGTTGTCGGTCCCAGCGAAGTACAGCGTCCGCGCTTGGTCACTCAACGGACGGTGCAAGCCGCCTTTGTCCTTTATGTGGGAACGTTCCCCGACGATGGCGACTTCTTAGGGAGGCGTCCTACGCCTACGCCCCTTCCCACACCATCCGATGGCGAGGCAACCCCCACGCCTGCTGCCGCTGTCCCAACGGCAACCACACCACCCAAAGACATGATCACCCTTGCCGTTGATCCACAGGATGCGGTGGTTTTGGTCTGGGCGATTGAGTCACGCTTGCCGATCACCTTCGCCTTGCGTTCGGCTACCGATTTGGCTATTGGCGAGACGCAAGCCGTCACGTTGGAATACATGATCAACACCTATAACGTGCCGCAGCCGCCGCGCCTTCCCTATGCCCTAGAGCCTGCCATTCGGTCTATCCGCCGTTTGGTCTTGGGCAACGAAATTACCTTTGTCGATGTGAGTAACTAACGAGCCTCAATAGGGGCGGGTGTCTATGAGCGACGCAAAAAAGAAGATCAAAATCCTAATCGTGGACGACATCCCGGAAGCGCGGGAGAATCTCAAAAAACTGCTCCAGTTCGAGCCGGATTTTGATGTCGTTGGCACGGCAAGCACCGGACGTGAGGGCATTGACTTCGCCAGAGACCTCATGCCCCACATCATCCTCATGGACATTAACATGCCCGATATGGACGGTATCACTGCGGCGGGCGAACTCCGCCGCACGCAGCCGTCCCTTGCCGTCATTATGATGTCCGTTCAAGGCGAGGCGGAATACATCCGCCGCGCCATGGCTGCCGGAGCGCGGGACTTTCTGACGAAACCCACCCCCGCCGAGGAACTCTATGCCACCATCCGCCGTGTCTATGAAATCCAAGAGCAAACCTTTTCTGGCTTTACCCTCACCGCCACTGGTGATGGACGTGGCGGACGGGCAAGCACCGATGATACCGGGCGGGAAACGCACATCATCACTGTCTACAGCCCACAGGGTGGCTCCGGCAAAACAACCATCGCCACCAACATGGCTGCCGCACTCATGCGCGAGGGGACAAAAGTCCTTTTGGTTGATGCCGCCCTCCAGTTTGGCGATGTCACCGCCTTCCTCAACCTAAAGCCTCAGGCGACCATTGTCGAACTCATCAAGGATGTGGACGATCTTGACATGGACTTGGTAGAGAACGTCCTCGTCACCCATGACAGCGGGCTGCGCGTTCTCTGCGCCCCGCTCCGTCCAGCCGATGCCGACCTCGTGGCGCGGGATCGCGTTTCCAATTTGATTGAGAAACTGCGCGGGCGGTTCGATTTTATCGTCGTTGATATGGCATCCCCTATTGACGATCTCGCTCTGTCTCTGTTTGATATTTCTACCCGTATTCTGATGGTTGTTAACCCAACCTTGCCCGCCGTCAAAAACACCCTAGCTGTGATGGAATTGTTAGACAGCTTTGAGTATCCTCAGGAAAAGACGATCTTCGTCGTCAATCGGGTTACCCCCGATCTCGAAAAAGCGAAGATCACCGTTCCCGTCCAAACCATTGAGAATAAGATGCGTCGCCCCCCGCTGGGTATCGTTCCGATGGACGAGAAGAAAGTTCTTTATGCCGTCAACCGAGGCATCTCGGTTATCGCACGGGATCGTAACCAATCCCCCGCGAAGGAACTTGTTGCCCTCGCTGATTCCCTACGGGAAAACCTACAACCCGTTAGCGAAGATAGCGGCAGAGTTCAGCCCACAGCGGCGCAAGCGCCTAAATCGCGTTTTGGGCGGCTCTTTGGTGGGTGATCCAACGGCATGAGATGCTCTGAGTCAGTAAAAGGTGTGTGGAGGATGGTACTGTGTCCCTTCTAAAGCGGATCGAAAAAGGACAACAACAACAAGGCGGCGGGCAGCAGCAAGGCGGCAATGCCCCCCAACAACAACAGCCTAACAATGCGCCGCCACCCGCTGGTGGGGGCGAGGGTGGCTCACGCTTGGCGGCGCTCCAGCGCCGCAATGTCGCCATGCCCCAAGCCGGTCACGGTGGGCAGGGCTACGCCGACCTCCGCTCACGGGTGCAGCAAAAACTCCTCGCTGAGCTTGACCCCTCTATGGATACCCGCTCTCCCGAAGTGCGGGCGCAAATTGAGGAAACCTTCAACCAAATTCTGAACGAAGAAAACGTCATGCTTGCCCGTACCGAGCGGCAAAAACTCTTTGA
Source organism: Anaerolineales bacterium (assembly GCA_015075625.1). Taxonomy (NCBI): domain Bacteria; kingdom Bacillati; phylum Chloroflexota; class Anaerolineae; order Anaerolineales; species Anaerolineales bacterium. The sequence continues at coordinate 910,713 of JABTTZ010000001.1, read as the reverse complement.
GCAGATCGTGGCTGAAATCTTGGGCTTGGGTCCTCTGGAAATGCTCCTTGCCGAAGAGACCGTTTCCGAAATTATGGTCAACGGTCCCAAGAATATCTACATCGAGCAGCGCGGACGCCTCAGCCGCTCAACGGTCGTCTTTGAGAACGAAGATCATGTTCTGCGCGTCCTAGATCGTATCGTCTCCCCTCTGGGGCGGCGCATTGACGAAAGCTCGCCGCTGGTAGATGCTCGTCTTCCCGATGGATCGCGGGTGAATGCCATCATCCGCCCGCTGGCGCTGTGCGGTCCCACGATCACCATTCGGAAGTTTTCCAAGAAACCGCTCACGGTGGAAGACCTCATCCGCTTTGGCTCGTTCACCAAAGAGATTGCCGAATTCATGGCTGCCTGCGTTGTCGCCCGCCTGAACGCTGTCGTCTCTGGTGGTACGGGGTCGGGGAAAACCACCTTGCTGAATGTCATGTCCAGCTTTATCCCCAACGATGAGCGCATCGTCACCATCGAAAACGCCGCCGAACTTCAGCTTCGGCAGGAACACGTCGTCACCCTCGAATCCCGCCCCCCAAACATTGAGGGCAAAGGGGAAGTCACCATCCGCGATCTGGTTATCAACTCCCTCCGTATGCGCCCTGACCGCATCGTGGTCGGAGAGTGCCGCGGTGGCGAGGCGCTGGACATGCTCCAGGCAATGAACACTGGTCACGATGGATCGCTAACGACAGCACATGCCAATACCCCCCGTGACTGTCTCGCCCGTTTGGAGACAATGTGCCTCATGGCTGGTATGGATTTGCCCGTTCGCGCTATCCGCGAGCAGATCGCCGCAGCGGTGGATGTCATTGTCCAGCAGGAACGTCTCCGGGATGGGACTCGTAAGGTCGTCAAGATCACCGAAGTACAGGGTATGGAAGGTGAAATCATCACCATGTCCGACATCTTCGAGTTCGAGCAAACCGGCTTGGAGGCAGGGCGCGTCATTGGGCGTATCCGTCCGACGGGGCTGCGTCCGAAATTCATTGATCGCATCGAAGCGGCGGGTATTCACCTTCCGCCTTCCGTCTTTGGCATTGGTGCAGCGCGTTACTAAACCGCGCCCAAACAGCATCCTAACCGAAAACACCCGTCCGGTGGCGGGTGTTTTCGGTTACAATAAAGGTAGTTGTACAAATCTGAGGGTACGTTATGTCACCGATTTTGCTGATTGTGATTGGAGCGGTGATCCTCGGTGTCGTCTTCTTCACCGTGATGAGCATTCGCGGGCAGCGCACAGATACCATCGAGGAGCGTCTGGGGCGTTATACCGATCTCTCCGATAAACTCCAACTCTCCGATGAGTTTGAGGAGGAGGAGGAGAAGAAGAAGAAGAAAGAAAGCGCCCTCACCAAAAGCATTAATGAGGCGCTCACCAAACGAAAATTTGGCGAGAATTGGCGTGTTCAACTCAACCGCGCCGATCTCAAACTGACTGTTGCCGAATACTTAGCCCTCCACGTCGTCAGTATGGTTGGCTTGGGGTTGCTCTCTTTTTTCATCCTATTTCCCCTTCAAATTGGCAACCTTATCTTGTCAATAGGCATTGGCTTTTTCCTCCCGCGCTTTTATGTGAACAACAAAGTTTCCAAGCGCCTTAAGGAATTTGACCGCCAACTTCCCGATACGCTCAGCTTGTGGGTCAACTCTCTTCGCGCTGGTTACAGTGCGATGCAAGCGCTAGAGGCAATCTCCCGCGAAGCGCCAGAACCAACAAAAGGCGAAATTCGCCGCGTTGTGCAGGAAGTTCAATTGGGCATCAGCCTTGAAAACTCCCTTGAACACATGCTCATGCGCGTCCCTAGCGAAGACTTTGACCTTGTGATCACCGCTGTCAACATCCAGCGCGAGGTTGGTGGTAACCTTGCCGAAATCCTTGAGGTGATTGGGCATACCATCCGCGAACGGATTAAAATCAAAGGTGAGATTCAGGTGTTGACGGCGCAAGGGCGCATCACCGGTTGGTTGATCTCCGGGCTGCCTATCGCTCTTGGCTTGTTCCTGTGGCTGATCAACCCCACCTATATGGGGCGGCTCATCGAAAATCGTGGCTGTGGCTGGCCCCTTCTCGCCATTGGCTTGGGCATGATCGGTATCGGTATGACGGTGGTTCAACGTATCGTTGATATTGACGTATAGCAGCGTGAGGTAAGCGGATTATGGATGTTCAAACGATAGGCATCATCGCTATTATCCTCGGCGGCGTCGGTTTGTTTGGGGGCTTGATCTGGGTCGGAATGCGCGATAACAAAGATCAAGACCCCCTGCAAGCACGCCTTGCCGAATTCGGGGATCGAGAACTGCCCCAATCCCTTGAAGATTTGGAAATGTCGCTCTCCTTCCGTGATCGCGTGCTGCTCCCCACCTTCAAGGCAATGGCGGGCTTGATGACACGCTTCACCCCAGAAAGCCAAATTGAACAAACCCGTCATTTAATCGAGCTCTCCGGGCAATCCCAAAAGACCGATGCGCGTACCTTCTTCGGCACACGGATCATGATGACCATCCTCTTGGGTGTGGGCGGGTTCATCATGTTTTTCATCATTGCCAAACAAGCTCCCCTAAACGCCATTGGTCTCACCGCACTCATGGCATTTATGGGCTATTACCTTCCCACCAGCCAGCTAAAAAGCAAGATTCGCAAACGCCAAGATAATATCGTCAAGGCGCTTCCCGATGCCCTTGACCTGCTGACCATCTGTGTGGAGGCGGGGCTTGGCTTTGACCAAGCGATGGGCAAAGTCTATGAAAAGTGGGATAACGAACTCTCTGTCGCCTTTGGGCGTGTCATTCAAGAGATCGCCCTCGGCAAAATGCGCCGCGAGGCACTCCGCGATATGGCAAAGAGCATGGAAGTCCCCGATGTGACGAGCTTCACCGCCGCCATCATTCAGGCAGACCAACTCGGCGTCAGTATGGCGAAAATCCTCCGTATTCAATCCGATCAAATGCGTATCAAGCGCCGTCAGCGTGCGCAAGAAAAAGCGCATCAAGCGCCAGTCAAGATGATGATCCCGATGGTGTTTCTCATCTTCCCGTCGATTTGGATCGTCCTGTTGGGTCCGTCGTTGATTATCCTTATGACGACGAACATCGCCTTGTAGTCTATAGGGTTTACCGTTTGCGCCGAACATTGCCCAGAAAGGGCAGCGCATGGTGAATTGGCTGACCGCCCGTCCCCCTTCTGAGGTAGGGCGGGCTAACGTCCTCGTACAAAACCTCATAACCACCGGGATCGATTTCTTCTTCCCCCCCCGGTGTGTTGTGTGCCGCTGTGCGGGGAGTTTTTTTTGCCGCGATTGCCAAGGCGAAATTCCCTTTCCTCCTATCCAACCGCGAAACGCCCCTGCCCTCGATGGCATCTACACAACAGCGATCTTTGAGGGTGCTATTCGTGAGGTAATTCATGGGCTGAAATACGAGGGGACATCTCGCCTTGCCCAACCATTGGGGCAGCGCCTCGCCATGACCTACGCCGACCTCCGTCAGCAAAACGGTGCATCGCCAACCCTCATCACCGCTGTCCCCATTCACGATAGCCGCCTTCGTAAACGCGGCTATAACCAAGCCGCCCTGCTTGCCGAGGCACTGGGTCGCCTGATTGGGCATAGTGGGGCTGTCCGGCTGGATGTGATCCAACGTCTGCGCGACACCGCCCCACAGGTGGGCTTGAACGCAACCGAACGAACGCTGAATGTTGCCGACGCATTCCACGCCGATGAATCGGCTGTGAAAGGAGAGACAATCCTACTCATTGACGACGTATTTACCACCGGGGCAACACTCAGTGCTTGTGCCGAGGCGCTGCGCCATGCCGGAGCAGCGGCGGTGTATGGTCTCACTGTCGCCGCCGCCTCTGGGTAGGCTTACCCCTACCTTAGCGCCGGAAGAATCAACGAGAATCCGAATCATCTGTGTTCTAAGGGCATCACCTAAAGGAGTAAAGAACATGCAGATTCAAATCCATGCTAAAAATGTTGAAGTTAGTGGGCGGCTGCGTGATTATGCCGAGAAAAAGCTGACCCATCTCGAAAAATATTTACCCAATATCGCCCGCATTGACCTTGAGCTTGCCCAAGAGCGGCAAAAACAAGGGGGTGAACGCGCTGTCGCACAAGTGACCCTTCGCCACAGTCGGGGGATGATCCTTCGGGCGGAAGATAAATCCCAAGCGGATATGTTCGCCGCCATTGATCTCGTCATGGAAAAGCTGAATCGGCAGATTGGGCGCTACAAGGGAAAACGCCGTCGTCGCGCCGCAGACCGCTCCGAGATGATCGATGTTGAGTTGATCGATGCTGAGGCGCTTCCCGAAGAAGCGGAAGTGGTTGAGATACTTCCCACCATTGCCCGCCGCAAACAGATCGAGGTCAGCCCCATGAGCGAACAAGAGGCGATGGATCAGATGGAGCTTTTAGGTCACAGTTTTTTTGTCTTTTTCAATGCTGAGACGCAAGAATTCAATGTGCTTTACCGCCGTGACGAGGGCGATATGGGCGTGATTATCCCCATCTACGGGCGCTGACGAACTAAGAGCCTATCCGAATTAAGTACCCTCATCCGTCTTGCCCCCTTTGCCTGCCTGCGGGGAAAGGGGGAGAGAGTCCCTCTCTCTGTGTTAGGGGGTGGGGGTAAGCCCCGAAGGGGTGGTTACTCCTAGCCCGCTGCTTTAGCGGCGGGCGCTCACGGGCGGCGATGGGTGCAATGCCTTACGCCCTTACGAGAATTACACTACCAACAGAGCCTAGACCCCTCGGTGCTTTAGCAACGCTCTTAGGCTGACCTAGTTGCGGACATGCCTTTTACCGTCGGGCGACCCCGTGTGGTCGCCCCAACGGAGAGGGGGGATAGGGGTTCTTTTAGAAATGCGCACAAACCTTTTCCTATCAAGATGCCATTCAACGAGGTTGACATGACCCCTCTCGGCGCGGTAATCATGGTCGGCGGCGGCGGCGAGACCCCTCAAGAACGCCTCATACTTGCCGCACAGCGTGCCAGCACTATTGACCTGATCGCCCTCCTGCGCGGGCAAGGCATTGCCCAAATCATTGTCGCTGCCCCCACCACAGACTGGATCGACCCCTCTCTAGAGGTCATTTGCGCCGATGATCCACCGGAACCCTTCCATTTTGGGCAGCGCCTTGCCGCACTAATCAACGATCATGCGCTTGACTCTCTGCTCTATTTTGGGGGGGCAAGCGCCCCATTGCTCACCCCCGCCCTCGTCGCGATGATCACCGGACTCTTAGATAAAGCTGGCGTGAGTGTCCCCTCCCACATTGTTTTGACGAATAACCTTCACAGCAGCGATTGGGCGGCGATCAGCCACCTCCGCGAAGCAATTCCCTACTTGGCGATGATGGGGCGCGATAATAGCCTTGCCTGGGAGCTTCGCGAGAGCGGCATCTATGAAGTTCGCGTTCTATCTTCCATCCGCCCCGCCTCCAGCATGGACATCGACACCCCTTCCGATCTGGCTATCCTCGCCCATCACCCCGATGTTGGTAAGGCGCTGCGCACTGTCTTGGACGATCCGCGTTTGCACGCTGTTCCGGTGGGTGGTGTCTTAGAGGTGATGCGAACAGAGGGGAAGACTCTTGCCCTCATTGGGCGGGTCTCCCCCGGCGCATGGACGGCGCTGAACAAGGCGGCGCGGGTCTGGACGCGGGTGATTGCCGAAGAACGTGGGATGGTTGCCAGCGAGCGTGTGACGCGGGGCGAAGTCCGTTCCATGTTGCGCCATTGGATCGAAGGGCGAGGGTTTGACGGCTTTTTCAGTGATCTCTGCGATCTTGCCGATGCCGCCTTGTTCGATACGCGGGTCGTTTTTGCCGCCTTTGGCAAAGACCCCGACGGAGCGGATCGCTTCGCCTCCGATCTGCTTGACCCAGAGGCAATCCGCGATGATTGGGTGCGCGAATTCACTGCCGCCGCCCGCCGCGCCTCCATTCCCATCGT